>JBLRWS010000163.1:0-1093 GCA_047921075.1 Balneolaceae bacterium | reverse complement strand
CGGCGGATTCTTTCTGGCCGCTTATGACTACCTCCTCGAAAACCACGACCTCGACAAAGACCAAAAGGAATTTCTAAAATATCACACCTTCAAAGGGTGGGAGATTGTACCCAATACGGCTCGAATGGCCTTAATGAATCTCTTCCTGCACAACATCGGGGATATCAACTCCGAACCGCCCATCGTGCGGAATGATAGCCTTATCGCAGAACCCAGTGATAAGTTTGACTATGTGTTAGCCAATCCGCCTTTCGGGAAGAAAAGCAGTATCACCGTAACCAACGAAGATGGCACCCAATCCAAAGAAGCCCTGACCTACAACCGTCAGGATTTCTGGGCCACATCATCCAACAAGCAGCTCAACTTTGTACAGCATATCAATGCCATGCTGAAAGCACATGGAGAGGCAGCGGTTGTGTTGCCCGATAACGTATTGTTTGAAGGCGGTGCGGGAGAAACTGTACGGAAAAAACTCCTGCAAAATGCAGATGTACATACCGTGCTTCGTCTGCCTACCGGGATTTTCTATGCCCAGGGCGTAAAAGCGAACGTGGTCTTTTTTGATGCCAAGCCTGCCTCCAAAGATCCGTGGACCAAAGAGGTGTGGTATTACGATTACAGAACCAACATTCACCATACGCTCAAGAAAAGTCCTCTCACATTCGAGGATCTCAAAGAGTTTGTAGAACTCTACAACCCGGAAAACCGCCACAACCGAAAAGAAACATGGAGCGAAGAGAATCCCAACGGACGATGGCGAAAGTACTCCTACGAAGAGATCACCAACCGCGACAAAACCAGCATGGATATCTTCTGGATCAAAGACGACAGCCTGACCGATTTAGATAACCTCCCCGATCCGGATATTTTAGCTGCCGAGATCGTGGAAAATATTGAAGCGGGTTTGGATAGTTTTCGGGAGATCGTAAGTGGGTTGGAGGAGGAGTGACTTTGTGACTCATCAAATACCTTTACACAGGAAAGTATATCACGCAGTTCATAATTAATTGTATTTATGGTATGTTTTCTGTTTACTTAATGAGGTACTGAGATCGGTGATTGAAGATCATGAGATCTTAGATTATGGGTTTGG
>JBLRWS010000162.1:0-1111 GCA_047921075.1 Balneolaceae bacterium | reverse complement strand
GCATTTACGGCTGTGGAACGATCATCAACGCTGCTTTACAGCAAACGAATTGATCGCGATACCGTAACAAGAATTGCCGGTGGTGGTGATGAGATATTCCGAAATGTGAGCATGGATTCCCGAAACCGTTCATTTGCGGCATCAGTAAATACAAAAAATCACCCATCTGAAGTGTACGTTGGTGATGTACGGCGCGGACAATTTACCCGGCTCACTCACCATAACGAGTGGCTAAGTGGCCGTCAGCTCGGCGAACAAACCTCCATCACCTGGAATGGAGCGGATGATCTTGAAATGGAAGGGATTCTCGTGAAGCCGGTGAATTATCAGGAGGGAGTCCGATACCCGCTGGCCATTCTGCCGCACGGCGGACCCGAGGGGACCAGCATGAACGGCTGGAATACACGGGCGCTCTACCCCACGCACGTACTGGCCAATGAAGGCTATGTGGTACTGAAACCCAATTATCGCGGGAGCGGCGGGCGGGGAACGGCTTTCGCCTCGGCCAACCATCGCGATCTGGGCGGCAAGGAGTTTGAGGATGTGCTGCTTGCCATAGATCACTTGGATGAGGTTGGATTGATTGATCCTGAAAGAGTGGGCATCAGCGGCACCTCCTACGGCGGCTATTTTGCGGCGTGGGCGGCTACCCGTTACAGCGACCGGTTTGCGGCCGGAATCACGTTTGCAGGGCTTTCGAACTGGATTTCCTTCACAGGCACCACCGATATTCCGCATGAGATGAGCGTGGTGCACTGGGACCTCTACTGGTTCGACAATCCCGGCCAGAACTGGGAGCGGTCGCCCGTAGCGTGGCTAAATCAAGCCAATACGCCGCTGTTGGTGGCACACGGCCTGGCCGATGATCGGGTACACCCCGAGCAGTCGATTCAGCTGCATCAGTTTTTGGAGATGCTCGATATCCCCACCGGACTGGTGCTCTATCCGCGGCAGCCGCACGGGCTTACGGAGCGGGCGCATCAGCTCGATTTTATGCAGCGGGTAATCGACTGGTTTGGTGAGCATGTAAAATAATTCAGACCAAGACATGGTATTTCTGTCTGATTGTTTACGTCAAACAGGCTTGTACCGGGTGGGGTTGGTGTGCCGG
>JBLRWS010000161.1:0-1199 GCA_047921075.1 Balneolaceae bacterium | reverse complement strand
GCTGAAAGAGGAGCCGGAGCTGACGGATGGACTAACCGCTGAAACCCTGATGAAGCAGTACAGCCATCTCGGCTCGCCGGGCAATAGTGGGTTATCGGCTCTGCGGGTGATGCTTACGGAGGCGGCATCAGCGTGAGGACAGAAAAACGTACGCAGCCTGAAAGATGGCTGTTTCAGTGGTTGTTCATGATTGCCGGATTTCGTTTGTTTAAAGCAGAGCCAACCGATGGTTCATCAAAAATGTAGGTGATCGCATATCGTCAGACAAATGACATAAAAACAACGGGATCTCAAAGACGCAAAAGGATGAAAAATAGTGCTATTTCATGGATAATCACTGGCTTGATGGGTGTGCTGTTAACAGCTGGGTGCAGCACAGAACCGCAAACACTCGACGAGCTTAAAACGTCTGTAGAGGAGTATCTGGCCGGGGAAGAGGGGGAGTTTGCGGTTTGGTTTCAGGATCTGAATGAACCGGAGCGTTCGTTTGGAATCAATGAGCATACCGTGTTCCATGCGGCAAGTACTATGAAAACCCCGGTGATGATTGAAATTTACAAACGCGCTGCGCAAGGGGAGTTTTCGGTTCGTGACTCTATCACCATCAAAAATGAATTTACCAGTATTGTGGATGGCTCTCCGTATTCGATTGACCTCCAACCGGACAGCAACGACCCGATTGAACATCAGATTGGCGAACAAACCACCATTTACGACTTGATGCACGCCATGATTACCTACAGCAGCAATGTGGCCACCAACATGATGATTGAGCTGGTTGGTGCCGAAGAGACCACCCAAAGCATGCGGGAGCTCGGAGCCGATGACATCCTTGTGCTGCGCGGTGTGTACGACATGAAAGCGTTTGAGCGGGAGTTAAGCAACCGAACCACGGCCCGAGATTTGGGAATTATTCTAAAGGCCATTGCTGACGGTGAGATCCTCGGGGAGGAGGCGCATGATGAGATGATGGATATATTGAAAGATCAGTTTTATCGCGATGTGATTCCTCGGTTTCTGCCCGATGAAGCGGTTACTGCCACCAAGAGCGGATCCATCTCCGGCGTAGAACACGACTCGGGCATTGTGATGCTACCCGACGGACAGCGGTATGTGCTGGTATTTCTCTCCCGCAATCTGCCGGATGACGATTACGGCCGCGTGATCGGCGGTACGGTGTCGAAGATGGTGTACGATTT
>JBLRWS010000160.1:0-1365 GCA_047921075.1 Balneolaceae bacterium | reverse complement strand
TTGCCAGCTCTTTTAACGCCGATATCAGTAGTTGGGACGTCTCCAATGTAGTTAATATGAACGGAATGTTTAGTAGTGCCAGCTCTTTTAATCAGGATCTCTCGTTATGGTGTGTTTCCAATATCCCGTCTGAGCCAGGTGTTTTTTCCCGAAATAGCCCTCTTTCTCCAGAAAATACTCCGGTGTGGGGAACCTGTCCCGGCAGACCCGCCCCCATCGTGCTCACTTCCCCCGATAACAACGCTTCCGTACAATCACAAACCCCAACCTTTGAGTGGCTGGCAGATGATGACGCCACGGTTTACCAACTACAGGTTTTTGAAGGTGCATCCATTACGGTCATCGATTCACTTACCTCTGAACTCACTGTTACGGTTGCAGATGAGCTAAAAGGAAACACCACACATTTTTGGAGGGTACGTGGAATCAATACGGATGTAAACCGGACCGGAGAATGGAGTGCTATTTGGCAATTCACCACAGAACTGGCGACCTCTATTGATGGAAATAATGAACTGCCCAATGAGATATCGCTCAGTCAAAATTATCCGAATCCATTTAATCCGAGTACCATCATTGAATTTACTTTACCGGCAGCCACTCAAGTGCGCCTGGAAATATTTAACATGATCGGGCAACGCGTTGCATTACTCGCCAATGAACAACGCTCGGCCGGTGTCCATACCATTAATTTTGATGCCTCCGGTTTATCAAGTGGAATGTATCTGATACGGTTGAATGCCGACACGCAAATGTTTACCAGAAAGATGACGCTCATTAAATAAGGTGGCGCGGAAAGGCGGATTAGATACACCCTCTTTTCCGCGCAGAAAGGATTTGCCAAGCGTTATCGTTGGTTTTGAATCGACCGTAAGAGCTTATAGATCAACCCCGATTCAAAGGCCGAGGCCAAGGCTCCCTCGCAAAACCGGTCGTTACGGACAATGGCCGTGATAAGTTTACACTTTGTCGGAGTGTCAATGGAATCGAAATTGACATTTTTGTCGGTTATCATCTCACGGCCTTCATCCCAGGAAGCCCAATCAAAATCGATGATAATCGGCATTTCGTATACGATTTTTTTAAACCGAGAGACGATTTCCGACTCGGCCCAATACGGCATTTCAAGTGCACCCTCTTTCGTTCTCTCTCCCCCTTTCATTTCTCCAAAACCTGAGGCTTTTTCTATGTCCGGGATCAGATCAAACAACGGTTTCCAGTCACTCGTTGAGAAGCCGTTTATGGTTTGGATGTGCTGCTTCTCTTGTAAGATCATGGGGTGAAATGGTTTTTGATAATGTTTTGAAGCTATACGCAGGTGGGGATTTTCAGCACTGAACTTCATTAGATGCACAAAGCTTGAAT
>JBLRWS010000159.1:0-1555 GCA_047921075.1 Balneolaceae bacterium | reverse complement strand
TCGTGATCTCCCTGGCCATCGATATCACCGATGTGATCCGCTATCTGAAGGGGAACAAAGAGTTTGCGTAGCCGTTTTTTATCCGGTTAAAACTTTTTGGTTGGATTCAACGTCAGGGGGGCAGACAGGTATTTCTGAACCCTTTGAATCCGAATCAAAAAAGAACTCCTATGTACAGATTTCCAAATAGGCCGGCACCCGTGGCGGGCTGCTGGTGCCTCGCAGGGCTGCTTGCCCTTCTGCTTATTGCGCAACCGGCAGTGGCTCAACAGGGGCCGTCCATTCAACTCGAGCCGCTTCAAACCTTCACAGAGTCGGAGCAGGTGCCATTCGGAACGATCGTCACCGCCGCGGTGGCGTCCAATGGCGTTGTATACATAGCCGACAACACCCACTTGGGAGTGCATGTGTACAGTGCGGACGGTACGTATCAGCAAACGTTTGGCAGGCAGGGCAGCGGCCCGGGGGAGTTTCAGATGATTCGTAAAATCTTGATTGACCCCGCCCGCGTGCATGTCTTTGACGCCATGCAGCGGATGGTGCATGTGTTTGATCGCCAATCGTACGCTCACATTCGATCCATGGCTCTGGGAGATGCGCAGGGTCAGCCTCAGCAACGCCGATCGGGCGGGATGGGCAGCCGGTTCCCCGTGGATCTGTTTTTACTGGACGGCGGCAACGAATATCTGGTTGTATTGCAAGATATGATGCAGCCATCCACCCTGTTCGCGGAGGTGATTGACAGTGCCGGCCGGCCGAAAGAGGGGCGCTCGGTTCAGTTGAAAGGGGGCGATGGGTCGGAACAGCGGAGCGGCGGCATGCGCATTGTTGCAAACGTGCCCTTTATGCACCGTACGCTGCTGGCCGTAACGGAAAGCGGGGCATTTCTCCGAAACTGGAATGCTGCATTGGAATTTGAGTGGCTCGATGAGAAGGGAGAGCCTGCCGAATCCTTTTCGCACCTCCACAGAGCGGTTCCGCTCGAGCGGAGTGCGCTGGACACCTATTTTGAAAATGCACAGGCGCGGGTAGTCGGTGGCGGTGGCGGTTCCGCAAGGCCCGCCATGGCCGGCATGTTAGCACAAATGGAGCTGCCCGACCACTGGCCGGTGGTGCAGCGGATTGTGATTGACGACAACGACCGCATCTGGGCCGAGACGATTGTTTCAGACCTGGAGACCCGGAAATGGATGCTGTTCAGCCGAAGCGGTGAGGTGCTGGGCACCGCCAACTGGGACATCGGTACCGAGGTGGTGAAGGCCGACGGCGATATCGTCTATTTGAGGGAAACAGACGACGATGGAATTACCCAGGTTACGCGATATCGGATGACGATGTGACCGGGTGGGGGATACGGCCTGTATGCGGGTGATTTTTGGGGATGGAGTACGGTTTAATCGCACGCTGCAGTATCAGGTTTATGTGTTGTTGGTATGCGTAGCTCTCCATAGCCAGTGTTATATGATGTAATAATAGATTCTTAACGTCTACCGACGGAAGGAGTTTTAAAAGTCAGGATAATTTTTTCCCATTTTTTTTGCTTCGATCGCGAACC
>JBLRWS010000158.1:0-1566 GCA_047921075.1 Balneolaceae bacterium | reverse complement strand
TCTGCTCCGTTAAACGTAACGCGATTCTCCGAAGCCACCTGGCTAAACCCGCTGCCTTCTATCGTTACCGCTGTTCCCACCGGCCCCTCCGTTGGGCTGATGGTGGTAATGTCCGGCGGATCCGGGGGCGCCGGAGCGTCCGTTGAAGAGCTTGAACAGCCCGCCATAAGCAGCACAAAGCCGGCCGTAAGTAGCAATAGAATGGGTGACGTTACACAGTGGTTTTGTATAGCTGATTTCATAATGCCTCTCGTTTTTTGTTCTTGATCGATCCTTGCACCAATCGTTGCTCGTATAGAAGGAGGCTGTTTTGCAAAGCCTCCTGGAAATCAACTACTCTCTCTCATCACAAGCCTATCGGGATTGTTTCAAATCCTTTTGAAATTATCCCAAAAAAAGGAGTGCGGGCTGTCTGCTACGTAGAACTACTGAACCGACGTGCGATATTCTGACGGTGTGCAGTTAAACTGTTTTTGGAAACAGCTTGTAAAGTAGGAGTGGGTGCGAAATCCCAGTTGGTAGGCGATTTCAGAGATGGTATGGTCACTCGACGAGAGAAAAGTAAGCGACTCATGAAGCCGGATTAACCGGATCAGTCGGGCCGGGCGAAAACCGCTGGCCGATTCCAGCTTTCTGTACAGATCGGATTTGCTAACCGACAGCTCCCTGCAGATGAACTCCACATTTAAGGTATCGTTATCGATATTATCCAGTATGATTTTCTGAACGTTCCGGAGCCAATTGTCGCCGCGTAAAGAGATGAGCTTTTCGATATCAACCATTTTTTGACGCGTGGCGCCAATAAGCGGCATAAAGTCTTCTTTGGGATAGTATTCAAGTATCGGTTGATGGTCCGGATCAAAAATAACCAGCGAAATATTCCCGTCGTTTCGATAGCGTGTAAGGTCTGCCAGAATGCCCGCTTCATAGATCATGTTTCCCTTTTTGTCGAAACTGACATAGACCGGTTGTTGCAGGAAGTTCAGGTACCCTCCACTCTCCTTTTTTAACCTGTAATTAAAATTCGCGGTGTATCGATTGAACTCCTCTTCCGGTTTGCCCAGCAGTACCTCCATCCATTTGGCAATAATCCTCTGCATCGGCTCCCGGTCGTCGGGATGAATAATCTTGAAGAACGCATCCAACCCCTGGCTATGGAAATCATCATCATAACCGATCGTTTTTTGCAGACTGTCGCTTAAATAGGCATACGTTCCCTGCTGCCAGTCCAGAATATAGGTGTGTATTTTCCCGTACTGGTTGGCAATACCAAGCTTATGGGCAGGATATAGCGACTTTTTGTATTTAAAAAGCTCTTTATCAATCGGCTGATTGGCTATATACCTGCGAACATCAAACGATGTGCCGCTCATAACGAAGTCTGTTTGTGAACGTGTACAAGTAGTATAGCGTCTACCCGATAATTGCGCAACATGGTAGCCCCGAAATGCGCAAGCGAACAAGATCTATACCGATCTGGAGGCTCTTTTTCGAAGTGAAGCTGCCCGAAGAGTGCCGGTTTTCTTTTGGTACGCTCGCTCTTCCCACACGCAGCGTGCAGCTTTA
>JBLRWS010000157.1:0-1643 GCA_047921075.1 Balneolaceae bacterium | reverse complement strand
GCGTAGTGGTGGGCCGGGCCTATTACGAAGGGAACATTACACTGGATGAGATGGCCTCCCTTCACAATTGAAACAATATTCCCACCAATTGCATCAGCTGTGGTTGGATTTATGTAGATACCGGCTCTGCCATTTTCCAGAAGCTTGCCATTCAAAATCCCTGCTTCCGTAACTTGTGGCAAGGAGCGTGAAAAGTTATCTTCTGTACCACTAATTATGCTCACAAAACGAATCATACCCTGCCTCGATATCAAAGACGGACGTACCGTAAAAGGGGTGAACTTTATCGGCCTTCGGGATGCCGGCGATCCGGTTGAACTCGCCCAGCGATACACCGCTGAAGGAGCCGACGAATTGGTATTTCTCGACATCACAGCTACCAAAGAGAAACGAAAAACGCTGGTGGAGCTGGTAAAAAAGATTGCGGCACACATCAATATCCCGTTTACCGTTGGCGGCGGCATTCGTACGGTGGATGAGATTGAGGACATTTTAAAAGCCGGTGCCGATAAAGTATCCCTGAATAGCGCCATTGTGCGGGATCCCGATCTAATTACCCGCGCATCCGCCGCCTTTGGATCGCAAGCTATTGTGGCTGCAGTGGACGCCAAGCGAGTAGATGACCGGTGGGAAGTGTTTGTAAAAGGAGGATCGGAACCAACCGGACTCGATGCACTGAAGTGGATGGAGCAGACCGAAACACTCGGAGCCGGCGAAATTTTACTAACCAGTATGGATCGCGACGGTACAAAATCGGGTTTTGACATCGAGCTGCTGCAAGAGGTAAACCGCAGAGTTACGATTCCGGTTATTGCAAGCGGCGGAGCAGGCACCATACAACACTGCTGCGATGCCGTATTGATTGGCCAGGCCGACGCTGTACTTGCAGCCAGTATCTTCCATTTTCGAGAAATAGAAATTGAAGACCTTAAAGTAGCTATGCAGAACGAAGGTATTGCGATTCGGCCTATCACAAAATCCTCTGCTTAAATTGAAAACATCCTATGGCAACCAAAGAAGAAATCGAATTTTTATACGACCTTGAGCGACTGCTCATCTCCCGGAAAGAGGACAAACCCAAAGGGTCGTACTCTACCCGTCTATTCAAGAAAGGGATCGACAAAATTGCACAGAAGCTTGGGGAAGAAGCTGTGGAGCTGGTTATTGCATCCAAAAACAAGAAGGAGTCGGAAGTAGTAAATGAATCAGCCGACCTGCTTTACCACCTGGTCGTATTGCTCGTCGAACGCGATATCCCCCTCGACCGCGTCATTCAGGAGATGATGTTACGAAGCAAGAAGTGACCACGGCCCGGCCTGAAGATCAAAAAAATACCCGGGTATATGCTGCTCCTCCGGAGCAGGTGATTGATTGAGGGCATCTCGTTCGACAGAGATGATGCCCCTCCGGGGCAAAGAGATGCCTTACGAAAATGCAGAGCGCGATAAACATGTTGGCCTCATCAGTGATGGGTTTGTATTCACATCTGGTTATCGACCCACCGCTCCGGAGGAGCGCTATCTCTGTACAAAAAAAGCGTACCAACTCCCCGTGCTCCGGAGGAGCGATACAAGTTCACTGCCCGACACAAAACATGGTATTTTTATTTCAAAAACCGCACCGCGATCTATCCCTCTCTCCGG
>JBLRWS010000156.1:0-1681 GCA_047921075.1 Balneolaceae bacterium | reverse complement strand
ATATAATCATTTAATATGCATGGATTAAAACCTCCGGGTGAGTTGGCCCGGGAGATCTCTAATAAAGCAAAACAGAAACGAATAGATCTCAACATAACCCAGCGGGAGCTTGCGGAACGGTCGGGGGTAAGTTATGGAAGTGTGAAACGGTTTGAGCAGAAAGCCGAAATTTCATTGAAAAGCCTGTTGCAGATTGCGATCGTACTGCGGTCGGCCGGTGATTTTGAATCTCTCTTCAATAAACAGCGCTATCAATCGATCGAGGATGTCATTCAGGAAAAGAGTAAGAAAGAGAGAAAAAGGGCCGGTAGAGATGATACCTGAAATAAGTCACATAACCGTTTATATGGAAGAACGGACGGTGGGTCGTTTGGCCATGGACAGTGACCGCCTTTGCGTATTTGAGTACGATGCGGAGTGGTTGCGGGACGGGTTTTCGATATCCCCATTTCATCTGCCATTGGAAGCGGGTGTTTTTACAGCATCGAGAGACCCATTCGATGGGCTGTTTGGCGTGTTTAATGATAGTCTGCCGGATGGATGGGGAAACCTGCTGATCGACCGATGGCTTAAAGAGAATGGAGTGAATCCCGGCCGCATGAGTTGGGTAGAGAGGCTTGCTATTGTAGGAAACAGTGGGATGGGTGCACTGCGTTATGAACCGGAAATAGAGAAAAAAGCAGAAACCCGGCAGCAATCGCTCGATTTTTATGCGGAAGAAGTCCATAAAATCTTGCATGAAGAGGAGGTTGAGTCTCTGGATCACTGGATTGAGCGGGCCGGTTCTCCCGGCGGGGCCCGGCCAAAAATCCTTGTAGAGATGGATGGCGCGCAATGGCTGGTCAAATTTGGTGCCCAAGGTGACCCCGATGACATCGGCGAGATTGAATACCGGTATTCACAAGCAGCAAAGAAGGCCGGTATCGACATGCCCGAAACCCGGCTGTTTGAAGGCACGTATTTTGGAACCGTCCGCTTTGACCGGAGCAATGGAAACCGAATACATATGATCACAGCATCGGGCCTATTACACGCCTCACACCGTTATCCGTCACTCGATTACATGGACCTGATGAAGGCAGCCTTTCACCTGACACGCTCCATTCTTGAAGTAAAAAAACTGTATCGGGTGATGGTCTTTAATGTTCTGACCTTTAACCGGGACGACCATGCGAAAAATTTCTCTTTTTTATATCAAAACGGTGAATGGGTCTGCTCTCCCGCTTACGATTTGGTGTACAGCAACGGGTTTAACGGCAAGCACTCCACAACTGTAAATGGAAAGGGAAACCCATCCATGGAGGATATATACAAAGCGGGTGAAACAGTCGGAATGACACCAAAAGAGTGTAAAAGAATTGCAGATGAAGTTGAAGCTGCAACCCGCGAACTGAGCCAAATGATAGAAGATCGATTTTTGTGAAAGCGATGTAACAAGTTCGAACCTATTCAATTGTCCTCCCGGACTTGTTCCGAGATCTCCATACTTTGCACTGGGACTGGGCGTTGCTTACGCCACGAACCGCCACGGTATCTGGGGATCCTTCACTTCGGCCCGAACAACACGGGCCTTCGTTCAGGATGACAGTGCCCGGGGAGTACCCGAGGCGGCGCATCCAATTCATCATTATGCACGGCTTTGTCCCGCGCCGCCCGCCACAACCCACGGCCCATGTCATCC
>JBLRWS010000155.1:0-1712 GCA_047921075.1 Balneolaceae bacterium | reverse complement strand
CCACTGCTACTCATCAATCAAACAAGAACTTAAACACAACAAACCAACCCAACAATGCCCAACCAAATAACCGGCAAAGCCTTCGTGCTTGGAAAAAATATCGACACCGACCAGATCATCCCTGCGGCGCACCTGGTGTACAGCCTCAGCGATCCGGAAGAGCGGAAACTCTACGGCAAGTATGCCCTCTCGGGTGTGCCCGCGGCTGAATCGGGATTACCCGGGGGAAATATCCCACTGACAAAAGAAGGGGCAACTGAAAGTGAGTTCAGCATCATTGTGGCGAGCGACAACTTCGGCTGCGGCTCTTCGCGCGAGCATGCACCCGCCTGTCTCGAAATCGCCGGCATCAAAGCGATTGTTTCACCATCGTACGCCCGGATATTTTATCGCAATTCGGTAGACGGCGGCTTTCTCACTCCGTATGAAAGTGTGGACGACCTCAGCAAGGACATTCACACCGGAGATGAGCTTGAAATCGATACGAAAACCCCGGCACTGATCAATCACACTCAAAACAAAACCTATGAACTGAAACCGCTGGGCAGCGTGGCCGACATCGTGCATGCAGGAGGAATTTTTGCCTATGCGCGTGAAACCGGAATGGTGCCGACAGCGGGATGAGGGCCGAAACTCCCTCTCGAGAGGGGACTTATACAACCAAGTTTTTAATAAGTACAAAATCATAAAATGACCAATCAAACCATTATCACGCTCCCCGGCGACGGCATCGGGCCCGAAGTAACCGACGTAGCCGTGGCAATACTTAAAACCGCATGCAGCGCTTTTGATGTAGAGATCGAAACCATCCAACGTCCATTCGGCGGCATTGGCTACGACACGGATGGAGAACCGGTAACCGAAGAAACACTGGAGCTCTGCAAACAACACAAATTCGTGCTTCTGGGCGCCGTTGGCGGCCCGAAATGGGACAACCTCAGCGCTGACAAGCGCCCGGAAGCCGCTCTGTTAAAACTCCGCAGCGAACTTGGTGTCTACGCCAATCTGCGCCCGATTCAGGTTTATCCTGCCCTGGCCGACGCCTCCACCCTCAAAAAAGAGGTGATTACAGGTACAGATATCCTGATCATGCGTGAGCTCACCGGTGGCATCTACTTCGGCAAGCCGAGATATACCACCGAAGAAGAGGGCGAAACCTGGTCGGTTGATACAATGAAATACAGCCGGTCTGAAATTCAGCGGATAGCCCGTAAAGCATTTGAGGCTGCACGGCTTCGCGATAAGCGGGTCTGTTCGGTGGATAAAGCCAACGTATTGGAGAGCTCCCGACTCTGGAGAAAATCGGTTGACGAGGTGGCAGCAGAGTATCCCGATGTGGAGCTCACACACATGCTGGTCGATAACTGCGCGATGCAGCTCATCCGCAATCCAAAACAGTTTGATGTGATCGTGACCGGAAACCTGTTCGGCGACATCCTCAGCGACGAAGCCGCCATGCTTACCGGGTCGATCGGGATGCTCCCATCCGCCAGCCTGGGCGATGGCAACGGACTGTATGAACCTGTTCACGGTTCGGCTCCCGATATTGCAGGACAGGGCATCGCCAATCCGCTGGCTGCTGTGGCCTCGGCCGCGCTTATGTGCCGCTACTCACTCGGGCTGGAAGAAGCTGCCCAGGCGATCGAATCAGCCATACAGAATGTGCTTGAAGATGGGCTCCGAACCGGAGATATCTACACAGAAGCGGCCGG
>JBLRWS010000154.1:0-1886 GCA_047921075.1 Balneolaceae bacterium | reverse complement strand
CGTGGTTTGAGCAGCAGCTGCAGGCGCACGGCTTTGCTATTCTGGATGTGTGGGGTGATTACGACGGCGGCCGGTACGATGCGGCATCATCTCCCCGGCTGATTCTGCACACTGAAAAGAGATCGGCTTAAAGTACGATTTTACTAAACTGGATGTATAGGACGGCCCGGAATGGTTAGTTAAAAATCAGGGATTTGAATGCGTCGTCCATCACATACGATATTCCCCTTGCTGAACGGGAGTGGTGAACAAGTAAATAATCCTGAATAAACGTAAAGGACGAAGCGATATGGGGAAACTCGATGGAGTAGAGATACGACGGATCCTCAATGTCGTAGACATCGAGCCAATAGGTAAAGCCATCCACATCGTATGAACCATCTGCGAGTTGATCACCACGGATATAGGTGAAAACAACCAGCTTTCCCGATTCACTCACATATTTTAAACCGGAATTTCGCGCCTGGCTGTTTGGTGCAATGGTGACTAATCGTCCCGTTTCTGTACGTTGCTCGGAAGAAGGGAGCGGACCACCATCCGGCGTGGGAATGGTAAATGTGTGCTTGCCACTGCCGAGATCAAAGCCAAAGATTGCGCCGTAGTTAATGGGAATGTAGAGCAGGAACTCTTCGGACAACGTGATCCATCCGTCAAAAGCGATCGGGTCGTTGGTAGGAATAATAGCCGGGTGTTCAAAATCGAAACGTTTATTGCCATCGGTGTCATAAAGAGTAAACATCGTTTCCGACATCGTCCACTTGACCGCTACAAGTGAGTCGTTTACAGCTATTCTTGTGGGCCTTTTCTCCGTAGGGAAAACTTCAAACTCGCCGGAAGACAGCGAAAAACTGGTTAATCGTAAAGCCTGAAGATCGGAAACCCATAACGCCTGATCGGTAGCAGAGACCATCGATAAATTTAAAAACTCTCCCGGCCCCCGGCCTTCTCCCTCACCAAAAGTGCCGATAAAATTTCCGGATAGATCAAATTGTTTGATGAGGCCATCACCAAAGTCGGTAATGAAGAAAGAATTTGTATTACTGGTAATGGTCATGCCTCTGTAAACGGTATCATTGGCAACCGTAAACATGGTATCCCGTTCCAGGGTAAAGGGGTACACCATACGTTGATATTGAGGCTGCTCAACGGCCGTGAGATCAGGCAGTTCGGCTTGTGATGAGGAGAAAAAGAACAGATAAAGCAAAAATCCAACAGCGAAGGAGAGGCCGGCGATTAGTGCATAGGCGGGTTTTTTCGATTCCATATCGTCTATAAAAAAGTGCAGTCACTGTATTGAAATAGTGACTGCACATTATGAAAATTAAAGGTCTGTGCCGGGTAGTTCCGGACCAGGTTCACCATCTGCTTTCGTGCACGTGATGGTGCCTGTTTCACAGGCAAAGCCAATACAAACTACATTGCCCGGATCTCCGCACATGACTTGACAGTCATCTGCGCATTGGTCGCTCGCGATCGTCTGCAACGGCAGTGAAACCGATAAGATCGACGCCATAACAAAACCACTACTTATTGAAGCAATGGATAACAGAAATTTTCTCATGGTGTTTTATTTAATTGTTAACGATAACAATCGTAATCAAAAAAAAAAAATAAAAGTCAAGGAATTAAAAAAGGATTCCCGTGTAACGGAATCAGAGAGGGGGGTGAGAGAGAAAGCCGGCATAATAGAAGGTGCCTGTAAAAAACACTACGACAAACCGCAGATTGTTTTGGTACAACCTGCTATTGGATCGAACTCAATAGCCCGAAGAATTCTGGCGGTTGCCGATAGACACGTTTGGCATCCGGAACCTGGCTTTCAGACCGTGGACGGCTTAAAGTACCGTCTCTTTAAACACCTCTTCGGTGCCGTGTGGGGGGCGGTC
>JBLRWS010000153.1:0-1894 GCA_047921075.1 Balneolaceae bacterium | reverse complement strand
GAGTTCGTTGAACGCTCGAACCTGAAGCAGTACGAGCGGTGGCTGGAGGAGCATCGCGGGCTGACGTTTGGCTCTTACGGGGAGATGTGGCAGTGGTCTGTCGATAATGTGGAGGCATTCTGGGAGTCGCTGTGGGAGTATTTTGAGATTATCCATCATTCGCCGTACGAACGGGTGCTGTCGTCGCACGAGATGCCGGGAGCGAGGTGGTTTGAGGGGGCAACACTGAACTACGCCGAACACATTTTCCGGATGAAAAGTGACGATCGTCCGGCGCTGCAATTCCTTTCAGAGACCGGACAAAATGAAACGGTGAGCTGGCAGGAGCTGGAGATGAAGGTATCAGCCGTGAGGACGTTTCTGATGGAGGAGGGGATTGGCAAGGGTGATCGCGTGGCGGCCTATATCCCGAATATTCCGGAGGCCATTGTCGTATTTCTGGCAGTGAACTCTTTGGGGGCAATCTGGAGCTGCTGCTCGCCCGATTTTGGCGTGAGCACGGTGATTGATCGCTTTTCGCAGATTGAACCGTCGATTCTGTTTGCAACCACCGGCCATATCTACAATGGCAAACAGTTTTCGCGTGAGGAAGAGATCAACAAGATAGCCGACGGAGTGAAAAGCATCCGGAAGGTCATTCGTATTCCGTATGCCGGCAAAGAAGCCGATGGTGAGTGGGATCAGATCATCAGAGGAAGCAGCGGCCCACTCCAATTCACCCCTGTGGAATTTAACCACCCGATCTGGGTGCTTTACTCGAGCGGGACCACCGGCAAGCCGAAGGCGATCACCCATTCGCACGGCGGCGTGCTACTGGAACATCTGAAGTATCTCCACTTTCACAACGATGCGAAGCCGGGCGAGAACTTCTTCTGGTACTCCACCACCGGCTGGATGATGTGGAATTTTATGCAGGCGAGCCTGCTGGCCGGGGCCACGGCGGTGCTGTATGACGGATCAGCCGCCTACCCCGATCTCAACATATTGTGGAAGGTGGCTGCCGAACTGCCGATCCACCACTTCGGTACAAGCGCCCCATATCTGACTGCCTGCATGAAAAAGGAGCTGAAACCGGGTAATGAGTTTGATCTCTCAAACCTGCGGTCGATCGGATCAACCGGCGCGCCGCTGCCGCCCGAGGCGTTCGACTGGGTGTATGAGTCGATTTCAAAAGATATGTGGCTCTGCAGCATGAGCGGCGGTACCGATTTGTGTACCGCATTTGTGGGCGGATGTCCGTATGAGCCGGTTCGGCGCGGGTTGATTCAGCAGCGCTGCCTCGGGGCTGACCTGCACGCATACAGTGAAGAAGGAGAGAAGATCATCGGATCGCTTGGCGAGATGGTAATTCAAAAACCGATGCCGAGCATGCCGGTCTATTTCTGGGGCGATGAAAATTATGAGCGGTACAAGGCGAGCTATTTTGAAACGTTTAAAGGAAAGTGGCGTCATGGCGACTGGATCAAATTGTTTGAGGATGGAAGCCTGATCATTCAGGGGCGGTCGGATGCCACGCTGAACCGAAAAGGAATCCGGATCGGCACCGCCGAGATCTATGCGGTTCTCGATCAGATGGAAGGCGTGAAAGACAGCCTGATCGTGAACCTCGAACGCGAAGGCGGCGAGGATCATATGCCGCTTTTTGTGGTGCTTGATGAGGGTGTGAATCTGGATGAAATCACACCGTCCATCAAACAGGAATTGAAAACGCAGTGTTCACCGCGCCATGTGCCGGATGAGGTGATTCCGGTGGCGGCCATCCCCTATACCCTGAGCGGGAAAAAGATGGAAGTGCCCGTTAAAAAAGCTCTGATGGGTATGGATGTGAGCAAGGCGATGAACAAGGATGCGATGAAAAATCCCGAAGCGATGGAGGTGTTTATTGAGATGGGAA
>JBLRWS010000152.1:0-1957 GCA_047921075.1 Balneolaceae bacterium | reverse complement strand
GTTATGTACAAAAAATCAGCTCTTTTTCTTTTATCAGAGATTGTATGTTCACTCTGTTTATCAATACGGGCCAACGCCCGGCCGGTGGTGATGATATGATTAAACAGGCGCGCTGTCTGCACAACGCAAATAACAGATGATGACCCAGATTCTTCTGGTTGCACTTGGCGGGGCGATCGGCGCGGTATGCCGGTTTCTCACCGGACTTGCAATCCACCGCATGGCCGGCAGATCGAAGGTGTTAACCGGAACCGTAATTGCCAACGCACTCGGCTGCCTCATTGCCGGTATACTGCTGGGCTGGTTCACGGCCACGGAGCAATCCGGCGGCGGCATGGGGCTTTTTCTAACGGTAGGCATTCTCGGCTCCTACACCACCTTTTCCGCATTTTCGCTGGAGGTGTCGCAGCTGCTGAAGGAATCATGGGGCGAGCTTTCCGCCTATCTTTTTCTGCAACTGGTGCTTGCCATCCTGCTCTGCGCGGCGGGTTACATAGCCACTCTCTGGATGCTGGGAGGGCTGAATGGATAAGCCGAAGAATAATTTGCTGGCCGCCGTTTGCTGGATTGCCGCAGGAGGAAGCATCGGCGCGCTATTGCGGCACGGAACCAACCAGCTCGTGATATCGGCGTTTGGGGACTCGTGGATCTACATCTCTACCTCTTTCGAAAACGTGCTCGGCTGTTTATTGATGGGATTCCTGTTCACCCGGCTCAGCCAAAAGGCAGAAAAGCGTGAATGGCTCAGCCATTTTGTGCTTGTGGGCATCATCGGCAGCTATACAACCTATTCCGGTTTTGGCGTGCAGAGCATCACTCTTATCCAGGAGTCGGCGCCCCTATTTTTGCTCTACTTTTTCGGGCAGATCGTTGTGGGGGTGATGGCGGTGGTGGCGGGGATTCGGTTGGGGGAGAAGTAACCACCCCCCATCCATATCGCGAAAATTTTTTCTACATTCACGTTGTGTGAACTGAATAACCTGCCACTAAACCTACCCTGCCATGAAGCAAAGAAACCTTCTCTTTTCGATCGTCTTGTTGCTCGCTCTCTATCTGTCGGCGATAAACAGCGCCTACAGCCAGGGGCTTACGCCCGATGATGTTGTATCTATCCAAACCGTCGGTGCTGTTGCGATGAGCCCCAACGGCCAGCACGTGGCATATACGCTAAGTGTGCCCCGTACCGAGCAGGAGATGCGCGGCCGGAATTTCTCCGAACTCTACCTGCTGCCCGCCTCCGGCGGTGATCCCATTTCCGTTATCGGCAAGCCAAACAGTGCCGGCTCGCCGCAATGGGGCACCGACGGCCGTCTCTATTTTACCGCACGTCTTTCTGATCAACACGCTCAGACACAGGTCTACTCGGTGAACGCTTCGGGCAGCGACCTCCGGCGGCACACGGCTGCCGAATACGGAGTGAGTAGTTACAGCTGGAACCGCGACGGATCGACGATTGCCTACACGTCGATGGATCCGATATCAGCTGAACGCCGTGCCGAAATAGAGCGCGGTTTCGACATGATCGTTGCCGGTGAAAATCTCCGGTACATGCGGCTTTGGGTACAGCCCGCAAATGGAGAGGCGGTGCAGATCTCTCCCGAAGAGGCCTATGTGTGGGATTTTTCGTGGGACCCGAACGGCAGCCGCCTTGCGATCCGAATCAGTGATCGCCCTGGAGCCGATGAGGATCAGCTATTTACACGGATTGCGGTGATTGGAGCCGATGGAAGCGGGATGGAAGAGTGGATGGCCGCACCGAAGAAAAAAGCGGCGATGAGCTGGTCGCCCGACGGCACACGGCTGGCGGTTCTGGCCGGTAAAGTATTCAGCGATCCGCTTCCGCAGCGTCTCTGGATAATCGACACCGAAACCGGAGCCATGCGCGATTATACTCCCGAAGAGTGGGAGGGCACCATCGAATCGATGAGCTGGATGGACGACAGAACGGTTGCATTTA
>JBLRWS010000151.1:0-2188 GCA_047921075.1 Balneolaceae bacterium | reverse complement strand
GCCTCTCCGGCGAGGTGTTCCGCCAGACCATGGGCCTGCAGCTGATTAAGTAGAAGCGATCATTCCGAACCGGACCTGTCAGGATTCTGAAACCTGAAAGGTTTTTTCCAGCGGTTTTAATTTCCCGGAATCCTCTCTGCAACCTGGCTTACTGAAATTTTTTCGACGCCTGCACCGCCAGTGCATCCACCCGATCGTTTCGCACATCGCCGGAGTGGCCTTTTACTTTGTGATAGCGGACGTGGTGCCGGTTCATCTCGGCCAGCAGCGCCTCCCACAGATCGCGGTTTTCCACCGGTTTCTTGTCGGCTTTTTTCCACCCTTTTTGCTGCCAGTTGTCAATCCACCCTTTCCGAAAGGCGTTTACAATGAGCGCGCTGTCGCTATACACATCCACCGCACAGGGCCGGGTAAGCGCCCGTAGCCCCTCTATCACCGCCTGCATCTCCATGCGGTTGTTGGTGGTGTGCGGCTCGCCGCCGCTCAGCTCTTTTTCGTTGCCGTTCCAGATCAGCAGCGCACCCCATCCGCCGGGGCCGGGATTGCCGCTGCACGCGCCATCGGTGTAGAGGAGTACCGGTTTGGATTGTTCAGGCATAGCGTTCGGTAATGGGGGTCAGCGTTTCGGTGATGGTTTGCGCTGCGCGGGCCACACGCTCTTCCCAGTCGGGTTCGTTCTGCCCCGCATAGAGGATGGACCGGGATGACGAAATGAGCGGGATGCCGCGGTGACCGGCCAGCAGCCGTTCAAGATCATCCACCCGCCCGCCCTGCGCACCGATACCGGGAATCAAGAGAGGGGCGTCTGTAAAGGCATCTACAACCTGCTGTGCACGGGCGGTCTGCGTGGCGCCCACCACCATTCCGAGGGTGGTTTCACTGTCGTTTTGCAGAGCCTGCAGTGCGTCGGCAATACGTACGCTTAGCGGCCTCGGCTCGTCCTCGCGGTTTAAAAAGTCCGCCGCTCCGGGGTTGGAGGTCAGTGCCAAAACGTAGACGCCGCGTTCCGGCGCGTTGAGGTAGGGGGCAAGAGTATCGAGGCCCATCAGTGGGTTTAGGGTGATGGCATCCACCCCGAGCCGGTCAAAAAAAGCAGTGCGGTAGCGCGCAGCCGTGGTGCCGATATCGCCCCGTTTGGCATCGGCAATCACAATTTTATTGGAGGGAATGGCATCCAGCACCCGTTCAAAAGCGTGCCACCCCTCGGTGCCGTACGCCTCAAAAAACGCAAGATTGGGTTTGTAGGCACAGCACGTGGTCTGGGTAGCCTGTATCACCCGCCGGCAAAATTCGGCGAGCAGCTGGGCAGGCTCGGGAAATCGCTCGCGCAGCGGCGCGGGAATGCGTTCGGGCAGTGGGTCCAATCCTACGCATAATAAAGAGTTGGAGGATGTTACAGCCCTTTGTAGCTTTTGGTGATACGTCATGCCGGTATTTTTCGTTTGGCAGAAGATACCAATTTGAGCCGAAAAGTCCGGCCAAAACACCATCCCGAAAATCTACAGAAACGATCCTTTATGAGTTGGTACGAAGAGTGGTTCGACAGCCGATTATATGAAACACTGTACGCCCATCGCGATGAAGAAGAGGCGCAAAAACTGGCAACGCTGATCAGCGCCCACGTCCCGGCCGGCCGATTTCCGCACCTGCTGGATCTGGGCTGCGGCCGTGGCCGCCACTCGCACAACTTTGCGGAAAAGGGGTATCGCGTTACCGGAACCGATCTCTCGCCCAGCGCGATCGAAAAAGCGCGCACCATTGCCGATGAGCGTGGGCTTACCGGCGTCCGTTTTGAGGTTCGGGATATGCGTGAACCGCTGCCCGAAACCTTCGATGCGGTGCTCAATCTGTTTACCACCTTCGGCTACTTTTTGGACGATGACGAGAACATTCGGGTGTTGCAGGCTGTGGCACAGATGCTGCGTTCGGAGGGGCGGTTTGTGATCGATTTTTTGAATGCAGAGCGGGTTGGCCGCACACTGGTGCCCTCCGAAAAGGGGAGCGTAGGAGAGCTGCACTACACCATTCGCCGCCATATCGCTGAGGGGATGGTGCACAAAGAGATCTCGTTCTTTGCCAACGGCAGCCAAGAGCCGAAAACGTATACAGAACGAGTAAAACTATACGACAAGCCGTGGTTTGAGCAGCAGCTGCAGGCGCACGGCTTTGCTATTCTGGATGTGTGGGG
>JBLRWS010000150.1:0-2243 GCA_047921075.1 Balneolaceae bacterium | reverse complement strand
CATTTAACCAATTGACCGAACGGTGGTTTACCCCTCTACACCGCTTTGCCTCGCGATATCTGAAAGATGACGAAGAGGCGAACGATGTGGTGCAAAAGGCGTGCATAAAAATGTATCAAAATCTCGATTCGCTCGATAATCCAGAAAAATTTAAACCATGGGCCTATCGCATCGTTAACCATCTTTGCATCGACGAATTACGAAGAGCCGGGCGGCGCGAATTTGTGTCGTGGAACGAGGAGGTCCATCAGAGCAATAACGGTGAGGTGGAGCTGCCATCGCAAGCAGTGGAGAAGAACGAACAGTTTCGGTTGGTACAGCAGGCGCTGCTGGCCATACCGGATGAGCAGCGGGTAATTGTGCTTCTAAAAGAGTACGAAGGACTCACCTTTCGGGAAATCGCAGAAATACTCGATATCCCGATCAACACCGCAAAATCGAGGCTCTATTATGGCCTCTCAGCGTTACGAAAGAAGTTGAAAAAATGGAAGGTAGATTTATGAACAGATTACACAAAAACCGCGACGAACAGATCATCTCCTACCTCTATGGGGAGATGACAACAGAAGAGAAACAAGCGTTCGAAGAGGTATTGAAAACCGATGCCGATTTAGCCGCTGAAGTTCGTGAATTGCAGGCCACGAGGGATCTGCTTGCCGAAGCCGAACCGCTTTCCTACGCCGGCGGCGGGCCATTCTCTGCACCGTCGTTTGATGACCGGTCTGCACAGCATAAACGCCGCTCTCCGAATGTGTACAAACTTCTGCTGGCTGCCGCGGCCGTGGTTATCCTGGCGCTGTCGGCTTCGCTATGGATCCAACTCGATCGGCATGCAGCCGCCCCTCAGGAAGAGTTGGCCTCTTCGCAGATGCCACAGCCGCAGGAGCGTCTTTACACCGAACAGGAATTAGAAACGGTGGTACAGGCGGTGCAACAACAGCAAGCCGTGATGATGGCCGCGCTGATGGACGAGTTACGGGAAGAGCAGGAACAGCAGCTCACCGAGATTGTGGAAGCGATGACCGTCTACTTCGACAGCCGCCGTAATCAAGACCTGATGCTGATTAGCGAAGGGCTGGCACAGCTGGAGCAGGAAACCAATTCCCGCATTACACAAACGGACCAGGTTTTAGGTGGTCTGATCTATGCGCTTTCAACACCAACAAACAGAGACTAAGAGAATGAAAACCCTGGGAATAACAACGTTTTTTCTTTTCATGGCCGTGCAAATGCCGGTATGGGCACAGCCAAATAACGACCGCATGGAGCGTGAACTGCGAATAGCAGAAACCATCCTTTCCGAATTGTTTCAGGTAGATGCTGAGAACGGGAACACCTCGCTCTTGACGCAACGCCAATTGCCGGTGGAATCGGCCTACTACGACGGCTTTGGCGTGGTGTTTTCAGTGCCCAACCCGCTGCAGAGCCGGTTTATGATGGTAACGATGGATCGCGACGGGGCGTCCCGCGTGGCACTTCAAAGTGAAGCGAGGCCAAATGACTCCCAGCCCGCCATGGATAATAAAGGAGTGACCGATCGCCTGCATGAATTTTTTACCCGCTATGCCCCCATTCTTCGGGAGCTGCCCGATGAGGCCCACGTGTTGGTAACCGTAGGTGCGCAGCAGTCGCCGAGTGGGCCGGTGTTGCACCTGGGCCGATCAGGACGAACCGAAAACAGGGATGAGAACACCCTACAGCCGGTAACAGCCCGGGTGCAGATGCGTGATGTACGCCGCCACGATGCCGGGCAGCTTTCGGCGAACGCATTTCTCGAACGTATTCAGATTCAAAAAATGGATGCCAACGGAGAAGCTCCACGCGATATGGAGATGTTTCGATCGATCCTGCAAACGGCATTGGATGATGTTCAGGCTGAACATCATCGCGTTGTCCGTCGTGTGGCCATGCAGCGCATTCCGGGCCTTGGCGTGGTATATCACGTGCAGGCAGGATGGCAGGCGCGCGACGGCCAGGCCCTGCAATTCCTGTTTGGCACTGCATCCGGCGACTCAACCCGAAGAACACCGGAACATGCCAGAATTCATCTCGACGGATTTGATGGCGCTGTTGAAGCTCTCATCGATGGGCAAATCCAGGCAAGTTTCAACCAGGAGGCGATGCAGGAATTTCTTGAGCGAATGGAACATGTGCGGTTTCAGGTAGACACCCTCCGGGTACAAGGTGGTGCCTCGCGCGTCATGCAAAGGGAACGCCTGTCGGATGAAACCATTCGGGAAGAC
>JBLRWS010000149.1:0-2452 GCA_047921075.1 Balneolaceae bacterium | reverse complement strand
TGCAGCGTCAGGTGAGCCAGAGCTCGCTGGTGTATATTGACCTGATGCACAACCGATCGTTTAACCTCTACCGCCTGCGCGACCTGAACGTGCCGGCTGCATGGTCGATTGACCCCAACAACGTGCAGGTACGCAGCCAGGCCGATGCCGACGCGTCGCGCCCAACGCCTATTTTCCAGGATGCACAAGGCTTCTACACACCGGGGCCAAACGGCGAACAGCTTCGTGGAGTGGCACGCAGTGTTATTATGACCGAGACCGAAGGGCAGTCGAACTACTGGGCCATGAACCTGACCTACGATCAGGCTCGCGGCAGCAGTGATTTTGCCTTCCGGTTAATGTACACCCTCTCCTACCTCGAGAATAATACCGAAGACATTAACTTCCGCGCGATGGATGCCAACGATTTTGGCGACGAGTGGGGTCCTGCCCTGAACGACCGGCGCCACATGATTAACGGCCTGTTCAGTTTCTTCCCGTTTCAAGGGTTCTCTGCTTCGGTTGCCGCGCTGATTCAAAGCGGCCTGCCGGTAAACCGTGTGGCGGATGCTTCCCGCTTTGGCACCAACGACCTGAATGGCGACGGACGATCGTTTTCCCAGCAGTTTGTTGGCAACAACGACCGGAGCCCGGGCCTCAGCCGTAACAGCGACCGCCTGCCGTGGTCAACCGTGTTCGACCTGAACCTGCGCTACACCGTGCAGGTTGACGGAAACCGGTTCGAAGTGGGTGCCGATGTATTTAACGTATTGAACGCCGAGAATCTGAGCGGATTTAACGCCAACCTGACGCAAAGCAATCAGATTCAGGTAGGGCCAAGCGGGCGCGTAATTCGCAATGTGAGCCCGCCGCGGCAGTATCAATTTTCACTGCGTTACCTCTTTTGAGAACTGTATAAATGGGGGTGTTTTTTTAAAAACATCCCCACTTTCATTCGGTACTACGACAACCAAATAATCCTTTTTTTGATGACCTTTTTAAAACGACACAATTTATCTCTTCTTTTCATCATTCCACTGCTCTTCTGGGCCTGTACTCCCCCACAGGACGACAGCGGCCTGCAGGATCTCTCCTGGGATGAAATCGTGGAGGAAGCCCGGGGCGGCAGCCTCACTCTGATGATGTGGATGGGCGATACATTTATTAATGACTACATGAATAATTTCGTCGTGCCGCGGATGAAAGAGCGGTACGATATTGACCTGAATATCGTAAGCGGACAGGGTACACAGGTGGTTTCCACACTAATGGGCGAACTGGAAAGCGGGCGCCGCGCCAGCCAGATCGATCAGATGTGGATAAACGGCGAAACGTTTTTTCAGCTTCGGGAGATTGATGCACTGTTTGGACCCTTCACTGAAAGTTTACCGAACGCCCGCTACGTCAATTTCGACAATCCGTTTATCGGCTACGACTTCCAGCAGCCGGTTGATGGATATGAGGCACCATGGGGTAATGTGCAGCTCGCTCTCATTTACAACCCCGATCAGGTAAGCAACCTGCCGCATTCGCTTGATGAGTTCGAAACGTGGGTAAACGCCAATCCCGGCCGCTTTACCATCCCTACCGAATTTACCGGCATGACATTTCTGAAGTCGATGATGATCTCACTGGCCGATGACTCCACCAAATTTCACGGCCCGTTCAGTGAGGACGTTTATCAACGTTACAGTACCGAACTGTGGGACCGGCTCAACGAAATCAAATCAAACTTCTGGCGGCAAGGGCGCACCTTCCCCAATAGCGTTGCTCAGCTGCACCAGCTATTCTCAAATGGTGAAATTGCGTTTACCATGAGCAACAACGACAGCGAGGTGGATAACAAGATCGCCCAAGGGCTGTTTCCGCCAACAAGCCGTGCGTATGTGCCACGGATGGGCACCATTCAAAACTCGCACTACATGGGCATTCCGAAACACGCCGGCAACAAAGCTGAAGCGCTGGTAACCATCAACTTTTTGATGTCGCCCGAAGCGCAGTTCGAAAAAATGAAACCCGACGTATGGGGCGATGCCACCATCCTGAACATCGATTCCTTACCCGACGAGTGGCAGCAGCGATTTGCAGAAATTCCCGGCCGGCAGCAGGCACCCGACCGGTCCGAGATACAGCCCTATGCCCTTATGGAACCCGATCCGGAGTATATGATCCGCATTTTTGAGGATTTCCGCCGGGAGGTAGTGAATTGAGAAATTTTTATATAGATGGTTGAATTGAATTTAAAACAGACAGTTGAGTAAAAATGTAGCGTGTAAATGCAAAAAAAAGCACTCATTGGGGTTTTTATACTGATCGGACTGGCACCTTTGGCGCTTTCCATCGGGTACGCGTTTTTCTATAGCCTCGGGCTGGTTGGGCTCGTAAGCCGTGGGTTTACGCTGGGCAATTGGGCGGGACTGTTTCAGGGTGAGTTTCTCCAGTCCATTCTCCATTCGGCCTGGATTGCGGGGGT
>JBLRWS010000148.1:0-2503 GCA_047921075.1 Balneolaceae bacterium | reverse complement strand
ATCAATCAGCAATCTAAACGTAACAGAACCCGAAAATGCCCCGTCGCGACGACATACATAAGATCCTGATTATCGGCTCCGGCCCCATTGTCATTGGCCAGGCCTGCGAATTTGACTATTCCGGAACACAGGCGTGCCGCTCTCTCAAAGAAGAGGGCTACGAGGTGGTGCTGATCAATTCGAACCCGGCCACCATCATGACCGACCCGATGATGGCTGATGCGATCTACCTGAAGCCGCTCACCACACAGTCCATCAAAGAGATTGTGGAAATTGAGAAGCCTGATGCCGTACTGCCGACCATGGGCGGCCAGACCGCTCTGAATCTCGCTCGCGATCTTCAGCATGAGGGTTACTGGCGAGAAAACGACATCAAAATCATCGGCGTAAACATGGATGCGGTGGATATTACCGAAGACCGCCAGCTGTTCCGCGACCTGATGGAGAGCATCGGGATTGAACAGTGCCGCAGCCGAACCGCACAATCACTGCTCGATGCCAAAGAGATTGTAGAAGAGCTGGGCGGCCTGCCGATTGTGATTCGTCCATCGTTTACCCTCGGCGGTACCGGCGGCGGGATTGTCTGGAACGAAGACGAATTTGAACGAAAAGTACTGCGCGGCCTGGAGCTGAGCCCCGTTCACCAGGTGCTGATTGAAGAGAGCATTTTCGGCTGGAAAGAGTTTGAGCTGGAGCTGCTGCGCGACAAGAACGACAACGTTGTGATTGTTTGCCCGATCGAAAACCTCGATCCAATGGGCGTTCACACCGGCGACTCTATTACCGTTGCCCCGACCCAAACCCTTACCGATAAGCAGTATCAGCTGATGCGGGATGCGGCCATTAACATGATGCGCTCCATTGGCGATTTTGCCGGCGGCTGCAACGTACAGTTTGCCATGGAACCGGGCAGCGACCGGCTGGTGGCCATCGAGATAAACCCGCGGGTAAGCCGCTCTTCCGCCCTCGCCTCCAAAGCCACCGGCTACCCGATTGCTAAAATCGCGACCAAGCTGGCTGTCGGCTACACGCTGGATGAGCTTCCCAACCCGATCACTCAGGTTTCATCGGCCTGCTTTGAGCCGTCGATCGACTACGTGGTTGTAAAAATACCGCGCTTCAACTTCGACAAATTTTCCGGTGTGGATGAAGAACTCACCACACAGATGAAAGCGGTGGGTGAAGTAATGTCCATCGGGCGGAATTTCCCCGAAGCGCTAAACAAAGCGTGGCAATCGCTCGAAATCGGGCGGGCCGGCCTTGGCGCCGACGGGTACGACGATCCCGACCGAAAAACGATTCGCGAACGCCTCTTGCGCCCCTACTGGGATCGCACCATGCAGATTCGGAACGCTTTTAAAATGGGTGCTTCGGTAGAGGAGATTGCCGACATCACCAAAGTGGATCCCTGGTTTCTGCAGCAAATCCGCCATATGGTAACCCTCGAAAACCGCACGGAAGGCGAAGAGCTCGACACCATCTCCAGAGAGAATCTCTACGAGTTAAAACAAGCCGGTTATTCCGATGTACAGATCGCCTGGCTGTTGAGCAAGAGCGGGCCGAAGGTGACCGAGGAAGATGTGCGCCAGAAACGGCTGAGCTGGAACATGAAACCAAGCTTTAAGATGGTGGATACCTGCGCGGCCGAATTTCCCGCACAGACGCCATACTACTACTCCACCTACGAAACGGAGAATGAGAGTGAGGTAACCGACCGCAAGAAAGTGATGATTCTGGGCAGCGGCCCGAACCGCATTGGGCAGGGCATTGAGTTTGATTACTCCTGTGTGCACGCCGTGCTTGCCGCCCAGGAGATGGGCTACGAGGCGATCATGGTAAACTGCAACCCGGAAACCGTCTCCACCGATTTCGATATTGCCGATAAGCTCTACTTTGAGCCGGTATACTGGGAGCGTGTGCTCGATATTTATGAGCATGAACAGCCCGAGGGTGTCATCCTTCAGGTAGGCGGACAAACCGCCCTCAAGCTCGGCAAACGGTTCGTGGAAGCGGGCATCCATATTTTCGGTACCGAGTTTGAAAAGATCGACTTTGCCGAAGACCGCGGGGAGTTTTCGAAGTTCCTGAAACGGCTTCACATTCCGTTCCCCGAATACGGAGCCGCAAGAAATGCAGATGATGCCGTAGCTATCGCAAAGCGCGTTGGCTACCCGGTGCTCATTCGCCCAAGTTACGTGCTCGGCGGACAGGGCATGCGGATCGCGGTGAAGGAAGAAGAGCTCAGAAAATATGTAGAGCGGATCCTTCAAACCCATCCCGAAAACGACTTTTTGATCGACAAATACCTCGACAAGGCGATTGAAGTGGATGTGGACTCGGTATACGATGGAGATCAGCTTCACATTGCCGGCATCATGCAGCATATTGAGCCGGCCGGAGTGCACTCGGGCGATTCGACAGCGGTGATTCCGCCGTACTCTCTCAGTAAGCTGGTGATCGAAACCATTGAAAACTATCAGGAGAAAATCGCCAAAGAGATGGG
>JBLRWS010000147.1:0-2613 GCA_047921075.1 Balneolaceae bacterium | reverse complement strand
ATGGCTACATAGTTGGTAAAGTTCGCATCCCCTTCCGATACCTCCGTCGTTACATCGGGTATCGGGTTGCGGGCACTGTTTTGGTCTACAAGGGAATCGAATTCACCGTCGCAACCGGCAATCACAAAACCGGCAAGCAGAATACCTACGAAAAATCGTTTTAAAATGGTCGTCATCAGTTTGCCTCGTTTAGTTTAGAATTTGATCAAACGTCCAGGAAACCAGGAAAATACTTCCCAATGTCGGGTTCCCGATGGATGTTTCGTGCCGGTTATTAAAGATATTGCTGCCGGAAATTTTCAGAATCGAGTTCAGTTCCGGGAAGCGGTAGCTCACCTGCGCATCGACGGTTTCGAAGGCGGGCATTACGCCCTCTCCAAAGGTAGACTCCCACTGAAAGGCATCCTGCCAGCGGTAGGTTACATTAAAACCGATACGGTCGGTAAACCGACGGTTTGAGAGCGACAGGTTGTACCGCCATCGGGGTGTATTAAAGCTTGCCCGAAAGCCCTGATCGAGGAGATCGTCCTGAGAAATCAGTTCGTTGAACGATACGTTTCCGCCCAGTCGGTATCCGCCGTCAAGGCTGTACTCGCCACCTACTGCAAATCCATGTGCATCTACATTACCGTCGGCATTTACGTTCAATGAGAGCGCCTGGGTTTGCACCGTCCGATTGATGATGGCATCCTGTCCGGCAGGGGTGGTTGAATCGAAGGATCCCGGATCACTTCCAAGGCCGTTCGGAATACCCTGGATAAACTCGATTTCCGCAATGAAATCATCGTAAATGCTGTAGTAGTAATACGCATCCAGGAAGAGACGGTCGCCAATGAGCGATTTATAACCGATTTCGAAGGTGTTTACCTTTTCGGTTTTAAACGGATCAAACTCTACCAGTTGTAGAAGTGATCGCGCTTCGCCCGGTGTTGCCCCACCTGCCAGTGCCAGCCGTGCAGCTTCTACACTTTCTGAGCGGTAGGTAGGATTGGTTTCCAACAGGTAGCGGTTAATCAGTACCGGATTATTACCAATAAGCCTTCGTGCCACTACATCAAGGTCAATCAGCTGGTTTTGGGTAGATGGAATTCGGAACCCGCGCTGAAAGGAGGCGCGTATATTGTGGTTGGGTGCTGCCTGAAATACGGCGGAAAAACGAGGAGAAACCTGACCCGAGAAGTTTTCGTGCTTATCGAATCGTACCGAACTCTGCAGGCGAAGGCGTCCGTCGGCAAAGGATCGTCCGGCTTGCAGATACATCCCAAACTCATCCAGATCAAATTCATTACCCTGATCATCCAGTGCAAAGAGCGTGCCGTCCGAATCGAGGGCAAACCGGCGTACGTTACCGCCCACAATAACCTCGGCAATGGATGGATCGATTACCTCCGACAGGTTGTACTGCACCTCGGCATGCCAAAGGCTGGTCCGGTCAAGGAACAGAGCACCGCCTTCCGAAATGGGTAAATCCCGGAGTTGCTCGGCCAGTTGATCGAATTCAGCACTTCCGGGCTGCGGCTGTGCAGCAATGCCGGCAAATCGGGCCTGTGTATGCGCTTCATCTACGGTGGCTCCCTGTGTACGTGCGTTGGCAAACGTTTGGAAGTAAGCGGGAATAAAGGTTTGTGCATTGATCAGCGATGCCAGGGTATTGGCCGCAAAGGTATCACCAGAGTTTTCCTGTGTTGTGTACGCACGCACCATCAGATTTTGATTTCGGAGTTCTACTTTGGCTGTCCAGATCGAAAAATCATCCAGTATAAACCGGTCATTAGCGGTGTACACTGTGCTTCCGCTGCCCCAGTTAAACTGGCCAAGAAGCTCAAAGTTGTCGGTCAGACGGTAGTGCAGGGCGCCGCCCAGCTTTAAACTTTCGGTGGTATTGTCAATAAAGCTGTTTTCAAGAAAACCGTTGGGTGTAAACGCGCCGGCATCGCCATCGGGCAGCAGGCTTCGGATTGCCATCAGCTGTTGTGCAGTAGCTTGCTGCTGAGGGCTGGCGTTGGGCTGCATTCCCGCTTGTATCTGTCCGTCGGCAATGTTACCGATCGTGAGCAGCGGCTGGCCATACACATTCAGGCCGTTGTAAACCCGGTTATCACCGCGAGATGTTGCGCCCCGCTCAATCGCTCCGAAGGTGGCAGGGCCGGTATCGCGGGTGTCGCTAGCCACAAAATCGGTAGCGCGCAGGTAGGAAGCCGTCACCTTAAAGGCGAGATCCTGATTGATCGCCTTGGCATATCGCCCCATGTATTCCTGATAAAACGAGACATCCTCATCGCGCTCATCCACATGATTGGCACCCACTTTTACCTGAGCCGAGAGCCCCTGAAATTCGAATGGGCTCTTGCTGCGCATCAGCAGTATACCGTTTATGGCATTCGGGCCGTAAAGTGCCGATGCCACGCCGGGCAGAAGCTCCGCACTTTCAAGATCCAGATCGGAAATACCTACCACGTTTCCAACGGGGAAGTTAAGGCCGGGAGCCTGGTTATCGATCCCATCGATCAGCTGCACGAAACGGAGATTTCCGTTGGAACCAAATCCGCGCATGTTAATGGAATTAAAGGTAAGGCTCTGCGTGCTGAAATCGACACCCTTTAAATTACCGAT
>JBLRWS010000146.1:0-2664 GCA_047921075.1 Balneolaceae bacterium | reverse complement strand
GCCCGGAGGTATCCCGCCACAATCACCAATCCTGCGCCAATAATAACTCCGTTCGTTAGCAATGAGCGTCCCCCTGTCCACTCTGCTATAGCCGGTTCTGCAAATACCAGCAGAGCGCTGACCCCCATCAGCAGAAAGCTGGCCGGCAGCCTGTAGTCTACATCCATCACACGCTTGCTGTAAAGTCCCAGCACGGTAGCCATGGCGCCGTAGCTGAGCAGTGTTGCAGCCGCTGAGCCGACCATCCCAAACAGCGGTATCAGTGCCAGGTTCGCCACAATGGTGATGAGCGCCCCCAGCAGGGTGATCTTGTAAAAAACCCGCGTTTTTTCGCGTATAAAGACGCCCGATGAAAAGTTGATGTACCATCCATGAAACCAGTACGCCAATAGCAGATAGGGCACAATGTCGAGTCCGCTCCAATACGCACTGTCAATCAGTGTGGCGCCGGTGCCCGGAATGGGAAGGGCAACGATCTGTTCTTTAAAGAGGGCAACCCCGATAAACAGCAATGCGGAGGCTGCGTTGAACCAGGCAAACGCCCGCCCAAAGAGTGCACGGGCGTCGCCGTCGCCGGAGTGGCGCATAAAGAACGGCTGCCACGCCATGCGGTACATCTGAACCAGCAGCAGCATGAATACCGCCAGTTTGTAGCAGGCGTTGTAGATACCAACCACATCTTCGGGAGTAATATCTTCGCCGTAGAGCCGCGCCGCATGGGCGGGATCCATTGCGTTTAGAAGAAAGCGATCCAGCATCTCGTTGATCACAAATCCGATTCCGGATGGCACAAACGGCCACCCGAAGGCGAAGGCGGTTTTGAGCCAGTCGGTGCTAAAGGAGCCCTTCAGCAGGTTCGCCGTAGCGCCCCACACCAGCAGTGTCATCACCACCGAAGCGGCAAAGTTGGCCAGGAATACCGCTTCAATTCCCATCCCGAGCCCGAGAATCAGATAGAGGTTTAGCCCCAGATTAACCAGTACATTCAAGGTCTTTACGCCGGCAAAAAGAATGGCCCGGCGGGTGAGGCGCAGCTCGGCCAGCGGCACGATCGACAACGTATCAAACCAAAGAATACCGATCATCAACAGGAAAATGTCGGACGTTCCCGGCCCCAAATTTAATACCGGAAGAAGCCACGGCATCACCATCCATAGCAACAGCCCCAGCAGAGAGGCAAACAGAAGGAGGCCAATCTGCAACGTTTTAAAGACGTGCGGTGCCCGCTCCCTGTTTTCGGCATAGCGCAGGTAGGCTGACTCCATCCCAAACGTAAAGATCACATTCAGAAAGGCGATGGCTGCATACACCAGGCCAATAACGCCATACTGTGCGGTTTGAAACACGCCGGTATGCAGCGGCACCAGCAGGTAGTTGATAAACCGTGCGAGCACACTGCTGATGCCGTAGATAAGTGTGTCGCTAAAAAGTTCTTTCAGTTTGTGCACAGGCGGCTATTTCCCGTTCAGCAGGTTTAGGGCGGCCTCCACACCAAGCCGGTAGCTGTCGGCACCGAAACCGGTGATGATTCCGTTGGCTGCACGGCCGGTAATCGACCGTTCGCGAAACTCCTCGCGGGCGTGAATATTACTCAGATGAACTTCCACTTTGGGAATAGAGAGAAGTTCCAGCGCATCGTGAATAGCTACGGAGCTGTGGGTAAACCCGCCCCAGTTGGCAACTACAGCATCCACGCTGCCGTTGCGGCAGGTGTGCAGGGCGTCAACATGATCCCCCTCGGAATTGCTCTGCATAAAAATAAATGACACCTCGGGGTAGTTCTTTTCAAGCATGCCATGGATGTCCTCCAGGGTTTGCGAACCGTAGTGCCCGGCATCGCGCTCGCCCAGCAGGTTTAGATTGGGACCGTTCAGCACCATGATCGTTTTCATCGCTGCACCTCACCGGATATGCGCCCGGCAATCTCTTCCATACGCTCTTTCGACAGGTTCATGGTATTACCCAGCGATACATCCTGCCCCTCGTTGTAAATTGGCACCAGATGAATATGCGCATGCGGCACCTCCAGCCCCTCTACAATCACGCCGGTGCGTATCGGCTTCAGGCTGCGGTCGATGGCGCGGGCTACCTGCTTGGCAAACACGATGGTGTCGGCCAGCAGCGCATCGGGAAGGTCGAACAGATAATCGATCTCCTGTTTAGGTACTACCAATGTGTGGCCCTCCGCTATCGGGTTGATATCGAGAAAGGCGATATGGGTATCGGATTCTGCTACTTTATGGCAAGGAATCTCACCACGTATAATCTTTGTGAAGATAGAAGCCATAGCTAAATTTCGTTGCGGGTATGGAATGATTAGCGATTGATTATTGATTAATATAATGAATTCGGCACACTGCAATAAAGCTACTGCCTAAGGGCAACCGATTCCGAAAAAGATCGGGAATAGTTTGATTTTCTAATCATCTTCCCCTTATCTTTGGAATCTCTTAAAGATTCGCTGAATCGGTAGCTCAGCTGGTAGAGCAGCGGCCTTTTAAGCCGCGGGTCGTGGGTTCGAGCCCCACCCGATTCACGTTTTTTCATAGATGAATCTCTCTTGATTAACCCTTATCGGCTGATACCCGGTAGGGGTTATTTTTTTTGGCTCTATGTTGATTCGTGTGGGTAATGGACAAGCCTGCGTGTTATGCTTATGGAGAA
>JBLRWS010000145.1:0-2849 GCA_047921075.1 Balneolaceae bacterium | reverse complement strand
CGATCCATCGACCGTGCACTGTCCAAAAAACAGGGAATCGGCAACAAATCAGTTTCTTATCCGGATGGAAAAGCAGAAATCAGTTATGATTCCGGTTCCATTTCCAAAGAGGAGTTGATCGAAACCATAAACAGCTCCGGCCACTACGAGGTGACGGGGGAAATTAACTCCTCAGAAAATGGCGACAACCGGTTTGATCTGCTCATCATCGGGGGCGGATCGGCTGCTTTTGCTGCGGCCATTCGTACAAGCGAGCTTGGCGGAAAAGCGGTCATCATTAACAAAGGCCTGCCCACCGGCGGAACCTGTGTGAACGTGGGATGTGTACCCTCCAAAACACTCATCCGTACCGCAGAAATGATCCATCACGCCAACCACCCGCGCTTTGAGGGGATCGAGTCGAAAGCGACCATCACAGACTTCAAAACCATTATCGATCAAAAACGGCAGATGGTAAGCGATCTTCGGGAAGGAAAATATGTGGATGTGATCGCCGACGATCCGAACATCAAACTGGTGGAAGGATTCGGCCGGTTTGTGGATGAACATACAGTTGATGTAGACGGAACCCTCTATCACGGCAAAAACATCCTGATTGCGACCGGGGCCGCTCCCTGGGCACCGCCTGTGGATGGACTGGAAGAAGCCGGCTACCTCACCAATGAATCAGCCTACGAGCTGGATGAACTTCCCAAGAGCCTCATCGTGTTCGGGGGCGGATACATCGCCCTGGAAAGCGCGCAGCTTTTCAGCCGTATGGGCAGCAAGGTGACCATTGTGCAGCGATCCGGGCATATTCTGAGTGATCAGCCCGAAGAACTTGGAACGTCACTGGCCGGATATCTGGAAGATGAGGGAATGACAGTATTGACCAGTACCCAAATCAAAGGAGTCTCCAAAAATGAGGCAACCGGGAAGAAAACAGTTCGCCTGACCGTAGATGGCGAAGAGCAGACCCTGGAAGCGGATGATATTCTCGTTGCAACCGGACGAATCGGCAATACAGCCAATCTCGGACTGGAAAACATCGGCATAGAGACGGTGGGTTTGGGATACATCCCGGTTGACGAAACCCTGCGCACAACTCTGGATCACATCTTTGCAGCGGGCGATGTGGTTGGCGAACGGCAGTTTGTCTATACCGCCGCCTATGAGGGGAAAATTGCCGCACAAAATGCCCTGCGTGAAAGCCACGGGAAGGTCGATTTCTCGGTACTACCGTGGGTGATTTTCACCGATCCGCAGGTGGCCGGCGTGGGGATGGATGAGCAACAGGCCAAGGAAGCGGGCATTGATGTGGATGTCTCCAAACTTTCACTTGAACATGTACCGCGGTCGATTGCTGCACGAGATACCCGCGGCTTTATCAAACTGATTCGCAACAAGGCGAACGACCAACTGGTGGGTGCCCGCATTCTGGCCCCGGAAGGCTCGGAGCTGCTGATGGAACTGTCATTGGCCATTCGTCACGGAATTACGGTGGAGTCGTTAAAATCGGAGTTTCATCCCTATCTGACGTTGGCGGAAGGCATCAAGCTGGCGGCCATCACCTTTGGCAAGGATGTGGGCAAACTGAGCTGCTGTGCGGTGTAAAAGGATAGATTTCCGACTGAATTTAGAAAATGTTCGGAGAAACAACAGGAAGCTTTGAACAAGCAAGATCCGCAAAGTCTTCGAAGACTTTGCGGATCTTCTCGAACACTTTTTAATGCCTCAAATAGTAACCAACAAATAAATTTATCTGAATCCATGCCAAAATTCGATTTTATCAAGTATAACAAATGGACCAAAGCCGGCTTTTGGACGGCACTTGTGGCGGGCCTCTGCTGTTTTACACCGCTGCTGATGTGGGGCTTCGCATTGGCGGGAATTGCCGCGTACACGGGCTACATCGATCTGGTGATACTGCCCATCTTTTTTATCGGGCTGGCAATTTTTACATTTGGCTACTACAGGTACAAAAAAGGGAAACCGTCCAACGCGTCTGTCGATCTGAATTGAGAAGACGGGTCGCATGATCGTCTCCGAAAGCGATGTGCAGCGGGCGAGTTTTGTATGGGGAGTTTAATTCCCGGCCTGCAATTTGTTTAGTATGATGGAACACGGACCTACACGAGAAAAAAAGCCCTGGCCGACAAAACAGGCGATGGAACAGGTGTATGAGATGAATCTTTGGGGCAGCCATCCCTCCGGTTTTTACTCCGGAGAGGGGTCGCATCACCCCGGATATGTCGCCCCATACATCGATGCGGTGGCCTCCTTTTTTAGATCGTTTGAAACGCCCCCTTCGGTATGTGACCTGGGCTGCGGTGATTTTAATGTGGGGAAAGAGCTGGTACACCATACCCGAAAATACGTTGCGGTAGATATCGTAGAACCGCTGGTCAATCGAAATCAGGAAACGTTTCAGGCAAAAAACCTTGAATTCCGCTGCCTGAATATCGCAACCGATGATCTGCCCTCCGCCGATTGTGCCATTCTGCGGCAGGTGCTGCAGCATCTGTCAAACGGTGAGGTGCAGCAAATCGCCGGGAAACTGACGAATTATAACTATGTCATTGTAACCGAACATCTGCCTGAGGGAGGGTTTATACCCAATAAAGAGATTCTTTCCGGGCAGGGAACCAGACTCAAAAAGCAGAGCGGGGTCGATTTATTGGCGCTCCCCTTTCAGCTTAACGTAAAAGAAGAGACACAACTGCTCGCTCTACCGTCGGTGCAGGACGGAGGCGTGATCGTTACGACGGTCTATAGAATGGTGTAGATGAGAGATCGGAATGACGCCGTAGCGCGGGTCGCTGACCCGAAAGTGTCCGGGGTGACGATGTAGCGCGGGTCGCTGACCCGCG
>JBLRWS010000144.1:0-2857 GCA_047921075.1 Balneolaceae bacterium | reverse complement strand
CTGAGGCTTACAGCCTCGGGCTTCCAGCTCAATTACAGAGCCCAGCCCCAGCGCAACGTGTGGAGACCCCGAAAGCCTTCGGGGTGACGTGCCCTTTTCTGTCATCGCGGGCCAAACGTAAACGTAGCGCGGGTCGCTGATCCCGAAAGTGTTCGGGACAGGCTCCGCGAAAGTGTCCGGGAGGACGTGGTGGGTGGGCCGGCTACTTCACGGTGTAGCGGAAGCTTTCAGGCCGAATTTGCTACAGGCTCCGAAACGGGAGTCCAGCTGTAGGTCGGTACAATCTCTTTGATCTGTTCACGGATACGAACGCTATCCCCCTGTTCAGCAACCTCCACCAACAGGTCGAGCTGTTCGGCTAAATTGGGGAGCACCACTCTCTTTCGTGCGATATGAATTTTATTGTGCGTGGAACTTTCGATCCCTTCTTCGGACGTAAGCAACTCTTCGTAGAGTTTTTCGCCCGGGCGTATGCCGGTGTATTCAATCGTTATATCCGTGTCCGGTTCGAATCCGCTCAGGCGGATCAGGTCTTTCGCCATCTCTGCAATGTTGACGGGGTTGCCCATATCCAGCACAAACACCGCGCCGTTTCGGTTCAATCCGCCGGCCTGCAGAACCAACTGGGCCGCTTCAGGAATGGTCATAAAGTACCGGATCATATCGGGATGGGTGACCGTTACGGGGCCTCCACGCCGAATTTGGTCCTTAAAAATCGGGATTACGCTACCGCGGCTTCCCAGCACGTTGCCGAACCGGACCGATACATACACTTCGCCGTTTTTGGCTTGTGCAGCGCCCCACTCCACAATATGTTCTGCAATACGCTTGCTGGCTCCCATCACCGAGGTGGGGTTTACCGCTTTGTCGGTCGAGATATTCACAAAATACTCCACACCGTACTCTACGGAAAGGTTGACCAGGTTTCGGGTGCCTTGTACGTTATTAAAAACAGCTTGTGCCGGATTCTCTTCCATCAGCGGCACATGCTTGTGGGCAGCCGCGTGAAATACGACCTCGGGCCGCTCTTCCTGAAAAATTTTGGCCATCGATACATGGTCACGTACATCTGCAATCCGGATCTTATAGTGCAGATCAACCATCTCCTCGTTAATTTCACGCACCAGCTGATGGATACTGTTTTCTCCACGGCCCACAAGTATAATTTCAAGCGGCTGAAAATGGGAAATTTGCCGTACAATCTCCGATCCTATCGAACCGCCGGCACCGGTTACCATCACAACCCTGCCGTGGATATAGGCCTCAATCCGATCCGTATCGAGCTGAACCGGCTTGCGGCGCAGCAGATCTTCCACATCCACATTGCGGATCTGACTGATGGAGACTTTCCCGCTTAGCAGTTCGTAAATACCCGGTATGATGCGGTAACGAGCCTCGGACTCGCGGGCCAGGGAAACGATCCGGCGGATCACATCCCCCGGCTCCGACGGCATCGCGATCAATATTTCGTCGATCTCCAGGCCTCGAACAAGGGCCGGTATCTGCTGGGTTGTTCCCGCCACGGGAATGCCGTTGATTCTTTGATTTCGTTTGGAGAGGTCATCGTCAACGAAAGCGGCCGGCAAGAGCCGTTCGGTGGGATGCTTTAACATCTCTCGGGCTACCATTGTGCCGCTCTCCCCTGCACCGACAATCAACACCCGTTTAAAAACGTGCTTCGAGCGATCCCCCTTTATTCTATACTTTAAATAGAAGCGAACCGCCGCCCGTACCATTCCCAACGCCGGAACGGCCAGAAGAAACTCTAAAATCGGAACGGAGAGCGGAATGGTAACATCGGGACGTACGACCCACGCTATAACAAAAAACGGAAAAGATACGACCGATACCATGCGAAGGAGCTCAAACAGATCTTCAAAGCTGGTATTGCGCCACGACTGGCAGTGTGTCTTAAAAAGAAGGACAAGCAGCGCCTTTACCGGGAGAAGTGCAAGCATGGTTATGACAATCACGCCTCCAAAACCGGCCAGCTGGCCATCCAGACGCAGCAAAAAGGCGAGAAGCGTAACAGACCACCAAATGGTTACATCCAGTGCGTATTTAACAATTGTTCGGTGTTCCAATATCCAATATTTCATCTATTCACTCACTTTTCTCTTGTGGTTATAATACAACAAAACATGCTTTTAAGCATTAGATTTTATATATGTTTCAGACAAATTCAAACGTTATTCATTCTACATCTCCTTTCGCCAAACTGCGCATATTTTATACGTTACGTCATGGCGCTGTGTTGAGAAGAGACTCTGTAGCTATCCTGAACGACCCTATCCGCTCAGGCATACCCCAAAGACTGTTTGACATAAAACCTGTTTATTCATCTGTATATCTATCGTGCGCCTTACCCTTAGCAGGCACTCCTTATTCCAAATTAACAGCACTCCTTGTTACACCCGGCAATATGACGGGGAGTTTCTAACCGTTTAGCCCTAAAACCTGAGAGTTGGTAGATCGTTTTCTTTCATTTTGAATGTTCAATTGATATTCCTTTAAGCATATGTACAGAAAAAACTATCCGAAAGTTTATCTTTTGACTCTCTGCCTTTCGTAACAAGTTTTTTACTGTAAACATCTGCAAAATAATGTAGTTAATTAGAAATTAGAGGTCAAGTTTTCATTCATACGGAGCAAAAACACCGTCTAACAGCTATAATGGCGGGTTGTCCCCTCGTTGGGCTCGGGGTGACACCGTAGCGCGGGTCGCTGACCCGCAAGCAATCGGGATGACGCTTTTCAAGGGGTCGGAATCTACCACGGTCATCGCGGACCCCGTTCCGCGATCTCCTATCGTTGGGACTCACCCCCCGTCCCCCTCTCTATCCGCAAAAGCAGCGGA
>JBLRWS010000143.1:0-2874 GCA_047921075.1 Balneolaceae bacterium | reverse complement strand
GGCTGCTTACCCAGGCCGTTATCAGGCTGAATGAACAGGCTGCTGTTTAATACAGGTCAGGGTTGTACCCTGCAGCTGTTTTTTACGATGAAGAAAGAGACACAGGGCACGGTGCTCGGACTGAGTATTACCCATGACATTGTGAAGGCGCACGGGGGTAGTCTGGATGTTCATACGCAACCGGGCAAAACGATTTTTTCAATTTTAATAATCCATTAGTATGAAGTGGTTCAGGGAAAATGCTCAGGCAGCACAAAATCCCTGAAGTTCTCCCTGTGAATTCCGTAAATGTTCTGAGAGTAGTTTTTTGTGAAGGTCTTTGGAAACCTGACATCCCTTTTTGGATTCCATTTAAACTCATAGCCGGAGATCTCCTTACCAGATACCTCCACATAATCTACTTCCTGCTGCTGTTTGGTTCTCCAAAAATACATCCTCGTGTTCCTTCTGGCATATCGCAGCTGTTTGAGGCGTTCACTTATTAAAAAGTTTTCCCATAAAGCCCCTTTATCCGTTCTGGTTACAAATGGCTCATAGTCATGGATAACCGCATTTCGAACACCATTATCATAGAAATAAATTTTTTGACTCTTCTTTATTTCGTTTCGCAGATTTTTACTGAAGGACGGCAGCCTAAAAATGACAAATCCCTTTTCCAAAATATCGAGATAGTGAGACACGGTTTTGGGATCCAGCCCAATCAAATCACCGACCTCCTTATAGACTACTTCCTGCCCTGCCTGATACGAAATAGCCTGCACCAGTTTTTGGATTGCATCCGGCTTCCTGATTCCTGCATAATTTAGAATGTCTTTATACAAATAACTTTCAACTAATTCATCTAAAACTTCATCCGGGCGGATAGAGTGGTTTAATACATCCGGATAGAAACCGAAGATCAGACGGTTTTCTAAATCCTGTTCTGATTTTAAATATCCCACATGATCCTGCCACTCTTTCCAGCTAACAGGAAATAAATTGAAACTCCATTTCCTTCCCGTTAAAGGCTCCTGAATGTTGCTATTGAGATCAAAAGCAGAAGAACCGCTGAGTATAAGCTGCTTGTCTTTAAACTGATCTGTTATGATCTTGGCGGTAAGCCCGATATTTTTGAGGCGCTGTGCTTCGTCTATAAATACAATTTCAGCCTCTCCGATCAATTGCCGTATTTGTTCTGTGTTTGGGTCATCCAACAATCGACGCACAGTTGGATCATCTCCATCAAAAAACTGAATCTCTGTTTCGCGGATCTCCAAAATACGTTTCACCAATGTGGTTTTACCAACCTGCCGGGCACCAGTGAGTACAATGGCTTTCCCGCCAAAAATCCGTTTTTGCACCTTTTCTTGTAGCTGTCTTTTGATCATCATTCGTTTTATTTGGGAAAAATGTACAGTCAATATATAACCAAACAGGATTATAATCCATTATAGTTATGACTAAAGAGGATTACTTTCTTTTTTGGTTATAATCCTCCTCAAATACGTTACTTCCCTTCTGCTTTCAGTGGTGATCGGGATATTGTGTCCCATCAGGTCGAAGATCCCGTGCCATTTAGTGGACGACATATTGGTGAAAACGAAGGCCGCCGCCACACCCATCGTGCCGTCAGGCTGCGCCCACCGGCTGGAACGGGATATGCCGGAACCCCAATGTGGCCACCAATTACATGGTGTATCAGGCTATAACCGGATTTGGCTTTGCCTCTACCTTACCACCTGTTCGTAAAAGATAAACGATCATGCCCCCGAACAGTATCGCATAAACCGTTGAAAACTGAAACAGAGCAGTTAAGGAGTACATCTCACTAAAGAAACCGATAAGATTGGCACTAAACCCGAAGCCAAGCTGAAGGGCCGCCACCATAAATCCCGAAACCACGGCAGAGTGCTGCGGAAATTCATCCGTTGAGGCACTGACCGACTGCGGGAACAGAAACGAGATGGCCAGTCCGCCAAGGGCCATCGCCATGAGGTACAGTATTTCCGTATCGGCCAGCGGCGTAAAAAAGAAAACTGCAGCCAGCACAAAGGGAGTACCCATAAACAACAATCGGGTTGAATAACGGAGTGCAAACAGTGCAAAAAGCACTCTCCCAAATGCGACAAACCCCCAAAAGAGTGATAGGCCAAGAGATGCTTTTACAACAGAGAGTCCACCCTCCTGCTCCAGAAAAACGCCTCCCCAACTGCCAAATGTGGCTTCGCACGCACCGTAGAAAAATACGGCAACCACATACAACCAGAGTCGGGCAGGCACTTTAAACGGTTTCGCTTTCTCCTCTTTCGTCTGCAGCGCTTCTTTTAACTTCAGCGGCAGAAGAGTGGTAAATATGAATAGCAAAAAGAGTACAGCCGCTGCAAAAAACGGTGCTCCCCACCAGAATGAAAAACCGGCAAATAAACTGATTAACAGCGGAGAGGTAGCCGTACCGATTCCAAGGAAAAAGTGAAGCCCGGTGACAGCCGACGACTCTTTTCCCTCAAAAAGCTGATAAGCAAACGGGTTTAGTGCGGTGATTGAAAATCCGAAGCCGGCACCCAAAAAAGCTGTTGATATGAGAATGATTACGTAAGCTGCCGTTTGGTTTTCTGTAAGCCAATGGCTTGCGCCTAAAATCAACATCGAAACAAACAGAGCCGCCAGGCCGGCAAGCAGAACATTTTTCATGCTGATTTTATCGGCAAGTTTAGATGCCAGCAGGGATGAAAGAATGGCTGTTATAATCTGCGGTGTAAAAATACTGCCAAACTGCCCACCCGTAAAACCATGAAAAGCCGGGTCGGTTAAAATACTGCCCGCCCCCGGGAACATGATCAGTGCCACCCCCGCCATAAAGCCGCTTGCGTAGATGGCTATTACTTTTTTAATCAT
>JBLRWS010000142.1:0-2906 GCA_047921075.1 Balneolaceae bacterium | reverse complement strand
AAACCAAAAAAACCATGGATACCATAGCAGAGAAAAAACAGAGCACGAAGGAGATGGACGATTTTATGCCCATTATGGGTACCGATTATGTGGAGATCTATACCAGCAACGCACGGCAGGCAGCCTATTTTTACCAGTCGGCGTTTGGGTTTAAACCGGTGGCGCACTGCGGACTGGAAACCGGGTTAAAAGACCGTGAATCGTACGTGGTGCAGCAGGATAAGATCCGGTTTGTGCTGACCTCACCCTTACAAGGCGGAACAGAAATTGGTGAGCACATTGACCGGCACGGCGACGGCGTTCGCGTGATCGCTCTTTGGGTGGATGATGCCGCGTATGCCTACAATGCGGCCGTGGAGCGCGGGGCGGAATCGTACATGGAACCCCGGGAAGAGAGTGACAAACACGGGAAAGTGGTCCGCTCCGGGATAAAAATTTACGGCGACACGGTTCATATTTTTGTGGAGCGAAAAGATTACAACGGCGTATTTCTGCCCGGGTTTGAGCCGTGGGATTCCGGCATGGAGATCAAACCGATCGGGTTGAAGTATGTAGACCATATGGTGGGCAATGTGGAGCTCGGCAGGATGAACTACTGGGTAAAATTCTACGAAGATGTGCTCGGTTTTCGTCAAATGCTCTCGTTTGATGACAAGGATATCTCCACCAAGTATACTGCGCTGATGAGCAAGGTGATGAGCAACGGCAACGGGCGTATCAAATTCCCAATCAACGAGCCGGCAAAGGGCGTGAAGAAGTCGCAGGTGGAGGAGTATCTCGATTTTTATGAGGGGCCCGGCGTACAGCATGTGGCCGTGGCTACCGATAATATCATCGATACCATTGCCGAACTGCGGTCGCGCGGCATCCAGTTTCTCTCTATCCCTGATACCTATTATGATGAACTGGAAGATCGTGTAGGAGAGATAGATGAGCAAACCAGTACATTACGAAAACTGGGAATTCTGGTGGACCGTGATGATGAGGGCTACTTGCTGCAGATCTTCACCAAACCGATGCAGCCGCGTCCCACGATGTTCTTCGAGATCATCCAGCGGAAAGGGGCCACTTCGTTTGGGAAGGGCAACTTCAAGGCGCTGTTTGAGGCGATTGAACGCGAGCAGGAGTTGCGGGGGACGTTGTAAGCTCACCCCTCCGATGGGCCGGAGCAGGCTCTGTCTCGCTTACGCGGGATAAAAGAGGGGGGAACTTCGAACATAATTTCTTCCGGGCAGGAGGGATAGATGAGCAAACCAGTACGTTGCGTGAATTGGTTATGTTGGCTAATCGTGATGATGAGGGTTGCCTTAAAGAGCTGCCGGCTCAACAGGTATTAATTAATGACTCTTCTCCAACGATTTTCCAAAACGACAATATTGAAAACTAAACCGCTGTCAGTGCCAATGGTGATGCGGTCATCGGACAGCCAATGGATGGTAGTGGCATTATTGTCACGAAACAAATTCATAGGGTCAAGAATGTTAATGGTTTCATTTTTCTCGTAATCATGAAAGAGAATCCTATTTGTATCTGTAAATAGTATCGATTCCGGCCGGGTTGGGTGGATCGTGTGAGCCTGGAAAGTGCCGGCCTGCATGGTCAAATTCTGAAAAGAGTGTTGCTGCCAGTTGGACGTATTAAAAAGTAAAGGTTGGTTTGTGTTTTCGTTGAAGCAGCTAAAGTATGTAGAAGCATCATTAAACGTGAAGTTGCCGGTACAAATTCCTGAGAGGGTGGTGAGAAGTGCGCCGGTGTCTGCATCCAGGACAGTGGTCTGGGCTCCGCCTACAACGACGTAAGCTCCGTTAGGGGATACGGCTATATTGGTCCTTGTGTTGGTAGCGGGCTGCGCCGGGTCGACGTGAAAATCTTCCTGAAAGTTGAGCAAATTCCACCTTTTTACGGAGCCTGACGGGTCGGTTGCAAACAAAAACGATTCATCGGGGCTTACCGCAATGGAGGAGAGCACATAGTCATCGGGATCGGGTTTGATAATTTCTAAAGGAGAGGAGTTGTTCGGAAAGCCCGTCCTGAGAACAGAATTCCTCTCTTCAAGTGCAATGTATACTGTGTTTCCGGTGCCTGAAAGGCTGAAGCTCCTGACCGTTAGGTCTTGGGAAGAGGACACACTGCTGGCAAAAAACGTGTTGTTATTGATTGCCATGAGTGCATTGTAAGAAGTATTTTCAACCGTAAGAATAAAGGCGAGAAACCCGTTGTCGGGAGTACTTTCGATGTGATAGACTGGTTTGTCGCCTGCGCCGTGCACTTGTATATCAAGAGAATTATCCAGTTCTAACGTGATAAGATTAGACGGGCCAGAAGTGGCAGTTCTTACCAGATAACGTTTTCTGGAGGGTGATGAAAGAATATCAGTAAATGTTGCCTCTCCCGATTCATTCGGCTTTACACGTCCAATGGCTCTGAATCTGGTTGATCCCGTTATGAGATCTGACCTCTCGATTACGTATTCTTCTATTAAGTCGTTTTGGGATTCGGGGTTTGTAGAGGGTGAAATTTGAAATGTAACTTCATCAACGATACTTGTTGGATTTTGAATGGAGAGTCTTGGATGGCTTATCTTAAAAAATCTTCTAAAATTGGTTGCTATTCCGGCGTTAAACTCGTCGCTGACAGTGACGTTATACTCCCGAAATTGATTGTTTGATTCGACACTACCCAGAATCAGTGAATCAACAAATGAAGTTTCTGTAGGAGAAAGTTCAAACTCAACGTCTCTTTGTTGATAACCTCCAACTCTGAAGACGGTAATTTTTTCTGCAAAGAAAGGTACATTTTGAAATGTGAACGCCCATCTCTTCTCGCTTAGAATGTCGAGGTCGATGGTTGGACGAAAAAAAATGGCGGGGTCAAAAGTAACGGATTTTTCGAATAACAGCTCTTCG
>JBLRWS010000141.1:0-2908 GCA_047921075.1 Balneolaceae bacterium | reverse complement strand
AAAGCGCACCAACAAACATACCATGTCTCTTCAAAGCCCTCGGTTTTACGCCTCGTCAGACATGGTATGTTTTTCTCAGGCCAACACCACTGCAAAGCGCACCAACAAACATACCATGTCTGTTTGATTCTCAGATCAACGCCTCTACCCGCTTCTTCACATATTCAAGATGTGTTCGGGTGTAGCGGTCGCCGGCCCGGCTGATCGCCCGTTCCACATCTCCTTGAAGCTCAAGTAGTTGTTCCAGTACAAGTGGACGAATATCGGATTGTTGGATGTGAAAGCTGGTTCGCAAGTTTTCCATACCGATATCCGGCCGATAATCGCCCGGCGGATTTCCCGCTTCGGCAGACGCTTCGTAGAGCAGATACTCCATGCGGTCCAGGTAGGCCCGCTGCAGATTTCGCCGATACGTATCAATCGTTGATTCGCTTCCAATCTCTTTCCAGATACTTTCCCGGAGATCGTCCAGCATCTCGGCCGGGCCGTAGGCGTCATCGCCCAGCATGGCGTGTTGCTCCACCAGGCGTTCCAGCCGATGGGGTGCCAGTAAAGCGTTCAGCCCGGTGGTTTGGTACCAGCGAATGCGCTCTACGGTGCCCACATGCTCGAACGTACGCAACAGATTCTTATCCAGAAGCCACTCCGGTGTGGCAAAAAGATGTTCATCCAAAAAGGCCATCGAGCGCTGCTGCTCTTCTTTCGAAATGGAGGTAAAAATCGGGCCCGCCTGGCCAAACCGTTTCAGCTCTTCGCGGGAGCCGCCAATCGCCGTAATAACCCGCTCGGTAAGGCGTCCCCAGTGCACATACATCTGCATGTATCGCATCCGAATCTCATCGTACGGTTCCCCCTCTTCGCCCATCCACTCCATCAGATTGGGGATTACCCGATGCAGATTGCGCATGCCCAGCTCACTGGCCCGCACCCAGTCGTTCCCGATCGATTCGGTGGTTTGGGTAGGGTCGTAGTCACCCCGTCCGTAACCAAATTGCATGGCGGGGTTATCGGCCCGCTCCAGCACCCACTCGTTCAGCAGCTCACGCTCTGCCTCTGCACTATCAAATTGCGGTAAATATGAGTAGGCCCATTTCACCGACCAGATGTCGTATTCCCCCACATTCCGGTGTACTTTGTTGTCGCCATCTTCGGGTTGAGCCACATAATTGAATCGAGTGCGCCCAACCACGGAAGCCGAATTGCCAAACTCCTGCGTAAACTCCGGATTGCGTAAATCCTCAATAGAATAGGCGGTGTTGCCACGCTGATTGTGAGGATACCCAAGCGCGTGAGCCAACTCGTGAGAGACCACATACTGCAGGTACCGCCCCATCTCTTCCGTGGAGAGATGCGGCTGCTGAATATCGGGATTCCGTGGACCGGTTTGGCTTAGCGACCACCAATGAAGCCGTTTCATCACATTGTGGTACATGTTGATGTGAGCCCGAATCGTCTCTCCCGAGCGCGGATCGATCACATCGGGGCCGGCATTGGCGGAATGAATAGGGTTTGCGACATATCGAATCACCGAATAACGTGCATCCAGCATACTAAAATCGGGATCATCCACCGGTGCCATCTCGGCGCGAATGGCATTTTTGAAGCCCGCGGCCTCAAACGCCACTGTCCACTCATCAATTCCCTCCTTGAAATAGGGCCTCCACTCTTCGGGCGTGGCCGGGTCTATGTAGAAGATAATCGGGTTTTTCGGCTCCACCAGTTCGCCCCGCATATACGCCTCCTCATCCACCGGTTCAAGACGGAATCGGGTTACGTACTGTTTGGTGTGAGTGAATTGTGCATCACTGCTGTAATCGGTTTGCGACACACTAATCATCGCCACACGCTCGTCGAACAGGCGGGGACGCATCGGCTCTTCGGGCAGTAAAATCATACTGTGGTTCACTTCTACCGAGAGCGATCCCGTACGCTGTTGGGATGGAGGATTGTCCGCATTGTAGGTAAGAACGGTGCGCACTTCAACATTTTCGGGAAAGGACTTTACAAACTCGATGAACGACCGCGACCGATCCAGGCTGCGAACGCTGTACTGCTGGCGATGGCGATTTTGCAGGCCAAAAAGGCGGGAATCTTTCAGATAAAGATCACTCACGTCGATGGTTACCGAGCCGCTGCTCTCCTCGTCAATATCGAACGCTTCCAGTATCGGCGGGAAGTTGGAGTTCTGTACGGCCTGATAGACCGGCAGGGACTCATCGGCTACATTGTCGTAGCTGACGCCCCGAAGCAGAATGCGGTCTCCCCGGCGCTCCCACTGTACAAGCTGCTGCCCGGCCAGGCGGTCGCCGCCCCAGCCAAGCCCCTGGGCGGTTTTTGCGATACGGCTCATAATTACCATATCGCGGCCGAGCATCTCCTTCGGTATTTCGTAGAGAATACGGTCACCCTCCTGATGTACGGTAAACAGTCCGGGCTGGGACTGCCGCTCGGCAGGTGCCGGCTGAGTGCCGCGCTCTACGGCGGTGGCAGACGATTGGCACGATACAAGCACAATGGCAAGCAGCAGTGCAGATAAACGGGTAAACAAATTGATGTGGAGAGAATGCATAGTGTAGTGGATTTCATTTCGGTGTCGTTTTTCAGATACGAAGAACCTGTCAGTATAGCAACGGGATTGTATTTTTTTACGTTAAAAACCACTGAAACGGGGCCCTGGAGACAGGTCCGCTGTTCCAGTTCCACAACTTAAATACGAAACTTATGTGAATGAATATTAGCTAAGGATAATAGGCGTTTCAAATAGGCATCATATTACAAAAGGAGTGTATCATCTTAGAGAACATTTCAACTCGTGAAGTTGGAACCATGAAAATCACGGATCTCACTGAAAAGAAACATCAACTCTTTCTAACACCGGAAACATCTCCCCGCCCGTTTCGTTGAACCG
>JBLRWS010000140.1:0-2930 GCA_047921075.1 Balneolaceae bacterium | reverse complement strand
CGAAAGTGTCCGGGACAGGCTCCGCGGGGGTTCGAGGACAGGCTCCGCGAGGGCTCGAAACCCATCACCATCACCACAGCACAAAGAAGCCGCATATTCCCTCAAAATTCCGCATCTTTACGACGCTACAAACGCGTTAACCATCCAAACACATCAACCCAGCATCGGTGAACCGACTTACTCCCTTATGCCTCCCCGAAGAGATTGTTGTAGTGATTGATCGGGTAGATCGCTCCACAAGCGATTCCCGAGACCGGCAGGAATCGGTATCCGGCACGCGCCTGGTTACCCACTTGCTTCGCGACCATTTTGGGGCTGCATCACCGGCAATCGTCACCCGTAAATATGAAAAGCCTTCTGCCGATGCCGGTAACCGAATATTTTCCGTCAGTTTTTCACACACCAAAACGAACGTCACGGCGGCTGCATCGGCATCGCTTGTAGTAGGGGTTGATATGGAGATGTGCAACCGCGAGGTACATCCCCGGCTGATGAGCCGGATGCGCCACCGGGAAGAGCCGGAAAAGGTCTACACCGCCTACGATCCCATTCAGGTGTGGACCATGAAAGAGGCGGCGTTGAAAGCGATCGGCACCGGTCTGCGAAAGCCGATGAATAGCGTGCGCCTCTATCCCATAAGTGAAAATAATCTTGAGATAGAATTTAATAATGGAAAGAAAGCAAAAATTTGTAGTTTTTGTCATAATGATCAGTGGATCTCCATCTGCTACATGACACCATCTACAGCTAACGAATTTCTTTCCCCGTCCTATGTGCCCAATCACTCCTGATGAGGCGAAGCGCAGCTTGCGCCGCTCTGCCGATACCCGAGAACCTGCATCCAAGAATATCCGTATCCTGTTTGTGCCATCGGCTATAAACAGCGACAACGCCGATGCCGCGGCCGACCTGTATCAGCTGCTCTCCGGCAGCTCGTACGAAACCGTAGTGGTGGTCGAGTCCCGCCCGGGCGCGCAGGAGAAGAAACTCCCCATGCCGTCCAATCACGAGTTTACAACCGGGTTGGGATCTGTTATAGCCAACGACCGACTCCGCAACGAGCTATGTGACGAAGACGACGATTTTTTTATTGATGATTCCGCCTTCAGTGAGTCCAGCAGCTTGTACGATCAGCTCCCGTTTCTGCAAACGGTCTTGAGCGATTTTTCAATGCTGAGCTTACAAATCACCGATGAATCGCCCGCTATCGTGAAAGAGCTGGCCTCCGCCTTCGAAGAGATTCTCGCTTCCCGAAACGCCCTGTTACTGTTTTGTTGTGATTTTTCGGCACTTCAGGACGATCAGATTGCAACGATCTGGAATCAGTACAACGAGCAGAACCGGTCCGGATTGATGAACTCACTGAGCAGCGATTGGCCGATGACCGGTGCCGGTGCACTGTTTGCCGGCCTGCTGATTTCCGGCGGATGGGGACTGACCCTTCATCCTTGCGAAAACCGGCACTTTAACGGTATGCCGTGCGCCGCAGAGGTTCAGCATCAGCCCATATTTGGGTAGCATGCCCGGCGGACACGACATATCCCTGTTTGGGCCCGGTGCTCTTGGACGTGCACTTTCGGAGTACATCAAAGAACATGGCCACACCCTGTACACAATTTGGGGGCGCGAAGAGCATCAATGCCGCATGAATGTTGGCAGCAAGATGATATCCACCAGAAAACCGTTCCCCCAATATGATGAAGACCTTGGAGAGTGGATCTTCCTTGCCGTGCCCGATGATCAGATTGCCGCCGTGGTTGATGCACTGGCCACATTACCGCTGCAATGGACACGCTACTCTATTGCCCATTTTAGCGGCAACCGCGACTCTTCAGCTCTGAAACAGCTGGCCAAAAAAGGAGCGAAAACGGCGTCGGTACATCCGCTGCAAACCTTCACCAGGGGGGATGGTGCCGATCGGTTTTACCATATCACTCTGACGCTGGAAGGGGATGATGATTTTTTGAATGAACTGGATGATTTTTTCGGGCCATCCGGCAGTAAAACAGTGCGTCTTACGCCCAAACAGAAACAGGCAATGCACGTGGCGGCGGTGTTTACATCCAACTACATGACCGCCCTTCTTTACACGGCCCAGCAGGTTGGGGAGAAGGAGGAGATTCGGGACGTGCTGTCGTTATTGCAGCCGATTATCCGTCAAACCGTTGAGAACTTACTGGCTAAAGGCCCGGCAGAATCCGTAAGCGGGCCGTTAGCCCGGGGTGATGAAAACACGGTGAAAGAGCACCTGAAGCTCCTGAAAGGTTCACCTTCCCACAAAGAGCTCTATTCGCTGCTGGGCCGGCAGCTGCTGGACCTCCTGGAGCATCGCGACGAGAGCGATCCGGATCAGCTGGCCACACTGCGCAACATCCTTTCCCTAACCGGAGAAGCATGACATCGTCAGGTACCACCTCAGGCGATTATTACGAACGGGTGTACCGCATTGTAGAGTCGATACCGTACGGGCGCGTTACCACATACGGTGCCATTGCCGGCCATTTGGGTGTGCGATCCGGCGCGCGCATGGTTGGCTATGCGCTGAACAATTCGATTCAGTCGGGCCATACGATTCCCGCTCATCGTGTGGTGAACCGGCTGGGCGAGCTTACCGGCCGCGGCTGGTTTCCCGGTGACACCATGCGGGAACGGCTGCAGCAGGAAGGGGTCGCTTTTATCGATGATTTCAGAGTTGATATGGAGGCTCACTTTTGGGATCCGTCCAACCCGGAAGATTTCTCCACTGTTTGAAACCACTGCTTGATCAGGCTTGTGCCAATGCCTATCTTCTACGCTCTCGTAAAACGGAGAGGTGCCAGAGTGGTCGAATGGGCTCGCCTGGAAAGCGTGTGTACCTTGAAAAAGGTACCGAGGGTTCGAATCCCTCCCTCTCCGCATTTCTTTTCTTAAGGTTTCCAACGGTGATGAAG
>JBLRWS010000139.1:0-2931 GCA_047921075.1 Balneolaceae bacterium | reverse complement strand
AGTCGGGACGACAGGATTTGAACCTGCGACCCCTCGGCCCCCAGCCGAGTGCGCTACCGGACTACGCCACGTCCCGAATCAAGAGCATCAAAAATACGGGGATTTGGACCTAAACACAATGCAAACCGTACGAGCAAGGAAAAGTACACGCCCCGTAAACCGTAAATTCCCTATCTTCCATACTCCATAAAAACTGTGACTCAACGCCCTATAGCCATGCCATCCTTCGATATTGTTAACGAGATCAACGCTCAGGAAGTAGACAACGCCATCAACAACACCCTCAAAGAGGTAACCACCCGCTACGATTTTCGCGGCCTGCACACCGAGGTCGAATTCCACAAAAAGGAGAACCGCATTCATCTGCTTGCTGCTGAGAGCATGAAACTGCAGGCTGTAAAGGATATGCTGATCAAGCATTTTATCAAACGGGGGCTAGACCCTAAAGTATTGGACTATGGCCCGGAAGAGGGGTCCTCATCCGGTGCGGTAAAAATGAATATCTCCATCAAAGAGGGCATCGACCGGGAAACCGCAAAAAAGATTGTGAAGGAGATAAAAAATACCAAACTGAAAGTGCAGCCGGCCATTCAGGACGATCAGGTGCGGGTAACCGGCAAGAAGATCGACGACCTGCAGGAGGTGATCCAAATCCTGAAAACAAAAAAATTCTCCGTACCTTTGCAGTACGTAAATTTCAATTGAATCGAACGGCACACAAGCCACTTTTTTCCCGTTCGTACGCGTGAATTACAATCAAAAAGGAGCTATTACTTATGCCAAACCGACTCAGCGAACAGCTGGCAGCCGAGCTGCAGGAGCTGAAACAGTCCGGACTTTTTAAAGAGGAACGCATTATTACCACGCCGCAGGGAGCGGTTATTAAAACCACCGGCGGCCACGAGGTCATTAACTTTTGTGCCAACAATTACCTTGGCTTGTCATCGCACCCGAGGGTTCTGGAAGCGGCCAAAAAAACGATCGATTCGCACGGGTTTGGACTATCGTCGGTACGATTTATCTGCGGCACGCAGGATATCCACAAAACCCTCGAAAAGAAAATTGCAGAATTTGTGGGTACGGAAGATGCCATTCTTTACGCAGCTGCGTTTGATGCCAACGGCGGCGTGTTTGAACCGCTTTTTGGCAAAGAAGACGCCATTATCTCCGATCAGCTAAATCACGCATCCATCATTGATGGAGTACGCCTCTGCAAGGCGCAGCGGTTTGTGTATAAGCACAACGACATGAACGATCTGGAGCAAAAACTGAAGGAGGCGTCATCCGCCCGACACCGGATTATTGCCACCGACGGGGTTTTCTCGATGGATGGCACCATTGCACAACTTGATAAAATCCGTGAACTGGCCGATACATACGATGCGCTTGTGATGAGCGATGAGTGCCACTCCACCGGATTTATGGGCAAAACCGGTCGGGGCGTTCCGGAATATCGGGATGTGTTCGGCAAGATCGACATTATCACCAGCACGCTTGGCAAAGCGTTGGGTGGTGCATCGGGCGGCTTCACGGCAGCCAGTAAAGAAGTGGTAGAGATGCTGCGGCAAAAATCGCGCCCCTACCTGTTTTCGAATACGCTGGCGCCTGCCATCGTGGGGGCATCCATTGCCGTGCTCGACCTCCTGAGCGAAACCACCGACCTGCGCGACAAGCTCGAAGAGAATACCACCTACTTCCGACATGAAATGACGGCCGCAGGATTCGACATCAAACCGGGCAGCCACCCGATTGTGCCGATTATGCTGTACGATGCCAAAACAGCCCAGGAGTTTGCCGCAAAACTGCTGGATGAGGGCATTTACGTAATTGGTTTCTACTATCCGGTGGTGCCCAAAGGAGAGGCACGCATTCGGGTACAGCTCTCGGCCGTGCATGAGCGGGAGCATCTCGACCGGGCGATTGAGGCCTTCACAAAAATCGGAAAAGAACTTGGAACCATCGCATAAATGAGCAAGCGGCAAATGATTTTGATAACCGGTGCCAACGGGCAACTTGGCAGCGAGCTGACCGAGGCCCTTCGTAAAAAATTTGGAGCGGACCAGGTATTGGCCACTGATATTGTTGAACCCAACATATCCACCGGCCCCTTCCGGCTGTTAAACGTGATGGACCGTGACGCGCTGCGCGATACCATTCGTGAGCACAACATCACTCAGATTTACCATCTGGCGGCACTGCTCTCGGCCAACGCCGAAAAACAGATTCAAAAAGCGTGGAACCTGAATATGACCAGTCTTCTCTACGTGCTGGAGCTGGCGCACGAACTAAAGGTGGAGAAGGTTTTCTGGCCCAGTTCCATCGCTGTTTTCGGTCCCGACGCCCCATCCAAAAACACCCCTCAAACCGCCGCGCTGAATCCCACAACAGTGTACGGCATCAGCAAGATGGCGGGCGAACAGTGGTGTGCTTACTATCACAAAAAATTTGGTGTGGACGTGCGCAGCCTTCGCTATCCCGGGCTGATCGGCTACAAGGCGCTGCCCGGCGGCGGCACCACCGATTACGCGGTAGATATTTACCACAAAGCGGTGGCTAATGAACCATTTCGGTGTTTTTTGGCCGAAGATGCCCGTCTGCCGATGATGTATATGGACGATGCCGTAAGTGCCACCCTTCAGCTGATGGATGCACCGCCTAAGGCCCTAACCATCCGCACCAGCTACAATGTGAGCGGGATGAACTTTACGCCTGAAGAGATTGCCGGCACCATTCAAACATCGGTTCCCGATTTTAAGGTCTCGTACGAACCTGATGAACGACAGGCTATTGCCGACTCCTGGCCCGACAGTATTGATGATGCGCCGGCCCGACGTGATTGGGGATGGAAACCCGCCTATGATTTGGCCCGGATGACCGAAGAGATGCTCATCAACCTGAAGAAAGAGAATCAAGCGGCCGACGTATAGCGGC
>JBLRWS010000138.1:0-2963 GCA_047921075.1 Balneolaceae bacterium | reverse complement strand
TCGTAACACAAAAACTATTGATAATTAGTACTTTACCTGCTATCCAATAAGAGAAAATCGCGACAAGGATCAGCACCAGCACGACGCGCAAGAGCACCACCACGAGAATCACGATGATCATGCACATCACGACCACCATGAACACCACAAACAGATGGTGGAAGATTTCAAATTTCGATTCTGGTGGGTTTTAGCACTTACCGTCCCCATCCTGGCGCTCTCGCCGATGAACCAGGAGTTTCTGAAGGTAGACTGGCGCTTTGCCGGCAATGACCGGCGATGGGTTGAATGATGCCCCAGCGCTGGCGCAGACCGATAGCATGAGTCAACCCGCGCCTGTATATCACACTTTCGTGATGCGATAGTCTGCGCTTAAGGGTACACTGTTCTATCAATATGATTCAATAAATAAAGCCAATAGACCTATGGGATGCTACAATTCAACCGTTATCGATGCCACCGCAGATGATGTTTGGGAAAAACTGAGTGACTTTCATGATCTGTCATGGAGCAAAAAAGTCGTAGAAGATGTGCAAACAGAGGGCGATAAATCGGGCAGAGAGCCCGGCGCCAAACGAATCCTGAACGGCGCTTTCCACGAAACCCTGCTCTCGCTTGACGATAATGAGCGTGTTTTTACGTACAGCATAGACGACGGCCCCGGGGCCGTTTCCAAAGACAACGTAGAAGGATATGTGGGAACCGTAAAGGTGCACCCGGTAACCGATACCGGAAAGGCCTTTGTGGAGTGGAAATCGGATTGGAAGTCTGAAAAAGAGGAAGATGTAGCCGAATTTTGCAGCCCGATCTATCACGCGCTTCTGCAGGATTTAAAAGCTCACTTTTCCTGATTCGATCCGTTCGCGACGCCACTCTTGAGATCTCGTTTCCGGCAGGGTAGCTCACTGCGCCTGCACAAGAGGTGTCAATCAGCCACTACTCGCTGCTTTATTCCCGTCCTTGAGCCGAGTTGCAACCCTGTGGAACCCAACACAGAAACGGCATCTCTTGCACGAGGCGGTTCGGTGTGAAATAACACTTAGCGGTGGCCAAATTTACCCGTATTTTACCCGCCGAACTGATCCCGCACCAATACCCCGCTTTACCGAATGACGTATCTTACCGTTGAAAATCTATCCAAGAGTTTTGGCATCAAGCAGCTTTTTGAAAACATCACATTCGGCCTTTCCAAGGGAGATAAAACCGCGCTGGTGGCACCCAACGGTACCGGGAAGTCTACCCTTCTGAAAATTATTGCCGGTGAGGAGACGCCGGACACCGGCGAGGTGATGTTCCAGAACGATGTACGGGTTGGCTACCTGCAGCAGGTGCCGGAGCTCGACCCGAATATGACGATTCAGGAGTTTTTGCTGCATGGCGATTCCGATATCACCCACATCGTAAAACAGTATGAACGGGCTGTGGAAGCGCAGGCGGAGAATTTCAACGAAGCTACACAAGAGGCGTACATGAAAGCATCTGCTGCGATGGATGCCGCCAACGCCTGGGATTTTGAGCAGCGGATGAAACAGATTCTCGGTAAGCTCGATATCCACGACCTGCAGCAATCGATCAAGACGCTTTCCGGCGGGGAGAAAAAGCGCGTTGCCCTGGCGTTTGTGCTGATCGACAATCCCGATCTGATTATTCTGGATGAGCCCACCAACCACCTCGACCTCGACATGATCGAATGGCTGGAGGCCTATCTTATTAAAAGTAATGTGACGCTGCTGATGGTAACGCACGACCGCTATTTTCTGGATCGGGTGTGCAATCGCATTATTGAACTGGATAACGGCAAACTGTACCATCATCAGGGAAATTACGGCTACTATCTTCAGAAAAAAGCAGAGCGCGAAGAGCAGGAACAAACCGAGCTGCATAAGGCCGATCAGTTGTTCAAAAAAGAGCTAAACTGGATGCGCCGGCAGCCCAAAGCCCGCACCGGCAAATCAAAATCGCGGATTGACGCATTTCATCAAACAAAAGAAAAGGTAACTGCAAACCGCGACACAGCCGAACTGGAACTGGATGTGTCGTCTCGCCGAATCGGCGGGCAGGTGCTGGAGGTTGAGAAGGTTTCAAAAGCGTATGGCGACCTCACCATCCTGAATGATTTTTCCTACTCCTTCAAAAAAGGGGAGCGAATCGGAATCATCGGCAAAAACGGGGTGGGGAAAAGCACCTTTCTCAAAATCATTACCGGCGAAGAGGAGGCAGATGAAGGGACTATCAAAACAGGAGCCACCATCGAATTTGGCCACTACCGCCAGCAGGAGATCAACATTGATGAAAGCCTGCGGCCGATTGATGTGATTAAGGAGATTGCGTCGGTCATTGAGCTATCAGACGGCAAGCAGATCTCGGCCTCGCAGTTTCTGGAGCATTTTATGTTTCCCGGAAAGATGCAGTATACACCGGTTCATAAGCTCAGCGGCGGCGAAAAACGACGGCTTGCGTTGATGATGGTGCTCATCAAAAATCCGAACTTTCTGATTCTGGATGAGCCTACCAACGATCTGGACCTGATGACTCTTCAAAAGCTGGAAGAGTTCCTGCTAAATTTCGGAGGGTGCCTGATCATTGTATCGCACGACCGCTTTTTTATGGATAAACTGGTGACGCATTACTTCGTGTTTGAAGGCGAGGGAGAGATTGTGCACCACAACGGCACCTACATGGAGTATCGCGAATGGAGAGAAGAACGGGATGCCGAACAGAAACGGGCCGGGTTGGATACGCGAGAGCCCGCTCTAAAAAAGCCGGCGCCAAAGCCGAAAAAAAAGGCCGGCAAGCTGAGTTACGAACAGCAAAAACGGATGGCGAAACTGGAAAAGCAGATTGCCGAACTTGAAGAAGAGAAAGTCGGACTGGAAGCCGCGCTGAGTGGCGGTACACTCACAGACAAGGAGCTTCGGGAGGCGTCTGAGAGATACGGAAAGCTAAACAGCGAGATCGAAGAG
>JBLRWS010000137.1:0-2984 GCA_047921075.1 Balneolaceae bacterium | reverse complement strand
ATCGTTGGGGAACGGCATGGAATTTTGTTTCTTTTTAGAGAAACAATCAGCCCAACAAAAGAACCATTATGGACAAGAAAATTCTTACCTACGACGGCAACGCAATCACCGTCACCTACGATCTGAAGCGCTGTATTCACGCCGCAAACTGTGTAAATGGCCTCCCCTCCGTTTTTGATCCCGATAAAAAACCGTGGGTACAGCCCGACGAAGCCGATGCAGACGCTGTGGCTGATGTGATTGAAACCTGCCCGACCGGCGCGTTGCAATACGCCATGAAGCAGAGCGAACGCACAGAAACGGCTCCGTCGCGCAACCGCATTCAGCTGGTTGAAGATGGACCTGTGTACATGTTTGGCGATATTGAAGTGCAGGATCATGAAGGGAACACCGTGTTGAAAGACACCCGTTTTGCCCTGTGCCGGTGTGGCGCTTCCGACAACAAGCCGGCGTGCGACAATTCCCATAAAAAGATTGACTGGACCGCCGATACCGATGCCGATACCTCCAAAATGCCCGAAATACGTGAAGAAAAGCACGATAAGCTGCTCATCAAACTGATGAAAAACGGTCCGGCCATTCTGGAAGGTAGCTACACCATGGAGTCTCCTGAACTCGGCGAGCATACATCCAACAAGGGTGTTGCATTGTGCCGGTGCGGCGCGTCATCAACCAAGCCATTTTGTGACGGTTCGCACAAAGAGGTGGGATTTACAGGGTAACTCCATGCAAACGCCTCGCCTTTTTCAGTCAATTGCCGCGTTTCTTCTTGCTCTGGGCGTCGGTTTTGGGGCGTTTGGTGCTCATGTGGTGCAGGATACACTCAGCCCCGATCGGTTTCAGGTCTACCAAACCGCTGTGCTCTATCACCTGATTCACGCGCTTGGTTTGTTGATTGTGGGCATCCGCCTGAAGGAAACGGAGCCCTCGGCATGGCTGGTCTGGAGCGGATGGTTGCTGCTTTCGGGCATTCTTCTCTTTTCAGGAAGCCTCTATCTGCTAATACTTACAGATACCGCTTCGTTGGGTATGGTTGCACCTATTGGCGGTACCGCATTTATAGCCGGCTGGCTTGCGTTCGCCATGGATACGCTCCCGGATTCCCGTACGCAGTAATCTGGCAGACCAAGAAAACACCCGGACCGTTAGCAACTGACGATCGATCTCTATCAGATACCTAAAACGTTATGAAAAAACCGATTTTTGGCATTGGTTGTCTCATGATTCTACTGACGGCTTCAGCGGCCTGGGCGCAAAATGAAGTGGAGCGCGAGCGGATTTCGCTTGAAGGCTTGCAGGAGTTCGGTTTTACGGCAACGGTTGAAGGAAACGCAGCCATCGCCGAACGGAGCGACCTTCGCCCGTCCGAATTTCAGAGGTTGGCTGTGGAGGCTCTGCAGCGAGCCGGTATACGGTTTGTGCGTGATCAGGAGGTCCGTTCATCGGCCGATATCCCGTTTCTGTATATGCACATCAATACCATGCAGCTCGACAACGGTCTGATTCCGTTCTCCATTCAGCTTCGCCTCTACCAACCGGCTGAACTAACCCTGCACAGGAACCTGCGCACCTCGGTTAGCACGTGGGAGGATGGTTCTGTGGGGCTGGTTTCCTCCGACCGGATCAGCGCTATTTTGGCGGAAGCCGACAATCTGCTATTTACCTTTCTGGAGGAGTACCGCCGTGCAAACCGATAAATTGGCTCCGAAAACGAGCAATATCCATCATTAAAAGCTGTTAAAGCGGCCATATAGAGGAATGAAAAGTGGAACGGAGCCCGTTTGTACAGTAGATTGTTGTAAGAGATTGTGTGTTACCTGATTTTCATCCATCCAAAAGAGAATGTTCATGTACATACGAACGGTACTCGTGATATGTTGGGCCGTGCTGCTGCTGATGACCGGCTGCGCCTCCGAAACCGAACCGGAACGTGCCGAACGAACCACGGCAATCACCGGCTATGAGCTGGAGCGTATGGATCTCTCACGCGTGGTTCGAGCCTCGGCCACAGTGGAGCCGGAACAGACGGTAACGATTGCCAGCCGCATGAGCGGATTGATTATTGAGATGAACGCGCGCGAAGGCGACCGGGTGTCGCAGGGTGATCTGCTGCTTCGCTTTGATATGGAGGAACAGCGTGCGGAGCTGGAACGAGCCCGGGCCGAACGTGATTTAGCCGCTGCGGTTTATGAACGAAATCAGGTACTTTTTGAGCGAGAAGCGGTCTCCCGAGCCGAGTATGAAGAGGTGCGGGCCAACCTGCGCATTGCCGAAAGCGAGGTGCAGCTTCTGGAAACACGCTCCGGATTTGGCTCCGTACGTGCACCCCACGATCTTGTGGTGCTGCGCCGCTATGTAGAACAGGGCGATGCCGTTGCCACCAACGAACCACTTTTCCGCGTAGCGGATACCAATCGGCTGGTGATACGGCCCGGCATTCCCGAACGCGATGTGGTGGCGCTGGACGAGGGGCAGGAAACCTCCATTCAGATTGACGCATTTCCGGGCCAACCATTTCGGGGAACCATCCAGCGAATATTCCCCTCTGCCGATGAAAACAGCCGGCTGTTTACGGTTGAGATTTCCCTCCGGGCCGAGCAGCACAACCGTGTGATTCGTCCCGGCTACCTGGCACGTGTATCGATGGATGCCGAGCGGCGGCCCGGCGTGCTGGCAGTGCCCAGCGAATCTCTGCTGGCATCCGGGGCCGGTGAGCGGTTTGTGTATCTCATCAACAGCGACAATCGCCTCGAGCGCCGCGATGTGGTTACCGGTATTGAGCGGCGCAACTGGACAGAAATTACGGAAGGGCTCGAGCCTGGCGATCGTGTGGTGGGCGCCAACCCGTCCAACCTGCGCGAAAACATTTTGGTGAACGTAACCCGCTGGGTGGAGAATGATGCTCAGCAGGTGGCGGTGAGGAGATGATGGTGAGGAGCGCGACGTTACTTCACATGAAGTTTGAGACAAGGATTCCCCTCCTT
>JBLRWS010000136.1:0-3016 GCA_047921075.1 Balneolaceae bacterium | reverse complement strand
AATAAAAAAGCTACCGAACCAGGACAGACAACTTATGTTGCGCTTCTGCATGACGGTGATTTTAAATAATCCTGAACACCATAAACTTCAAATACCCCGTCTCGGGCATGGATGCGAGAATCGGATGGTCGGCCGGCTGAAACGCCCGGTGCAGAATTATCGCCTTCCGGTTTCTTTTCTGCGCCGCCTCCATCACCGTGTCCAGAAAACGGTCTTCGCGGATGTGGTGGGAACATGACGCCGTGCACAGAATGCCGCCTTCTTTGAGACCTTTGATCGCCATACCGTGCAGTTTGATGTACCCTTTGAGGGCAGGAATGGCCGATTTTTTGTTCCTCGCGAAGTTTGGCGGGTCGAGGTTTATTACATCGTACGGACCGCCGGCACCGATCAGCTCGGGATGCTTCATCAGGTCGCCCTCCATGAAGCTGATCTTTCCGTCGAGCCCGTTCAGTACCGCGTTCTCCTTCGCCCGGGCAAGTGCCGGTGCGGAGATGTCGGCGGCCATCACTTCGGCCCCGGCAAGTGCCGCGTTCATCGCGAACCCGCCGTCGTTGCAGAACCCGTCGTACACCTTGTCGCCTTCGGAAATCAACCCCCGGAAGAAACGTCTGTTCTCCCGCTGATCAATATAGAAGCCGGTTTTCTGCCCGCCGATCAGATCCACCTTGTATGTGAGTCCGTATTCGTCGATCTCAAAACCAACGGTGTCGGTCTCTGGCACCGCCTTCACGTACTCCTCCAGTTCCTCCAGCTTCCGCTGGTAGGAGTCGTTGCGGAACAGGATTCCTTCAGGCTTCACGATTTCCTGCAGCAGTTCGGTGATCAGGTCGAGGCGCTTTTCGAATCCGGCCGAATTCACCTGAACGGTGAGCCAGTTGCCGATCCGGTCCACGATCAGGCCGGGCATTCCGTCGCTTTCGCCGTGGATCAGCCTCACGGCCCCGGCACCCGGAAAAAGCTTATCCCTGAAACCGACGGCCGACCGGATGCGGTCGGCGAACAGGGCGGCATCCTCCGGCGGCTTGCTGCGAGTCAGGATGCGCACCGCAATGAGTGCATGGGGATGGTAGAAACCGAACCCGATCAGTTTGGTGTCGTTCCGGCGCACCTCCACCCAGTCGCCTACACCGGGAGCGCCGATCATCGATTCAATTTCATTGCTGAATACCCAGTCGTGGCCGTTCAGTACGCGTTTGTCTTTACCCCGCTTGAGGGTGATATGTGGAAGTGACATCTATTTTTAAAAAGTGTAGAGTGAGGGAAATGCTCTAAGGCTGAAAGCTTTTAAGCTGTTTAAATGGTGATATGTTTGTGTCGGCGTTAAAATGGTGCTGGTTCACTGAAAACAGTTGGCAGGGTTCCGGAATCAGGAAAACGGCTGCAGGTTGTATTCCATCACTCCGGTTAAGTTATTCACTTTTTACATTCTGGTCGAAAAAATGGACATCCCGCTGCGGGAACGGTATGGTGATGCCACTCTCGTCGAGGGTGGTTTTGATGCGCTCCATATTGTCCCAGAACACAGGCCAGTAATTTTCTGTTTTACAGAATGCGCGTACTGACAGGTCAAGCGAACTGTCGCCGAAATTGGTGAAAACGACCACGGGTTCGGGGTCAGCCAGTATCCGCTCATCCTTTTTTAGCATCGCAAGCAGTGCCTCCCGGGCCTTCCCGATGTTATCACTGTAGCTGATACCAACGCTCATATCCACCCGGCGGGTATCCTTCCTGGTATAATTGATGACGGATGAGTTGGCCAGCTGCCCGTTGGGTATCGTAACGACCCGAAGGTCGAATGTTCGCAGCTGGGTGTAGAGGATGTCGATGCGTTCAACCACGCCCATGTGGTCGCCCTCCTCGATCACATCGTTCACCTTGAAGGGTTTGAACACCAGTATGATCACCCCGCCGGCGAAATTGGCAAGGCTTCCCTGAAGCGCCAGACCCACCGCGAGGCCAGCCGCACCGACCAGGGCTATAAGGGATGTGGTCTCAATACCGATCATGCCGGCCACAATCAGGATCAGGATCACTTTAAGTGTGATATTGATGAGGCTGCCCATAAACGTTTTCAGGGACGGATCAAACTCGGCTTTATCCATGCCCCGATTCGCCAGGCGAATAAAAAATTTGATGAGATAGAGCCCGGCAAAAAGGGTTAAGAGGGCAAGAATGAGCGAAGGTCCGACTTCAAAGACGAAGTCAACCGCTTTTTCGGTAATGATTTTTAAATCGAGATCTTCCATCTGCATAACGGTGACGCTTGTTTCTTTTTTGAGCATTTCTTTCAGAAGCATCAAAATAGGGCTTAGAATACTCTCATGCACTCACCCGGTAATAATTAGGCCTGAAAATGGCTGCGTACAATTTATTCTCCAAATACCCGGTGTTTCGGTATTTTATGTGCGATGAAAACCCATGCAAATGTAACGGACAAATTTATCGTTGTTGGCGACCGGGTGCTGCTCAGGCCAGGCAGGGACTCCGAAAAGACGGATTCAGGTCTCTATCTGCCGCCCGGCGTGCATGAAAAAGAGAAGATCCGCAGCGCCTATGTACTGAAAACCGGTCCCGGATATGCTGTGGCACCGCCGGCCGACCCCGACGAACCCTGGAAGGAGCCTGACTCAGCCCCCAGGTACATCCCCCTTCAGGCCCGCGAGGGCGATCTGGCCATCTACCTGCAGAGCCACGCACAGGAGATCGAATACGAAAAGGAAAAATACGTGATCGTACCCCACTCGGCCATCCTGGTGCTCATACGCGAGGACGATCTGCTGTAGGTGCTTACTTGTACGTAACCGTCCACTGAACAGGGAAAAAATTACCGGCATCATCATAGCTGTAGCCCACAATCTGCCCCTTGTTATTGATCGCCCGTGCGTAACTGTTGCCGCCGTAGGTTGGCAACTCCACCATCCCGGCTTCATCGTCCCAGTAAAAAGCCCGGTGCTGGTTATCCCCGATATCGCTGTAACCCACAACCTGGCCCTGATCGTTGATATCCCAGGCC
>JBLRWS010000135.1:0-3130 GCA_047921075.1 Balneolaceae bacterium | reverse complement strand
CAGAGAGGGTGAAAGACAGCATCAACGATGCCGTTGTGAGTGGCGATTACACTGCATTTGACAATGCCGACTCCGGAACCAAATGTTCACCGCTCTACAACATAGAGTTGAAAGGGAATGAAGAGAAAGAGATCCGGCTAAGGCTTTCGAAAAAAAGGCACAGCAAAAACCCGCTCAAAAAATCATTTGACAGCGTGTTTGAAGAGAGGAAAAAGGAAGCCGATGAATTTTATTCACGGTTCAAAACGGGCGATAACAGCGATCACCAGAATATTCAGCGGCAGGCTTTTGCGGGCATGCTTTGGACAAAACAGTTCTATTACATCGATATCCCCCAATGGCTGGATGGCGACGACGGACAGGTTCCGCCTCCGGAACGGCGAAAACACGGCAGAAATGCGGACTGGAGAACGCTGAATAACCGGGATATCATCTCCATGCCCGACAAGTGGGAATATCCCTGGTATGCGGCCTGGGATCTTGCGTTTCACTGTGTGCCGCTCGCCATGGTCGATACGCAGTTCGCAAAAGATCAGCTCATTCTCTTTTTAAGGGAGTGGTATATGAAGCCCAACGGCCAGATTCCCGCGTATGAGTGGGCGTTTGGGGATGTAAATCCCCCGGTGCACGCCTGGGCCTGTATGCAGATTTATAAAATGGAAAAAGAGAACACAGGAAAAGGAGATACTGATTTTCTGAAAAAGGTGTTCCAGAAACTGCTGATCAACTTTACCTGGTGGGTAAACCGTAAGGATAAACATGACAAAAATGTGTTCGAAGGCGGATTTTTAGGCCTCGACAATATCGGGATGTTTGACCGTAGCTCTCAAATTCCGGGCGGCGGACACCTTGAACAGGCTGACGGTACGAGCTGGATGGCGATGTACTGCCTGAATATGCTGGAAATGGCTCTTGAAATCGCACAGGATGACCCGGCAGGATTCGAAGATGTAGCGACAAAATTTCTTGAACATTTTGTCTATATCTCGGAAGCGATTAACTGCCTGGGGCTGGAAAATGACGGTTGTATGGGCCATGATGACGGGTTTTTCTACGATGTTCTGGTGATGCCCGATGGGCAGCGAATTCCCCTGAAAGTACGCTCGCTCGTTGGCCTTACCACTCTGTTTGCAACTCTCGTTGTGAAGAAAGAATATCTTGAAAAACTTCCCGATTTCACCCGAAGGTTAAAATGGTTCAGAAAATACCGACAGGGCAACCACCGTCATCTTGTTATCGACTCATACGATGAAAATGGCGACCTGCTGCTCTCGCTGGTTCCGCTTGAACGGCTGCCGATGGTGCTGAATCCTCTGCTGAGTGAAGAGGAGTTTTTCTCTCCTTATGGGATACGATCGCTCTCTAAAGTACACGAGGATCCCTATATCGTGAACATACAGGGGCAGGATTTTGATCTGAAATATGAACCGGCCGAATCCCGAACCGGCCTGTTTGGCGGCAACTCGAACTGGCGGGGCCCGATCTGGACACCCATGAATTACCTGCTGATACAATCACTTAAAGAGCTGCACAGCTTCTATGGAGACGAGTGCCTGGTGCAGTGTCCATATAATGATGATAAAAAGAAAAACCTGGGAATGATTGCGGATGATATATCGGCCAATCTTATTTCCATGTTTGAGAAGCGGGAAGACTCTTCACGGCCTATACACGCTCTTCATGATATCTATCAAAAGAATCCCGATTTCAATGATCTGATTCTGTTTTACGAATATTTTCATGGAGATAACGGGCGCGGTGTGGGCGCATCCCATCAAACGGGCTGGACCGGTATTATCGCAGAGTTGATAGACTCTATTCACAATCACCCCGCAAAATAGGAGCGCATTATGCATACATCAGAATCGCAGGAATCACTGGTATCCAAAGAGTGGATCGTAACCAACGGGCTTGGCAGCTATGCGTCATCAACCGTACACGGGTGTAATACCCGGCGTTACCACGGGCTGCTTGTGGCCTCTTTTAATCCGCCCACAGCTCGCAAAGTACTGGTCTCCAAACTGGATGAGACGGTTCATCTGAAGGATCAAAGCTTCGAGCTGGGAACAAGCAACTACGGCGATGTTATCCATCCGAACGGCTATCGCTATTTCAGATCCTTTGAGAGAAAGCCGTTCCCCAAAACCACATGGGGGAATGAACTCTTCAGCCTCTCAAAAACTATATTCATGGTGTATGGGAGAAATACCACTGTAGTCGGCTACAAAAATGAAGGAAAGCATGATATTCTGCTTGAACTGAATCCGCTGTTAAACGCTCGCGATTACCACGGATTGATGCATCAAAACCGTGATACCGACTTTTACACAGATCCTGAAGAGGGCTGCATTACTGTTCATCCCGATTATGGATCTGTTCCGGTATACATTACACACGACGGAGAGTTTGAACCGGAGCGAACATGGTTTAAAAACGTTTTTTATGAGAAAGAGGCTTATCGCGGGCTGGATGCAACTGAAGATATGTGCTCTATCGGCACTATTCGCATTCACCTGAAAGCCCGCCAAACTACGTACATCTCATGTTCACTTAGGGATACGGCTAAAAATCAGAACTTTGGCCAATGGCAAAAAAATGAGGAGGAGCGCCTGGAAGCCTTGCGGACCTCGGATGATGAATTCACGAATGACCTTCTCGTTTCCGCCAACCAGTTTATTGTAAAAAGAACATCGACAGAAAGCCATTCGCTGCTGGCAGGCTACCACTGGTTTACCGACTGGGGCCGCGATACCATGATCGCGATGATTCCGCTCTGTATCGAAACCGGCAAGCAGGATGTGAGTAAATCGATCATTCAAACTTTTCTGAACTACCTTGATGAGGGCATGCTGCCCAACCGGTTTCCCGATTCAGAAACCGATGAGCCCGAATACAATACGATTGATGCTACCCTGTGGCTATTTGTGGTTCTGTACCGGTACTATCAGCAGTTTGGCGATAAAGAGTTTATTGAAGGTACCATGGATGATCTTTCCGGCATCATCAGGCATCATATAGACGGAACCCGTTTCAATATCCATCAGACAGAGGAGGGATTTATCTTTGGCGGAGAAGGAATCTCGCAGCTTACCTGGATGGACGCGCGGGTGGGTGATAAGGTGGTTACTCC
>JBLRWS010000134.1:1260-3144 GCA_047921075.1 Balneolaceae bacterium | reverse complement strand
ATCGCATTAACGCGAATCCCGTAGGTTCCCCATTCAAACGCCAGCGAGCGGGTCATGGCCAGCACACCCGCTTTAGAACAGGCCGATGGCAGCACGAATGCCGAACCCGCATCTTCGGCGTAGGTGGTGACGATGTTGAGGATATTTCCCTCGAGCTTGTTGTCGATCAGGTAATTTCCAAAGTGATGTGTACAGTTAAAACTTCCGTGCAGCACAATATCGACAATGGCCTTAAAACCGCCGGGTGAGAGATCCTCAGATGCACTCAGAAAATTTCCCGCAGCGTTGTTCACAAGCCCGGTCATTTTCCCAAAATCGTTTATGATCGCTTGAATCATCTCACCGACTTTCTCATAATCCCGCACATCCACAGCGTACCATCGAACATCCGTTCCGTGCTCCTCCAGTTCCTTTGCAGCTTTTTCCAGCTTCTTTTCTGTGCGTCCACAGATAGCAATACCGGCTCCCAGCTCCGCAAATTTCTTCGCCATGGAAAGTCCCAATCCACTTCCACCGCCGGTGATGAGGATGACTTCGCCTTTTAAAGTGTCTTCTTTGAACATTGTATTAGTCTTGAGATTTGAGTCTTGAGTCGTGAGGTTTTAATTAAAAATAAAGGTCAATGAATGAGGGGCAAATCATGACTATTGAGCCAAGTCTGTCTCAAGACTCACGACTCAAATCTCAAGATTCATGACTCATGACTCTCACCTATGCCCTTTCAAAAATCCCCGCAGCGCCCATTCCACCACCGATGCACATGGTAACCATCCCGAACTGCTTGTCGAGCCTGTGGAGGTCGTGGATGATCTGTGTGGTGAGTTTGGCACCGGTACAGCCAAGTGGATGACCCATTGCTATCGCCCCGCCGTTGGTGTTCACTTTTTCGGGATCGAGACCGATTTCCCGAATCACGGCCAGTGATTGAGCCGCAAATGCTTCGTTCAATTCAACCAGGTCGATGTCCTTCAGGCTCAAGCCGGTCTGCTTCAGTACTTTCGGAATTGCCTCTACCGGGCCGATGCCCATCAACTCGGGAGCCACACCTGCCACGGCAAAGCCGTGATATTTCGCGATCGGCTTCAAGCCAAGTTCGTCTGCCTTAGCCCGGCTCATCACCAGCACACCGGCGGCTGCGTCGTTCATCTGCGAGGAGTTTCCGGCTGTAACCGTACCTCCCGTCTTGAACACCGCACGCAAACCGCCAAGCGCTTCAAGATTGGTATCCTTTCGGGGGCCCTCATCCTGTTTAAAAGAGAATTTTTCTTCCTCTACGTCGCCATTCGAGGTTACATATTTGTGAACCACCTCAATCGGTGTAATCTGCTCAACAAAGTATCCCTCCTCCCACGCTTTGATCGCTTTTTGATGGCTCTCCAGCGCAAACTGGTCCTGATCCTCTCGGCTTACCCCGTATTTATCAGCCACATTCTCCGCCGTTAATCCCATACTAATGTACACTTCGGGGCGATCTTTCGTCAGATCCGGGTTGGGCTGGAACGACACGCCGCCCATCGGCACCTGACTCATGCTCTCCACGCCGCCCGCAATCAAAATCTCCGCACCCCCGGCCATAATCCGCTCCGCCGCCATAGCGATCGTCTGCAGGCCCGAAGAACAGAAGCGGTTGATCGTCATTCCCGGAACAGAATCAGGCAATCCGCCCAAAAAAGCACTTTGACGAGCCACATTCATCCCCTGCGATCCCTCGGGAAACGCACAACCTACAATTACATCCTCTACCATCTCCGGCTTCACGGCGGGTGCCGTGTTCAATAAGTCTTTGATGATTTCACCCATCAGCGAGTCCGGCCTTGTGAACCGTAATGATCCTTTATTAGCTTTTCCGCATGCGGTTCGTTTCGCGGCTACGATGACGATTTC
>JBLRWS010000134.1:0-1160 GCA_047921075.1 Balneolaceae bacterium | reverse complement strand
GGTTTTCCCGTCTTCAGCATATGCTCCATTCGTTTGTGTGTTCGTTCATCCTGAAAGCACTCCAGGATCACTTCGCGCTCTAATTTCAGTACATACGACTCGGGCACTTCCTGGGCTTCGCTGAGGTCGCCACCGGTCATGATTTCGGCAACTTTACCGGCCAGCACCTTGTCGTAGGGCGATGCCCACTTCGCTTCAGTCATGATATAAAGCGTTACTTCCAGTACACTCATTCCGGTTTGGCCAAGCAGTTTAATCTTCGGCTCAGCGGGCGGACGATACCCCGCATCGGCCATTGCTCTTGCCTGCTGTTTGGCCGTAGCCAGGAGCAGGTCGCGGTGCATCACAATCATATCGGTATCGCGCAGGTAGCCAAGTTTTTTCGCTTTGGGAGCGCCGTCAGAGACTTTCGCCATACCGATTGTTTTAAACGCATCCTTCAGGTATGGCAGCGGGTCGGCATCCTCTTCTTCCTTCACCTTCTCCATGGCGCGGAGCAGCAGCTCCTTGGTTCCACCGCCGGCGGGAATCAGTCCCACACCCAGCTCCACAAGTCCGCAGTAGAGCTCGTGATGTGCCACCACTTTGTCGCAGTGCATCATAAACTCCACGCCACCGCCAAAACAGCGGCCGGATACAGCTCCAATTACCGGAAACGGCTGATAGCGCAATCCAACTGCCACCCGTTGGAAGTTCTCTACAGCTTCTTTCACTTTTCCAAAATCCCCGCTCTGCAGTGCCTGACCCGCTTCACCCAGATTGGCTCCGTAACTAAAGTTCTCATGATCGTGTCCAATCACCATCGCGTCGAATTGCTCCTTCACAATCTCAGCGGCCTCTTCCACCGACTTGACCAGTTCAAACCCAAGCGTCTGCTGCTTGGTTCGGAATTCGAAAAGCGCCACACCATCCCCCATGTCATAGAGGCCGGCGCTCTTGTTACCCCACACCTCTTTTCCATCACGCTTCAGTGCTGCTGCGGTAATTGCGCCTTTCGCAGGCGGAGTCAGCTCTTCCGCCTTGCCGGTTGCAAGGTTGTACACGGTGCCGTCATCTTCATAAAATGATTTCCGGCCGCTCTTCAGCATCTTCTTCACCGAGTCAGGAACGTCTCGTCCCTCCTCTTCCATCCGTTTGACGGACTCCTCCACGCCAATCGC
>JBLRWS010000133.1:0-3270 GCA_047921075.1 Balneolaceae bacterium | reverse complement strand
GTATGCTCACCAACGGCCCATTCCCCGACAGATAAACACTTGCATCACCGTTTTGATGGTTTAGATGGTCTGTTGCTACATCCAGTCCCACCAACGTTTTACCTGCACCTGGGACACCGGTTACAAAACAGATTTTTTTCTTTTTCTCTTTTCGAGCAACTGAAATTAAATTTGAAATTACAGATGTTGTAGCCGTTAGATTTTTTACGCCAGCGTCTTTTCGGGTTATTTCACGTACTGTATGATTATTGTACAGCGATAGAGCCGCTTCAACAATCGTGGGGGTAGGGGCATATCGGCCTCTGGAATAACTTTCACCATCAATCAACTGCTGATCACTACAAAATTGAAGGGCTGATTGAAGAACACGTTGTAAATCCTGCTCATTCGTCCGGATGGGATTGAAAAGGTTGTCATCGTGCGATGTGGTGGTAAATTCCAAGAAGGACTGCTTTGCTTCCGTCGCTACCAAAATGGGTATCATCACCGCCTGATGGCTTGGTTCATGGAAGTTTTTCAAATCGAGGGCGTAATCCCATACCTGATCCAAATCGTATCGGTGATAGGCGTGTTCACCGACTTTAAACTCAATCACAAAAATTACGTCCTGAATAATCAACAAGACATCTATACGACGTCCCATTCGGGGAACCGAAAATTCAAAAAAGAGCTCTCCCTCAAAGCCGTCTAAAACCTTTTTCAAAACTTTAACTTGGGTTTCCCAAGCTCGATTTTGGGTATTTCGAGTATCGAAATGATCGGAAATTGAAATTTCACCGAGAATGGTAGAAGCCTCTTTTTGTAGGAAAGATTGAATCGAGTCTCGGTAGTAGTAATTCAGCATAGAATGTTAACTAAAAACATATTTCGATGTTATTTTTCCGCCCACTCTACGCATGTTTGAATCTTCCCATTCCAACACGCATGTTGTTCGGGATCCAACATGGTGTCATGAGTAATATTTTCAAGGTTAGTTAAGAACCAAAAGTCTATATACATACTTTTCATATAGATTTCTGCCGTCCCTCTATCTTTGAAGGCGTAAAGAATTTCACCATTATCAATCAAAAACCAATTAAAATCTTCTGACCAATTATCCTCTGATATTTTGTAGGCCATCACTGCACCTCCTCAAACTTCGCCACATGTACCGCCAGTGCCTGTTGTGCCGGCAAAAAGCGTTCATCGCTGGGCAGCAGAACCGGTTTTTGGTTCAGGCTCCATAACTGTCCCACATCGTTCTGTTTCTCTTTCAGCCATCTGGATAACAGCAGTGTGTGATCGGGGCGGATGGTTAGCATATAGTGATCAAACATCCAGTGGTGTGTTTTGCAAAGGGCGAGTCCGTTTCGGGGGTCGTCGTTATTGCTGCTGCTCCGGGGGATGATATGGGCACCGTCCACAAGCGTGCTTCCGCCCTGCGTGATGATCCGGCTCCGGCAAACGGCGCAGGTGTAGTTATAGACCGATCGTACGGTTCTGCTGAACCCGGCATTGCGCACCTGCATTTTGGACACCCGGTATTGTACCCCTTCTTCCTCTGTATCATCGATCCTGAACGGCTCCGCCGCAAACGACTCGAGCTGGATGGAATATTCGTACGATTGGCGGTTGAAGCTGCTGATTTGGGCAACATTGTGAGCAGCCTCCCCGGAAAAATAGGTGTGAATAAGCAGTGAACGGATTTCGCTGCGCCCGTCGGGGCGGGCCATCAGATTGTATAGCTCGTCATCCAGTTCTGCATGGTGGGTTCTGTCAATGAGTCCGCCCAGAGAGGGAGAGCTTTTATATTCCGGTTTTCCATCTTTATACCGGAGCTTCCAAAACCCTTCACTCTTCATATGATAAAAAGGGAGGGCGATGGTTGTGGCCTGATCCTTTCCCATCAGCCGGTTCCAGTATTCAAAAAAGGTCTCGATCAAAGGCTGGGTGAGTTCAATGCGGTTGTCCTGTATCCACCCCTGTTCAATTCCGTCCATAATGGCAAGCAGCAAAAACGGCTTATGCGGGGCACGACCATTCACCCCCTCCGGCCAGGGATTGGACGTATCGGAGCGAAGAGATGTTAAGGATTCAGTGATACTGTGCATATCAGAGAATATGTAAAAATACTTGGTGATAGTCGACCAGCTATCGAAAGAGAATAATCAACACAAAAAAAGCCACACCTGCCGGCGTGGCTTTTTGAAGATCGGTTCCAATGCACTGTTTTCGCACGTACGAACCGTGCACGGCATCGCCTGCTTTTGCTGCGTCTGTTGGCGAATTACTCTTGTACCGGACTCCAGTGAGGTTCCACATCGTTGAAAAAATTCCCGGTAATACCACGTATATCCGGATTACTGGTACTGGTGCTTATAGTCACGATCTGATAGACAATCGGTCCTCCGAGTCCTGACCGTCCTTCTCTGGCAAAAACGATCCGGGAGTTATCGGGTGAGCCCGACGGCCAGCGGCTGGGAGAGTTTCCGCTGGTTAGGGCCACATCGCCGAACAGAACAAAAAAGTAGACCTCTTCTTGCCCGTCACGGTCGGATGTAAACGTAACAGAAATATCAGACGTCCACCGGGGATTGGTGTTATTCCCGGTCGCATTTGGATTGAACAATTGAATGTTCGATCCGTCTGCATCGGCCCAAAACAGGTCGTTAACAACGATCTTTGTTACGGCATCATCACCGATTGTTGTTACCCTTGTACTCACAAAAATGAGTTTACTCCCGTCCGGCTTCCAGTCCGGCGCCCAATAATTCTGGTTGCTGTCGGCAATCAACGGAGTCTGCCCGGATCCGTCTGCATTCATCACCCAGATGTCTTTGTTGTTGTTGCCCGTATTATGTACGGTGTATGCAATTTTGCTTCCGTCGGGCGACCAGGAGGGTTCGGATTTTATGAGCTGCGGTAGTGGTGCCTTTCCTTCAACAGATGCCAGTGTCCGCATATTGCTGCCATCCGAATCCATAACCGCAACATTTCCCCCATGATTAAATGCAATTTTTGTACCGTCGGGTGAAATCACCGGCCGACGGTCTTCTATATTATTGTTAAACGTTAATTGCCGTACACCGGAGCCATCGGAGTTCATGACATAAATATTGAACGCACCACCGGCGCGATCGCTTGCAAACGCAATTTTATCTCTCAACACCAGCTTGCAGGTTATCAGGAATTCCGTTTCCGAAACAACATTCGTCACCACCTCAACCGATCGTGGGTTCTCTCCCGACACCGAGCAGTTGGCCGGTATTTGCAGCAGTTCAATCTCAACCG
>JBLRWS010000132.1:0-3371 GCA_047921075.1 Balneolaceae bacterium | reverse complement strand
GGGACGGCATTTTTGTAGCCGAGAAACTCGACGAATCACTCATGAACGAGCGGGAATTACATCCCATCAGGCAGGAACTTCGGTACCGCGGCTTCTCGGAGTGGTACACGGCCGATTCACTCTCGCCGAAACTGCCCGACTATTCCGAGGTGGCGAGCACGCGTCAACGCTGGCGCGACCTGGAAGGGTTCCACACCCGCTTTGGTGACGTATCCGAACTGCTGGCCGATATTGACGACCGCTACGTTATTATGAATGCGGGAGACGAGCTGCTGCTCACCTTCGAGCCCGACGGGCCGGTGGCAGACGGAATGGCCCGAAGTTTCGTTTTTGTTTCGGATGGATGGATTAAAGATGGCGATTACAACACGGGGGCGTCGGCCACGGTGCATCCGCTTCCGTATCATGGACAGCGGGATGTGGATTATGGGTCGCCCGGCTCGCTGTATGAGGATCCCGTATTCCAGCGTTTTCGCGACGATTGGGCGATCTATCATACCCGATACGTAACGCCGCACGCCTTCCGTACGGCACTCGTTTTTCCGGAACCGTAAATCAACGATCAGACTATCGGTAGAATGAAACAGAGTAAAGGAATCCAGTTTGTTGTCATTGCCATTTTTGTGGCACTGCTCTCCATACCGTTTGTGATGAACAAAGTGGAGGAGATGCGCGCGCCCGGTCTCTTTGAACGTGCCGATGAGGCGCTCGATCGCTACGGATTTTATCTGACCGACGTAACGGCAAACTCCGGCATCGATTTTGTGCATCAAAGGGCTACGGTAGACAAGCAGCTCGAGCACATTTTGCCGCAAATTTCATCGGTAGGCGCATCGGTTTCCATCACCGATCTGGATGGCGACGGCTACCCCGATATCTATCTCACCAGCAGCGAATTTGGCACGCCCAATGCACTCTACAAAAACAATGGGGATGGAACCTTTACCGATATCGCCGCGGAGGTTGGCCTCGCCGACATGAACCGTCCCGATACAGGAGCCTCGATGGGGTCGGTGTGGGGCGACTACCTGAACAACGGCCGTGAAGATCTTTTTCTGTACCGTTGGGGCAAGCCCGAACTGTTCCGCCACGAAGAAGACGGCACCTTTACCAACGTAAGTGATGAAGCCGGGCTGCCCGGGCACATCAACGCCAACAGCGCCGTCTGGCTCGATTACAACCGCAACGGTTATCTGGATCTGTTTGTGGCCGGGTACTATCACGAAGATGTGAACCTGTTCAATCTCGAACACACCCTGGTAATGCCCGACAGTTACGAGTACGCCACCAACGGCGGGCTTAATTATCTTTTTCGGAACAACGGCGACGGCACCTTTACCGACGTCTCGGAGGAGCTGGGCTTGCAGGAGACGCGCCGCTGGACACTGGCTGCCGCTGCGGCCGATATCAACAACTCCGGCTATCCCGATCTTATTCTGGCCAACGATTACGGTGTGGATGAAATCTTCATCAACGAGGGCGGCAGACTCTTCAGAAGCACCGGGCAGGAAGCAGGACTCGGATTTGTGCCGAAAAGCGGCATGAGTGTGGCGGTGGGTGATATTTTGAATCGGGGAGAGTACGCCATCTACATCACCAACATCTCCGAACCCGGCGTTTTGATGCAGGGAAATAATTTATGGGTCAAGTCGGGTACCACTTCCGATGGAGAGATCCCGAGATTCCGGAATGTGGCCGGCAGCATGGGTGTGGAGGTCGGCGACTGGAGTTATGGCGGACAATTTGCCGACTTGAACAACAACGGGTTCATCGATCTCTATGTAGCCAATGGGTACATCTCGGCGGAACCCGGCACCGACTACTGGTACGATTATACCAAAGTGGTTGGCGGAAACCGCGCCATTATTATGGATGCGAGAAACTGGCCGGAGATGAACAACCGAACCTTTTCGGGATATCAGACCAATAAAATCTGGCTGAACGACGGCGCCGGCCGTTTCAGGGAGGTAGCCCGTGCGGTAAACGGCGAGCTCACCCTCGACAGCCGCGCTGTGGCCATGGCCGATCTGTTTGGCGACGGCTCGCTCGATGTGATTGTGGCCAATCAGCACCAGCCCGTCACCGTCTATCGCAACACGGTTCGCCCCGATCACCACTGGGTATCGTTTCAGCTGCAGGGTACGCGCTCTAACCGCAGCGCCATCGGGGCAGAAGTTCTTCTAACGGTAGATGGCAGCACGACCCGCAAGTATGTGAGCGGGGGAGATGCCTTTAGCTCTCAGGGGCAGCGTGCGGTTCATTTTGGCCTGGGAACGGCCGATCGCATCGAGCAGGTTGAGATACGGTGGCCGTCGGGTCTTCGACAGACGATCACCGGCCCGGAGATCAACACCCGTCATCGTATTATGGAGGAAGAGTAATGCCGCAACCTGAAGCCAGGCTGTTTCGGCTGTCCGAATCGTTTACCATTCCGAGAGCATACATCGCCCCGCTGCTAATCAGCGGCATCCTGCTTGCGGCGCACCTTTCGTTCGGAATACTCGATACCTATACCAAGCTCCTTGCAGCCGTTGGCGCGGCATTCGTTACCGAGGCACTGCTGCACAAGCTGGTTACCGGCAACTGGCGGAACCTGTCCAGCGCCTACGTGTCGGGGATATCGGCAGGAATTTTGGTGCGCTCGCCCATGATCTGGCCATTCGCACTCTGTGCGGCGATCTCCATCGCTTCAAAATATGTCTTTCGTTTTCGGGGCACCCATATTTTTAACCCCACCAATTTCGGTATTGTAGTAATGCTCTTAATCGCGTCCGACAGTATGGCGGTGCTCAGCATTCAGTGGGGCAATAACATGTGGGCGATGCTGGTGATCTGGCTGGTGGGGCTGATCACCATTTGGCGGGCCAACCGGATGAACATCACGGCGGTCTATATCCTCTCGTTTATCGCATTTGCCTGGGTTCGCAGCCTGATGACCGGCGATCTGTTTATGGCAGAGGTGGCGCCATTGACCGGGCCTATGTATCAGTTGTTTGCCTTGTTCATGATCACCGATCCCAAAACCACGCTCCAATCCAAAAAAGGGCAGTCGCTGGTCGCCTTTCTTATCGCCTTGCTCGAATTTTTCCTCCGAATGGGGGAGGCGGTGTACGCCCCGTTCTATGCACTCTTTATCATCGGGCCCATCGCCTTGATGATTGAGAGAGTATGGTTTTCGCCGGACGATAACGCATAGTTATACGGCCTTTTCCTGAGGCTGCGATGGATATAGTTCACATAATCTGAGTTCGCGTAATACGATTCTTCGTAAGAGTCCAAAAGTTCGCTTCCCAAAAGTTTTCGGGGAGAGGAGTAATTTTTTGGCTCTATGTTGATTCGTGTGGGTAATGGACAAGCCTGCGTGGTATGCT
>JBLRWS010000131.1:0-3455 GCA_047921075.1 Balneolaceae bacterium | reverse complement strand
CCCCTCCTTCATGGAGTCTTCTGATGCTAAACAATAGATAATTTTCAACAACAATGAATGCCAAAAACCCCAAAACATAGCACCAATGGCCGGCGCAGGGAAGGGTTGGCCAGCCACGCCATCCGTCGGCCGATCGGCACCATGGCGATCTCCACGGTGGTTATTGTGCTGGGTTTTTTCTTTCTGGACCGGCTGCCGGTTGACCTGCTCCCGGAGATTACCTACCCGCAAATTCGGGTAACGGTGAACTATCCCGGCACCGCGCCGGAGGTGATGGAACAGCAGGTAACCCGCGTGCTGGAACGGAACCTGGCGGCAACCGAAAACCTGATCCGCATAACCGGCAGGGCCTCGGAAGGGCGAACCAACATAGAGCTCTTTTTTGATTACGGAACCGACATCGACGTGGCGCTGCAGGACGCCTCGCGAAATCTGGAGTTTGCCCGCACGCAGATGCCGCAGGACATCGATCCCCCGCGGATTTTTAAATACGATCCCTCGCAGGACCCGGTTTACGTAGCCGGCTTCAGCTCCACGGCACGCTCTCCCATCGAGGTACGCGACTGGATGGAAAACGATCTTTCGCCACAGCTGCAGGCCATTCAGGGAGTGGGTGGTGTGCTGGTTGCCGGAGGGCTTCTCCGCGAGCTGCAGGTGGTGGTAGATGTAGACCGCCTCCATTCCTACAAACTATCGATGAACGATGTAACCACCGCCCTGGAAGAGGAAAACCGCGACGTAGCGGCGGGACAAGTCACCTCCGACCGCTTTGATGTGATGGCTAAAACCGACGGACGGTTTCTGTCGGTGGATGATATCGCCAATGTGCGGCTGCTAATCCCGAACAGTACGCAAACCATCCGTCTCGCCGAAGTGGCCGATGTGCGCGACAGCCATCGCGAGGAGCGTCTTTTTGTTCGGCTGAACGGGGAACCGTCCATGCAGCTCAGCATCACCAAACTCCCCGACGCCAATACCCTGGAGGTGATCAACCGAGTAAAAGCGGAAATGACCCGGCTGGAGGGCAGCGGTTTTATCCCGGCGGATATTCAGTATCAGGCCACGCAGGATCAATCCTTTTTCATTACCAGCTCCATCGGCGCGGTGAGCACGGCAGCAATACTTGGCGGCGTGCTGGCAATGCTGGTGGTACTTCTATTCCTGGGCAGCCTGCGCAAAAGTTTTGTGATTGGGCTCTCTATCCCAATCGCGATTATGGCCACGTTTGCATTGATGGGCCTGGGTAATCTTACGCTCAACATCATGAGCCTCGGTGGGCTGGCACTGGGCGTGGGTCTGTTGCTCGACAACGCCATCGTCATGCTCGAAAACATTTTTCGCCATAACGAAGAGCTGGAAAAATCGGCCGAGGATTCTGCCCACGAGGGTGCAGCCGAAGTCTCCTCCGCGGTGGTGGCGTCTACCATGACCAACCTTGCCGCAGTGCTTCCGTTTCTGCTCATCACCGGGCTGGCCTCTCTGCTTTTTAGCGAGCTGATCCTTACCATCGCTTTTGCCATTCTCGCATCGCTGGCGGCGGCACTTACCCTGGTTCCGATGCTGGCTGCTCTGCTGAGCAAAATCAACTACAGAAGCGGGCTTGAAGGCAGCCGGTTCAACCGGGCGTTTAACAACGTGCTCAAAAAGCTTACGGGTATCTATACCTCCTCTCTGCGCGGCGTGTTGCGGTTTCGGTGGGGCGTAGTTGCGGGTGCGTTCGTTTTACTGGGCGGCACACTCTATTTGATGGATGATCTCGGCAACGAATTTCTGCCGCAGGTGGACGATGGCAATTTTGGCGTGAATTTTAACATGCCGTCGGGCGCCACGCCGCAAGAGACCAACCGCTACGCGCTGGAGGTAGAAGAGGCGATTCACTCCATGCCGTTTGTGGAGAGTGTGTTCAGCCTGGTGGGCGGGCATTTGTCGGAGGGGGTCATCAACGAACGTCCGGGCACCGCGCGGTTCAGCGTGAATCTGGTACCTGCCTCCGAACGGCGCGAGATGAGCCCCAATGAGTGGGTGCAAAGAATGCAGGCCAAGATGGATTCTCTGGCCATTCCCGGTGCACAAACCAGCGTGAGCTTGCCCAGTATTTCGGGAATCCGTACCAATCCGGCCGGATCGGAAATTTCGATCGGGATAGTGGGAGACAATATCGACCGGCTCGATCGTATTGGGCGCGATTTACTGTTTGAGCTGGAGGATATTCCCGGCCTGATCAATTTTGACATCAGCCGCGACGACCGAAGCCCGATGCTGGAGGTGGATGTAGACCGCGAGCGCGCCACTGCGCTGGGGCTAAAAATCGGTGATATCGGTGATGCTGTACGAACGGCCGTGTTGGGTGATGTGCCCACCCGTTTCGCCACCGGCAGCGCCGAGTACGACATCCGTGTGATGCTGCCGCGCGATCGGGTGACCAACGATGAAGACCTGAGCCAGATATTGATTTTTAGGCCCGATGGCGGCGCGGTTCCCCTGGCCGATGTCGCTTCGTTCCGGCTTACCGACGGCCCCGCACATATCGAGCGGGAGAACCAGGTGCGTGTGCTTCGTATGGATGGGGAGGTGAATCAGGCAATTTCTGATGTAGGCACCATCAATGATGAAATTCGTGAACGCCTGGCCGGCTATGAGCTGCCCCAAGGCTACAGCCTCATTTTTGGCGGCGAAGAGGAGGTGATTCAGGAGACAAACCGCGTGCTTGCCACCGTTACCCTGCTCGCCATCTTTCTGGTATTTGTGGTGATGGCGGTGCAATACGAGCGCCTGGCCAATCCGCTGATCATACTCATCGCTGTGCCGCTGGCTCTGATCGGTGTGGGTGCCGCTCTGCTCATCACGGGAACCAACCTCAGCGCCCCCGTTCTTCTGGGCGTTATTCTGCTCGTGGGCATCGTGGTAAACAACGCCATTCTGCTGGTAGAGTATATCGAAATTGCACGAAATGAGAAGGGAATGACGCCGTTTGATTCAGCGGTGGATGCCGGCAGCATCCGTTTCCGTCCCATTTTAATGACTACCCTCACTACAGTTTGTGGAATGCTGCCTCTGGCGATCGGGATGGGAGAGGGTTCCGAGCTAATGCGACCCTTAGCCATTGCTGTTGTAGGCGGCCTGCTCGTCTCCATGTTTCTGACGCTCTTCGTAGTGCCCAGTCTCTACCTCATCATCAACACCTTCAGTGAATGGCTGAAGCGAACGCTTACCGGAGCGGAGCAGCCGGCGCCGCAGCCAGCAGGGATTCCGGCTAATGGGGGGACTGGCTCAGAGAAAAAAAGGAAAGAAGAACCTGTGGGTGGGGAGTAGTATTAGACATGGTATGTCTGTTCAAGAACTGAATGCAGATCGATCCCTTCGTTGATTGCGATATGGCGCTAGGTGTTGAGTAAGGCAGACATACCATGTCTTTCACACTCCGAACCCGGCTCAGACATGGTATGTCTGTTCAA
>JBLRWS010000130.1:0-3496 GCA_047921075.1 Balneolaceae bacterium | reverse complement strand
CCATCTTTCAGTTTCCGCAGATGCTGAGAAACGGCCGGAACCGTCATATCCAGAATATCGGCCAGGTCGCACGGACAGAGATTTTCTTCGTTATTCAGCAAAAACAGAATTTTCAGGCGCACATCATTTCCGGCAAGCTTTAACACATCTGTTAATTTCAATATCGAAGGCTCCACCTCGTGCAGCGCGCCAATGCAGGCATTGATCTGGCTCAGATCGGCAACATCACGTATACAGGATTCTTTAAACATGGGTCAATGAATTTGGTTTATATAAGAAACTGCTTAAACGTATTCTTATTGCGTCATTTAAGCAAATGTTTAAACAAATAATCAGACACCTATCTTCCAGAGGCATTACAATTTGTCAACCGCATCGCCTACTGAGCCAGCGATATGTTTTCGATCACTCACATTTTCACCTCTACGGGTAGCCGGCGAATGAGAAACGGTGCGGGTGGCATTTTAATTGAGAAATGTTTATTTTAGTTAAACATTAAACTATTCAATGTGTAACTGAATGTTTTACGTATCAAAACGTCAAAAAAATTACACATTGCACGAACGATAAACCTGTAATGGAGGCGTAATGAAATCACAAGCGCAACATAAAACGAACCACTGGCCGGAACTGCCTTTACCTGGGATCGGGATTCTCTTGAGATAGATTAAACCTGTCCAGTTTCGACTTACCGGGATATCACGACGTTAACATCATCCAAAAATCAACACAGTCATGAACATCCAACATCATAGCGGAGATACAAAAGGAGAATTTTATATTGAACGAAACGGTGATACAGCAGCTAAAATCACCTACACAAAGCTGGGCAGTACCCAGGTCATTGTTGACCACATGGAAGTCTCTGATGATGTAGAAGGGCAGAGTATCGGCAGAAAGCTGGTTGAACAGATTGTGAATTATGCACGAAAACATGAGTTAAAATTGATTCCGTTGTGTCCGTTTGTAAAATCCATCATCGAAAGAGATGAATCGCTGCAGGATGTTCTGAAAAGAAGGCGATAAGGTGGTCCACACGTTTAAACAGAAACCGACAACCAACCCTCAAAACCGATGAAAATCGTAGCATTTGCAGGTAGTCTCAGAAAAGAATCCCTCAACAAAGCCCTGCTGCGGGCGGCCAAAGAGTTGGCACCTGACGGCCTGGAGATCGAGCTGTTTGATCTCGCGGGTATTCCACTCTTTAATGCAGACCTCGAGGCAGAGGGGGATCCGCAGCGAGTTGCAGAATTTAAGGAGGCCATTCGGGAGGCCGATGGCCTGTTGATCGCATCACCTGAATATAACCACGGCATGACCGGGGTGACCAAGAATGCGATTGATTGGGCCTCGCGTCCGGCTAAGGATATGCCAATCAGCGGGATACCTGCGGGAATACTGGGTGCCAGCCCTGGCATCACCGGTACGGCCCGGAGCCAGGATCAGCTTCGGCTCTCGCTTAAATCTCTCAATGTTTTTTGTATGCCAGTCCCCGAAATGCTGGTTTTTCGGGCGCACGAAAAATTTAACGAGAACGGAGTTTTGACAGACGAAACAACCCGGAAATATTTGAAAAGATACCTCGACAGTTTTGAGGAATGGGTGAACACATTTCAATGAGTATCTATTAACCTACCATCTAAAATCCATGAACACTCAAAATAAAGGAATCCACCACATCACCGTTTTGGGCGGTGACGGGCAGCGAACCACCGATTTTTATGCAAAAAAACTGGGGTTGCGCCTGATTATGAAAACCGTAAACCAGGATGATCCTTCCACATACCATCTGTTTTTTGTGAACGGAACGTCCCAAATCGGTTCCAGCCTTACCTTTTTTCCCTGGCCAATGGCGGTACAGGGGAAACCGGGCAGCGGCGAGGCCACGGTCGTCTCTTTTGCCGTGCCCTCCGGCTCGATGGCGTACTGGGCGGAACGTTTTGGCGAAGAAGGCATTGACTTTCACGGGCCATTTGAGCGATTCGGGAAGCAGGTGATCTCTTTTCAGGATCCCGACCGGTTAAACCTGGAGCTCGTTTTTGATGAAAACGTCAACTCCGTGCCGGCCTGGAAAAACAGCACGGTGCCGGAAGTGTACGGCATCCGCGGGTTTTGGAGCACCACCTTGAAGCTTACAGAAACCGGCTCAACCGGAAAACTGTTAACGGACGTTTTCGGGTTTGAAAAAGCGGATGAAGAGGATAACCAAACGCTGTATGGAACCGGCAATAACGTAGGCGGGTATGTGATCCTCGAAAAGGTTGAGCCCAAGCAGGGCAAAACCGGGCGGGGAACCGTTCATCATGTAGCCTTCCGGGCCAACGATGACGAAGAGCACAGAAGGATGCAGAGAGATGTTCAAAAAAGAGGCCTCTACCCCACGGAAGTGATTGACCGCCATTTTTTCCGGTCGGTCTATTTTAAATCGCCGGGGGATGTGCTTTTTGAAATTGCTACCGACGGACCGGGCTATAAAGCCGTTCAGGACGAAGCTGATCTTGGGCGGGAAATATGGCTTCCCTCCTCTCTGGAAAACCGCCGGGAGATGATTGAAAAAAGGCTGCCTGAAATCAAGGCATAAACTAAAACTAACGAAGACCTCCAGGTTTTTTGAAACCTTGGAGGTCTTTCATTAAACATTGGCAGTACAATAGCTCGGGCCACTGACCCGAGTTGACTAAATTTCGCCAAAACCACAGCTTTTCTACATTCGGCAATTTCTTAATCTCCGAGAAACTCAATATTACCCGTTCTACAACATTATCAAGCCTTCCGGCTCAGCGAGCCGGGCTACAACATCCCCGTGAAACCGCTAAACATATACATAAAATCCTGAAGGTCTTTCAATTGTAAAGAAAAGCCATGTCACTCTTCCGTATCACCCAAAATAAACCTGTTTCCGGCCCTCACCAGGGGCAGCCGGTTGCCGAAAGCGGCGCCCCCGCGTCTCGCGCCAAGGCGGCGATGATTATGCTGCACGGACGCGGTGCAACCGCAAAAGGAATTCTCTCGCTGAGCGATGATTTTGCCCAGCCGGATGTACGTTATCTGGCGCCACAGGCCGACGCTCGTGCCTGGTACCCCTACCCGTTTACCGACCCCGTTGAAAAAAATGAACCGTGGCTAAACAGCGCCTTGCAGCAGATCTATGATTTGATCAACCAGCTACACAGCGAAGGCGTGCCTACAGAGCGGATTGTACTTCTCGGTTTTTCGCAGGGAGCCTGTCTTGCACAAGAGTATGCCGCCCGGCATCCCATGCGATACGGAGGTGTGATCGGATTGAGCGGAGGATTGATTGGTGAGGCCGTAAATCCGGAACTCTATACCGGATCATTGCAAGACACACCCATTTTGATCGGGGCCGGTGAAAATGACCCCTGGTTTGATGTGGAAAGAATTCATCAATCTGCCGACGTTTTTCAGAAACTGAACGGAAATGTCACCAAAGAAATATATCCCGGAAAAGGGCACACGATTGTTGAGGATGAAGTGA
>JBLRWS010000129.1:0-3509 GCA_047921075.1 Balneolaceae bacterium | reverse complement strand
ATTAGGGATATCATTATTCATGAATATTTTGGTGTAACTCTTAATATGATTTGGATTGTAGCAACTGAAGATATTTTGGATCTCAAAACAAAAGTAGAAGAGATCATCGAATCTAAGCAATAATCAAATCGGTCATTAACCAGCGGTTCGTGCGGACGAGTTAGAGGTTCGGGATTTTTGGATAGTTGGTCGCCCCGCAGCACAACCGCCAAGCCGTTAAATACCTAGAGGGATCTATGTCAGAAATAGCCAAAACCCCTGAGCCGCCATATTACGCTGTTATTTTCAGTAGCCATCGAACCGAGGGTGACAATGGTTACGGGGAAATGGCAGACAGGATGGTCGAGCTGGCTGCATCCCAGCCAGGTTTCTTGGGTATGGAGTCTGTGCGGGAGGATTTAGGTATCACGGTCTCCTACTGGGAAAGCCTGGAGTCCATCACCAATTGGAAAAAGAACGCAGAGCATCGAGAAGCTCAGCGACTTGGCCATCAAGAATGGTACTCCAGTTTTCGGGTTCGTGTTGCAAGGGTGGAGCGTGAGTACGGCATTTAACCAGGCCAATCCTTCGCGGGTCAGCGACCCGCGCTACGGTGTCATCCCAAACTCTTTCGCGGAGCCTATCCCGGACACTTTCGGGATCAGCGACCCGCGCTACAACATTCTCCTGAATTACTCATCGCCCGAATGCGAGCACTTTTACCGGGTCGGTTTTGGCGGCAAAGCGTGCGGGCAGCCATGAGGCGAGCATGCACAGAGCGATCGTAACCGCCGGCACAATCACAAAATCGATCCATTGCGGCTCAACCGGAGCGGTGCTCATATAGTAATTTTCTTCACTCAGCGGGATGATGGAATATTCAAGCTGCAACCACATAAACAGAAGCGCAATACCCATCCCGATAATCAGTCCCGTAAGCGCCACAAAAAAACCTTCAATCAAAAATATTTTCCGAATGGCACGGCTCCTCGCCCCCATCGTTTTTAAGATTCCGATATCGCGAACCCGCTCCAGTACCATCATCAAAATGGTCCCGATCAGGTTAAAAGCGGCCACAATAATCATCACACTGATCACAAACGGTATGGTCTCTTCCTGCAGGTCTACCCAGGCAAAGATGTTACGGTAACGTTGATATATGTTCTCAGTCACATACGGGATGGAGGCCGTCCGGATGGTGCTGTACACCTGCGGAATCTCCTGTATCGAGCGCACTTGTATCTCCATCGTTGTGGCCTGGTCGGTCCGCATTCCAAGAAGGTTTCGAACGCTTCGTATATCCGTCACCGCAAAATTATCATCAAACCGATCGATACCGGTCTGGTAAATTCCCTGCACCCTGTACTGCTCGATCTCGGGCGTATTGAGCGGTGTGGGCAGGCCATCCAGCGCAAACACGGTGACTTTGTCTCCTACCGATGCGCCGATCAGATCGGCCAGTGCCGATCCCAGCACAATGCCCGAAAATCCCTCCTCATCCGGAGCCACCGAGTAGCGGCCCTCCACAATATATGTTTCGAGCTCGGTTACATCCCCGCCATCGCGCAGGCCTTTCAAAATGGTGCCGCTGATATCGTTGGCCGATTGGATCATCACCTGGCCCAGCACGGCCGGCTCCACCCGTTGTACACCGTCTATAGCCGCGAGGTGAAGCTCCAGCGTATCGGCCCGTTGGATGGGCATGGCACCGAATGTGGATACCGTGACATGCGGTGCAAATCCGATAATTTTTTCGTTGATGGCCGATTTAAACCCATGAACAATAGCCAGTGCGATCAGCAGGCCGGCCGAACCGACAGCTACTCCGGTAATGGCCATAATCTTGATAAACGATAGGAAGCGCGATTCCCGGTTGCTGCCCTTAAAGTAGCGTCTCGCAATGTACCAGGTTACATTCATGGAAGCTGAGGATATGATAGGGTGAAAACCGACCGAACCCGATGAACGAATCCGTTGAACCGGCATTGTGCAACCAACGGAAAGTCCACGCCGTTACTCCGGCCTCATTTGCGGGAAAAAGAGAACATCCCGAATGGATTCGGAGTTGGTCATAATCATCGCCAGACGATCGATACCGATACCGATACCGGCCGTTGGCGGCATGCCGTACTCAATGGCACGGAGAAAATCTTCGTCTACCGCCATCGCCTCTTCATCGCCATCGGCGCGCAGGCGGGCCTGCTCTTCAAATCGTTCGCGCTGGTCTACCGGATCGTTCAGCTCGGTAAACGAATTGGCGATCTCCTTGCCATTGCAAATCGCTTCAAACCGCTCTACCAGCCCCTCTTTGGAGCGATGTTTCTTGGCCAGGGGACTCATCTCAATCGGGTAATCGGTGATAAAGGTTGGCTGTATGAGTTTGTGCTCAACCGTTTCGCCAAAAATTTCGTCAATCAGCTTTCCTTTGCCCATGCTTTCGTCTACATCAATACCCAGCGATTTTGCGATGGTGCGAATCTCCTCCTCGGTTTTACCCGACAGATCGTGTGAGGTCTCCTTTTCAATCGCTTCGTACATCGGAATCCGCGGCCACGGGCTTTTGAAATCGATCACATGATCACCCACAGGCACTTTTGTGGATCCGTGCAGCGCTTTGGCTACCTCCTCCACCATCTTCTCCATGAACGACATCATCCAGTCGTAGTCTTTGTACGCCACATAGAGCTCAACCTGTGTAAACTCCGGATTGTGAAACCGCGAGAGACCTTCGTTTCTGAAATCTTTCGAAAACTCGTACACCCCTTCAAAACCGCCCACAATCAGCCGTTTCAGGTAGAGTTCGTTGGCAATGCGAAGGTACAGATCCATATCCAGCGCGTTGTGATGCGTCACAAACGGCTTGGCAGCAGCCCCGCCGTAGATGGGCTGAAGAATGGGGGTTTCTACCTCCAGATAGCCGCGCTCGTTCATAAAATTACGCATGGTTTGCACAATTTTTGTCCGCTTGATGAAGGTCTCTTTCACCTCCGGATTCACTACCAGATCCACATATCGCTGGCGGTAGCGCAGCTCCTTGTCGGTGAACGCATCATACGTCACCATTTCACCCGCTTCGTTTTCTACCTCTTTGGGGGTGGGAAGCGGACGTACCGTTTTGGCCAGAAACGTAAACGATTCGGCGTGGATGGTGGTCTCGCCGGTACGTGTTTTAAACACAAACCCTGTAATGCCGACAAAATCGCCGATATCGGTCAGTTTCTTGAAAACCGTATTGTACAGCTCCTGGCCTACATCATCGCGGCGGATGTACACCTGAATGGTGCCTCGGGAATCCTGCAGGGTAAAAAAGGAGGCCTTGCCCATGATACGACGGGTCATCACACGGCCGGCTACCGATACTCTCGGCGCATTGTCCGGATTGGACGGATCGTCGGCGATGTACGTCTCTTCCTGATCTAAAATGTCGGCCGAATTGTGGGTTACATCGTAGGAATGCGGGTAGGGGTTGATGCCAAGTTTTTCAAACTCCTGCAGTTTTTCCCGTCGTATTTGTTCCTGTTCACTGAGCG
>JBLRWS010000128.1:0-3556 GCA_047921075.1 Balneolaceae bacterium | reverse complement strand
GCCTCATTTATACCTTTTGCAAACGCACAAAATATAACCCCGCCTTTCTCCATAGACCTGAACCTCGGCGGCGGACTCATCGGCGATCCCAATACCGCCACCGTCATTCAACCGGAAATTGGGTTCCGTTTTCAGCCCGGAAGATGGGGGGTAGGTTTGGAATCGGGATTCTTTACGTTTGAACCAAATTACGATGCAGATCAGTACAGAAGCGGGTTCGAACGCTTTACGGCTGTTGAGGGGGCGGCTGATAAGTGGAACGCATTCTACATCAATGTCGGACCGAGGTTCAGGTTCGGAGAACGTCTTCCGGTTCAGTTCAGTGCGGGCCTTGATCTGGCATTAAGCTATAAAAATCCTCCGGTACAAACCGTAGAGTTCAATGATCCGGATGGTCATTTTGATGACACAGCGTTTACTCTTGCCAGCTTTGAGGCGGATGATGACTTTAGCAAGTGGTCGGCAGCTATTCGCCCGCAGATTCAGCTCGAATTTAACCCGTTTCGCAGCAATCGAATCGGCTTTAATGTGAAGACAGGCATCCAGCATGAACTGAGCGATCGTGAGTTCACCTTTCAGGAGCGGGATCTGGAACGAGTACGTTTTGTGGACAGTGCCGGAGAAATGTTCTTCCAGTTTGAAAATGCACCGGTGGTGGAGCGTACGGTATCGGCTCCCAAAACCAATTTCTTTGCCAATGCCGGGATAAAGATCAATTTCGGCGGTGGGAAAGCCCCGGCCGTGCCAACATCACCGTTTGCCGGAACGCCGCCGCCCGCCCAGGATGTAGATGGCGTGATCGAAGTGGATGCGCCCGGACAGGGAGAGGCTGAACCGGGTGATGATGAAGAAGAGCCGAAAGATGATGAGGAAGAGGGCGACGAAGAAGAGGAAGAGCAAGAGGAACCGGAAGAGCTGTTTGTTGGGTTTAACGGAGAGTTTGAAGTAGAGAACCTCACCATCAATGCGGCGGGAGGCAATACCTTTTCGGGAAGCGGCACCATTTTTCTGGATTGGATCAAATCGCATCTGGCCGTGGAGTTTGAGAAGATTACGGTAGATCCGAACACCAACCGGCTTACAAGCGGCAAGGTGACCTCGGTGATTGATGATAACGCGCCGCTCTACTCTACTTCCTTTGCGCTTCAGCTTGGGGTGAACACCCTCACCTACGATCATCAGGAGATTGCCGATCTGCACAACTGGATGGTTCAGCAGCCCTATGTTGAGTACAACACCACGCAAACCACGACCACGCCGATCGAGGCGCCGTTTGGCATGGAGATCGGCTTCCCCGACTTTTTTGTATCGGTAACAGAGCTGGTCTTCCAGCCCAATAAATCGGAACTGAACGCCGTGGCGGCGTACGACATGCCGGCCGACTGGAACAATGCCGACATGCTCGGCTTTGCGGTGAAAGAGCTCGAATTTCATCCCGATTCCATTCAGTTTGCACAGGGCCGCCTCGAAATTGTGAGCGACCTCACCGTGGGCAACGCCAACAACGATATAAATTTCACCTTCCTGGCACCGGACGGTAGTAACGTGGGTACCTTTATTGAGTGGGATCCCACCGGGTTTACCCTGTTTGGTGTAGAGATGCAGAGCGAATTTACGCGCGACTGGCTGCTGCCCGTTCCCGATAACGGCACCGATAAAGTTGCGGCTACGCTGAGCGGTACCGGATATTCCTGGAATAATCTGCTGCTCTCCGGAAACCTGGATAAAGCGGAAATTGTGGGCGATACAGGGATGACGATCGAGGCGAACGCGTTCACGTTTGATATGTCGGACTCACTGAATCCCGCCGGCATCGAATTTCCGGAAATCTACACCACAATGGGTGTGGATACCACCACAGCCTGGCGTGGATTCCATGCCAAAAACCTGACGGTTGGCCTGCCTGCGTCCATTGAAACGCACACCGGTGGCCCGCCTGAAATCGGAATCCAGGATCTGATTATTGATAATCAGGGAGTGACGCTTGCGGCGTCGGCGATCAATGTGTATCAGTATCCCAATGCCAGCGTTGCCGATCTGAATGCCAGTGTGGATTCGGTCGGCATCAAGATTTTGACCAACTCCTTTGTAGAGGGCACCATCAAAGGGCAGCTCGCGATTCCGGCAACCCACCCTGATTCGCTGCAGCAACCGCTGAACTATACCGGGCTTTTTGTGACGGGCGTGGCTGCCCCGAACGGTACGATGTTTCAGCTGACGGTGGATCCCGATGGGCCGATCTACACCAATATGCTGAAGGGGATGCTGACACTGGAGCCGTCGTCATCCATTGTGGCCACCGTGGGGCAGAACACCAAAGGTTTTAACATGAATCTGAACGGGGGAATCAACTGGGCCAATGTGGATCTGAGTCCGGTTACGAATGTGAATATGGGCCTCGAATTTGCAGGCCTCGGGTTTGAATACGATGAAGCTACCGGGCTGGCTTTTAACATGGGTGCATGGAGCCTGGCCAGCCCGCAGAAGTTTATGCACAACTTCCCGGTCACCATTCAGAATATCAACTTTACGCCCACAGCGCCGGGCCCCGGCCAGCTCCTGAAGGGCAGTGTCGGGTTCACCACGGTCTTTAACCTGAGCGAAAACCTGGGCGGGCAAACCACGATGGGCATCGATGTAGCCATTGAAGATGATTCGGCCAACTTCAAAAAGTTTTCACCCAAATACGAAGGCCTCTCATTGGATTCGCTGTCGGTCAGTGCCAGTCTGAATGCGGTAAATATCAACGGCTCGCTCTATATCGAAAACGATGATCCGATATTTGGAAAACGGGTGGGCGGCGATGTACAGGCGGAGTTTACCGGTACCGGCCTCAATATTGAGGCAAATGCACAGTTTGGCAATACAAGCTATCAAAACAGCGGCCAGATTTACCGCTACTGGCAGGTGGATGTACAGGCTGATTTTCCCGATCCGGGGATTCCGTTTTTGTCGGGTGTTGCATTCCGCGGTTTTGGCGGAGGAGCCTATAATAATATGGAAGTGGCGGTAAGTAACACCGGTGAGCGCAGCTTTACACCACAGAATAATCTGTTTGGGTTCAATGCCGGTGCTACCATTGCCACCTCTCCGGAAGAGCAGGGATTTAATGCTGATGTGGACCTGATGGGCGAATTCAGCACCAACGGCGGTGGGATGACCTACGTCGGGTTCAACGGCGATTTTGGAACCGGTGCTACCATTGTGGATCGCCGTAACGGAAAAGGGAAAGTGTTTGGAAACCTGCTGGTAGACTACGTTTTCCCAACCAAGAATTTTACCCTGGCGGCCAATGCCAATATCAATACCGATCCGGTTAAAACAATTCCCGGCGAGCCGTTTAATCTCACCTTCAACATTGATGGAATGGCGAGCCAATGGAGTTTAAAGGCTGGCGTTCCAACCAATACCAATACGGTTGAGGTGCTTGGAGTGAACCTGTACGAATACCTGATGCTGGGCAACGCCATTCCAAATCCGAACGGGTTTACCAACACGTTTGCGAGTAAATATGCGCAGCATTTTGGCTACAATCCGAACAACGCCCACATGCAGG
>JBLRWS010000127.1:0-3631 GCA_047921075.1 Balneolaceae bacterium | reverse complement strand
TCATCGGGCCCTTCACCCGTTTCTTTCATCGCATCAACAAGCAGATCAATTTCACTGAGTTTTCCCGCGCTCAGCTTAATCCCCACCGGGAGCGACGTAAGTTCACGAATGCGCTTGATTAACTCCATTAACTTCATGATTGAATCTTTAGGAGACTTCGATATCAGCTCACAATGCTGGGGTGGGCTTATTGCAGATACGCCGACTGGAATTTTTCGCACAGCTGCAATCTCTTCATTTACCTTGCACCCGGGCAGATGCCCGCCAATACCGGGTTTGGCCCCTTGCGAAATTTTGAGCTGGATCATTTTAATATTATCGTGCTCTTTTACCAGCTCTGAAAGCATCTGATCGTTCAACTTGCGGGTTTGGGTGCCACCATTAAGGGTAACCGATTCCCCGACTCCGAACTTTCCGGTTCCAATTTGAAAAACCGTATCGTTTCCGGCTACACCGTGGGGCCCGTAACCGCCTTCGCCGGTATTTACAAATGCAACACCATTGGCGCCATTGCTGAGTGATTCAGCCGCTTTCCAGTTCAACGACCCATAACTCATGGCCGATACATTCATGGTATTGATCACATCAAAAGGTTTTACTCCAGTTCGATGTTCACCGATGGTTACCTTGAAATCATTACATTCCGCAGGCTGCCCGAAATTATTGTGCAGAAGCCGGGCATTTACTGTGTTTTCCACGTCAAAATTGTCAAGTTCAGACCCAAAACTTGATATGGCAGCCACGTCTTTGGCCCTCTGGTATATGTAATCTCTTACGACTCGGGGAATAGGGCGGCCATCCATGTTCCGTTCATTAAAATATTGCAGAAATTTATCCCGGAACTCCTGTTCAAAAATATATCTCACTCTGCCAAGCGGGCCATAAATACGTACAATTGCACTTCTTCTTTGGAGAAACAGCTCTTCAATTCCATAAAAGGCCAAAGCCCCGATAATCATGAATATCCCAATAAGGATATTCCCGTAATAGATCATGGCAATACCGCCAAGAACGATCAGTGCCGAAATAATTTCAACGCAGCGCATGATAAACCTGAAAGGCTCAGTAGTTCTAAAAAGGCCTTTTTCGTTAATTTTTTTTGTCTGATCGGATGGAATATATGCCATGATTGGTCGTCGTACTTTAGAGTAATTTATAGGGTTAAAAATCTCTGTTATAGCACACTGCTTTTTATTACCAACAGTTTCTCGCGGGTCATATCGTGCATGGAGTGAGGAATACCACCCATTCCAATTCCGGATTCGTCACGCCCACCAAAGGGCATCCAGTCAACCCGGAACGCGGTATGATCGTTAACCATAACAGCCGTGGCATTGAGTTTCTTCACCGAATCGAGCGCGATATCGAGATCTTTTGTAAACACAGCCGCCTGAAAATGAACATCCAGTTCGTTGGCCTGTTGTATCGCTTTATCCCTGTCGCTGTAGGAATAGACACAGACCACAGGCCCAAAAATTTCCTGCGTAGAAACAAGGACATCATCCGGCGGGTTGAGTAGCACGGTAGGTTGATAGCAGGTATCTGAAATTCGTTTGCCACCGCAGATGAGCTCCGCTCCCTTTTCAACAGCTTCATTCACCCACTCCTCCACTCGGTCAACCTCTTTTGGAAGTATCAACGGGCCCACATCAGTTGCTTCATCAAGCGGGTCGCCAACGGTTAACTCTTCTGCCAAATGGGCAAGTTTGCCGGCCAGTTTGTCGGCGATATCCTTATGAGCAAATACCCGTTGAACCGATACACAGACCTGCCCGGCGTGGTAAAATCCTCCTTTTGCCAGCAGCGGCAGCATTGTTTCAAGATCGGCATCTTTTTCCACGATAACGGGAGCTGCACCGCCATGCTCCAGTGCGCAGCGTGTTCCGGGCGCCAGTTTCGACCGCAGGTACCATCCTACTTTTGCCGAGCCGATAAAGGTGAAAAAGTTAACCCGTTTATCGGTAACCAGTTTTTCAGCCTCTTCATTACCGCATATCAGGGTTTGAATCCAGCCGTCGGGGCAGCCGGCTTCTTCGAGAATATCGACCAGTGCCAGGCAGGAGAGAGGAGTTGTAAGTGCCGGTTTTACGATAACCGGGCAGCCTGCAGCAAAAGCCGTTACGACCTGGTGCACAATCAGATTCAGCGGATGATTAAAGGCACTGACCGCGGCCACAACCCCAATCGGTTCTCGTGTGGTGAACGCAATCCTGTTTTCAGACGCTTCGGTGAGCCCCATCGGAACCTGTTCGCCTTTGAGCTGCGCAATTTCTGCCGCCGCTACTTTGATACCATTGATTGCCCGCAGTACTTCCACTTTGGAATCGCGGTACGGTTTGCCGCCTTCAGCAGCAGCGGTTTGGGTCAGTTCATCAATCCGGCTTTCTGCTATTTCAGCAGCCTTTTCCAAAATAGCCACCCGCCTGTGCGGTTTTATCCATCCGGATTGATCCTGAAACAGGGCGTATGCCGTTTCCAGTGCGTTCTCTACATCACCGGCTGATTGCATCGGGAGTTTTTTAATCGGGCTTAAGTCGTACGGGGATACAATTTCTAACATGGGTAAATGGTTTATAAGGTTTGCGTTTTCTCTTTGATGAGGACATTTAAAATGGAGTGATTCAGTGAGTAATCAATCTGAAGGTCAATCAGGTGGACACCTTTGGAATTCAAGCAATGGCTGAGTGTTTTCTGAAAATCCTCATCACTCTCGGGCCGGTGTCCGGCAGCCCCGTAGCTTTCGGCATATTTTACAAAATCGGGATTATTGAATTTGAGGCCAAAATCGTCGAAGCCCATATCTTCCTGCTTCCACCTGATCATGCCGTAGGAACTGTCGTTTACGATGATCACCACCATGTCCAGGTTGTTTCGAACGGCTGTTTCCAGTTCCTGCGAATTCATCATGAACCCGCCGTCGCCACAAACGGCCACTACTTTTTTATCGGGATTGATCAGTTTTGCAAGCATTGCCGAGGGCAGGCCGGCTCCCATGGTTGCCAGTGCGTTATCCAGCAATAGCGTATTGGGGGCATAGCATTTGTAGTTGCGGGCAAACCAGATTTTGTACACACCGTTATCGAGAGTAATGATATCCTCTTCGGCGAGTGTATCCCGCATAATGCTTACCAGCCGCTGCGGCAGCATCGGGAAGCGGGTATCTTTGAAATATTTACTCAGGTGAGTGTCAACATCTTTTTTGATCTGCATGTAAAAGCTGTTGTCCCATTCCGTCTTTTCACTGATGTGTCGGCAGATGTGCTGAATGGAGGTGCGGATATCACCCACCACATTAAGCTGGGGGAAATAGACGGCATCCACCTCGGCGGGAAAAAAATTCAGGTGAATCACTTTTTTTCCACCCTCGTGCATAAAAAAGGGTGGTTTTTCCACAGTGTCGTGACCCACATTGATCACGAGGTCGGCTTTATCAATCGCTCGATGAAGAAAATCGTGATCGGAGAGCGCCGCCGTTCCCAGATATTGGGGATGCCGTTCATCGACCACACCCTTGCCCATCTGGGTACAGAAAAAGCAGATGCCTGTGCGGTCAATAAATTCTGTTAATGCTTCCCGTGTATCCTTGCGATTGGCGCCGGCACCAATCATAAGCAGCGGCATTTTGGCATTT
>JBLRWS010000126.1:0-3750 GCA_047921075.1 Balneolaceae bacterium | reverse complement strand
CATCATCAATCGAACTCAGGTTATCGCGAATTCACATACGTTACCCGATCCACACCGGCCCCTTTGATCGTGAGCGAACGCCATCCACGGGGGAGCGGCGTGTCGAGCTGCACAAGTCCCTCATCCGTGATCTCCACGCCGGCAAATCCGGAGATCACAGCTTGCAGAAAGCCGCCCGCACCGGTAATGAAATAGGGATTGGTTCCGCCCGCTGTTTCGGCAATCACGCCAAACGGCGGCAGCTTGTTGGGTTGATACCCCTGTCGGAACAACCGGTACGCGTCCTCTGCATTCCCCAGTCGAGAGTTGATGGTAGAGTAGACCGAGTGGGTCATGGCCGGACCGCGGGGATCGACCCGCTGCTCGTAATAAGCCAGGTTTTTGCGCATCTGCTCGGGATCATCAACCAGCCCGAGCGGGTACGAGAGCAGGTTTACATCCGCTTGCTTGATCATTTCACCCATATAGGTGGCGTGCTCCTGCACTGTGCCATCCTCAAATTCAAGAATTGGAATGCGGTCGGCCACATACTCCCACATCGGATCGGGCTCTTCTCCCAATTGCCGCGCAGCTTTGGCAGCAGACCGCAGCAGCTTGATCGCCGTACCGTTTGTGAATGCGTTATTGTCTACATTTTCGGCATGTTCATCTGCGGCCACCACATTGATAATATCGAAACCGCCGTCGCTGTTCTCCTCCACACGGCTAAGCCAAAACGCAGCGGTCTCTTTCAAAACCGTAAACCCTTCTTCCCGAAGCCAGTCCAGATCCTGCGTCACCTGATAGTAGTTCCAGAATGCGATGCCCACCACCGCGGTAATGTGATGCTGAAACGGGCCGGTTAGCGCCCAGAACGGCGTCGCTTCATCTCCCGTATCGCTCGATTCCCAGGGGAACATCACACCGCCAAAACCGTGGCTAAACGCTTTGTTGCGAGCCCCTTCAAGCCGGTCAAAACGGTAATCGATCAGAGAGCGGGCCAGTTCCGGCTTCATGATCAAAAGCGGAGGGTACATCCAGATCTCCGTATCCCAAAACACATGTCCGTTGTAGCCGAGTCCGGAAAGTCCCATCGGAGAGAGGCTCAGCCGGGAGCCTTCACGTACGAAGGCGTACAGGTGGTAAAGTGCCGTACGCACATCCAGCTGATCCTGCTCATTTCCTTCAATGATGATGTCGCTCTCCCAGAGCTTGTCCCATTCGTTGTTGTGCCGCATAATGAGCCGGTCTCGGCCCTCGAGCATGGCAAAGACACTCAGACGCTCCGCCTCGCTTTGCGGATCGGCAAAATGTTCGGTAGAGGTGGCAGAGCTGACCACGGTAAACCGATACGATTCGCCTGCCTTCAGCTCCACAGTGAGATGTGCCAGATGCATGTTGTGATCCCAATCCTCGTGGATGTAGCGCGGCATCGTCTCTTCAGAAAAGATAAAACTGTTTGATACCGCAACGGTATGTTTTCCGGTAGGACTGTCGGCTACAGAGGTCATAAGCGGTATCTGTACGTGGGGCCGGTCGATCACGCTGTAGTAATTTCGTACATCGCGAAGGTGGTCGGGCGCCTCAATCACGCTGGCCGGACGTATCGTAACATCCTGCAGGGCGGTCACTTCCAGATCGATCATACTGGTGAAGGGGAGGTGACGCAGGGCACGCACCGTATGCGTTACGTCTACCAATCCGTTGTGTGTAAAGGTCGTTTCGATGGTGCTGTTTCGCATATGTAGCCGCTGGTGCATATCGGAAATATTGTTTCGGTTGATGCGCTCACCGTTCACATCCAGGTTCATCCCGGCAAAATTAAACCCGCGCAGAATGTTCGATACACGTCCGCGGCCGTAAAAATCGTACACACCGTTCAGCACGGTGTCGCTAACCTTCAGCGGTTCGGCAGATGAGACAATACCCACCATACCGTTGGCTGAGGTGATGCCAAAATAGTTGTTGGGGTCGATATCGTCCGCTTCGAGAACCCACCCGGAATCCTGAGCATGAGCAACAAACGGAAGAAGAAGGAGGGAGACAATCAGAAATACGGTTTTTCGCATGGCTTGTAAGGAGTTAGTGGAAACGATGTTGAACCCGATAATCTACACGATTCGCGGGCGCTGAGAAAGAATGTTTATAAAACGTGAGATCTTTTCACCTCGGAGCCGACGGCCGCCGAATGATCCCATCAGGCCATCGTACCGGGGCTGGTCTCATCGGGGTTGGCATCGGCCAGGCCGGATACATTCGGATCGATGGTTTCGGCCTCCACTTCATCATCCCAAAAGAAGAAAAAGAAGAAGACCGCCACAACCAACGCGGCGATAGCCGGCATAATCCAGAATGCGAACGCACCGTCGAGCCACCCCTGTTCGGTGGCGCCATCCAGACTGATGCGGTCGCCCCACCAGCCGAGCAGATAGTTACCGATAAGCATCCCAACGCCATAGGTAAGCAGGTTGAAGAACCCCTGGGCACTGGCACGCAGGTTTTTGGGCGCTTTCTTCTCGACGTAGAGCTGCCCGGTTACGAAAAAGAAATCGTAACAGACGCCGTGCAGGGCAATACCTACCAGAAGCAGCACCGTGGATTCGGGAAATATTCCGAAGAGAAAATAGCGGGCGGTCCACGCCAGCATCCCCACCAGAAGCATCCATTTTACACCCAGGCGAACCAGAAAAAACGGAATCAGAACCATGAAGAGCACTTCACTCATCTGCCCGATCGTCATAAACGAAGGCGCGGCATCACCGAAGGCCACCGCTGCTATAAAGTCGTTGGTGCGTGCATAATAGAAGGCCAGCGGAATACTGATCGCAAAACTGCTGAAGGAGAAGATGGCGAAATTCTTATTGGTAAGCAGCTTCAACGCATCGAGGCCGAGCGCTTCGGCCAGATTGAATTTCGTACCTTTTTCGGATGGCGGTGCCGCCGGCAGTGTGAAACTGTAGAAACCGTACACAAGCGAAATGACCGCCGACATCTGCAGCGGAATGGCGGTAGACTGTATCCCGGCTTCCACACCGGTGATCCAAGCCAGAAACGGAATGTTGACCCATCCCAAAATCGTCTGCGCAACCACAAAACCGGCCAAAATCCAGCCGATGGTTCCCCAAACCCGAATCTTTGGAAACTCCTTATCGGGATCGCCGATGTTTGCGAATGCAACCGCATTAACCAGCGCCAGGGTAGGCATGTAGAGCATGAAATAGGCGAACATGGTCCAGATAAAGAGGGCGGGGGAATCCACAATCGTGGCGGCATACCAGAGAAGCGCTGCGCCCAGAATATGGCAGACCGCGTTTACCCGCTCCGCGTTAAAATAGCGATCGGCGATCAGTCCCACGAGCACGGGGGCCAGCACAGCGGCCCAGTTATGCGTGGCGTACGCCTGGCCAATAATGGTGTTCAGCCCCTCTTCGCCCTGAAAAATCTCCAAAAGGTAGACGCCCATGGTGACGAAAAAGCCGCCCCAGATAAAAAACTGGAGAAACATCATGAGACTGAGACGGGAGATAATAAAACGCTGATTGGCCATGGTTAGCAACGGTTGGATTAGGGGGTTATTGAAAGTTTGGAAATATTCATTTTCTGGCCGATAAGTGCAAGTAAAAGAACCGTTGCCGGTTGCGGAATTATGGAATCTTCGTTATCTGTTGGGGAGAAAAGTGAAAAGGCAAAAGTGAAAAGGGAACTATAGATGCCTGATAATCAGGGCTTGGTCGTATATCCGAAACGTGGAGCAGTTAACATGCGGCCATT
>JBLRWS010000125.1:0-3776 GCA_047921075.1 Balneolaceae bacterium | reverse complement strand
GACGCCGGCGACAAGATGGTGGCCGTGCGGATTGTGGATGCGGAGTAGCTGTGAGCAGCATCCCGGCTGAGTGCTCAGCTACTGGTTGTTGGGAATAGTGGTTGGGGTGTGGGTGATTTGCAGACCCGGTTGCTGCTTAGGGTGTAAATTCGCTATCCGAAAAATCGTAACGATAAAGGGCGTCCATACTCCAGCTTAGCCCGATGATGTGCTTCTGGTGTTCGTCTACTATAAAGCGTCTGATATCCTCTTTCGCATCAATCAGAAACTGATACACCGGCTGGCCGTCCCGGGTGATTATGCGAATGGAGTAGTCTCCTTGATCAGGCGGATCGTCCCCAAACGGATAGCCAGTGTAAAGCAGATAGATGTATCGCTCGCCCACGTGAATGTCTCTGAAGTGCTCGACCAGCGCTCGATCATTGAATTCATCCAGCCTGTAGGTATCCGGTGGGGGTTCCTCCGGGTAGAGCTGTAGAGCGGGGCGGTCGGGAGCATCCAGATGAAAAACTTCTACAAACGGGGAATACCGAAAGGCAGAATACAGTGTACGGCGATCGCCTGACCGGCCAACGGACCGATTGTTGAGATTGAGCTCTGGAAACGTTTCGTACGGTTCGATCGACAGGTTTTTTAAATCGAAGAGTCGGGGGGCATTTACACCCTCCTCAAAAATGAGGCCGCCCCGCTTCTTATTCAGAACGCCGGCAGAACGGTCGTCGTACGTTGCCACATAGGTGTGATCGCTCAAATAAAAAAGGTCGAGCAATAAAGTCCCGGCAAACGCCTCTGGAAATTCAAACTCCCGGATCAATTCCAGTGAACCTTGTTCGATCGAACGTTCGAGGTGGAACTCGATGAGCTTTCGCTTGATGTCATCATATACAAGAACAGCGGTACCATCATCGCCAGGCCGATAATCTTTGATCATGGGCGGCCGTAAAAACTCTCCCGGCCCGCGACCTGTTCGGCCAAAACGTCCCACAGGGTTCAATTGTTGGTCAAAGATCTTCAACAGGGTGTCCTGCGATGTAGCGAGGATCAGAAAGTCGTTGATACGCTTCAGATCTGCCAGACCTATTTCATCATGCAGAATCCGTTCACTCTGTAGAGTCGCAATCCGATCCCCTTCCGCCACAAGAAAATCACCCGTTGTCTGCGGTGAAGATGAACAAGCCAGGAGTGTGCATAAAAGGAAAAAGTGGACATTAAAAAAGAGTGAATTTTTTTTCATCGCGTTTCATTAATGATCGGATCTGTTCCTTTATCACCATCTCCGTTTCGGTTGCACATGCTGATAAGACCGTCCCTAATATGACGTATGTTTACTGCCCCGAAAACCATTCGTGCAGGTTGTTGGGGTATTTTTTGAGGGTTCGTGTACCGCTGCGGCTTTCAAATACGTAAATAAAATCATCGTCTGCAGTTATTTTGTTTGGAAAACCCCAGGTGTTAAGCGTACCCAGATAGTCTCCGCTTTGGGCGCTGTAGATGTCGATGTATTTGTAGTCGGCATCTCCATTGTGATGCGGAACGGTGATGAGATAATCATCCCAAACATCAATATCAACGAACGCAAACAGAGCATCGTCGGTGTACCCCCGTGCAATCATCCCTTCATCGGCACGAAGTGTCATATAGTTCTTTTCGCTGGAAAAATTATCGATGGTTGTTCGGGAAAAGATCAGGGTTCCATCCCGATCGTATTTTTTTAGAATAGATTCGGGATAGCCGGCGTAGTAGATATGGTTATGGTTATCGGCAGACAGGTAACCCACAAACTCAATCGAATTATGCTCCTCCGGATTGGGGACCTCTAAAAATGAAGAGTACGGTTGTCCGTCAAGGTCCATTTCAGTAAAAAGAAACGGGTTAGATATAACAATGGTGGAAAAAATTAACAGCCGGCCGTCTGTTAACAATGTAAGTCGGTGTGGAAATTGGTCGTTGAGCCGAAACTCGTTGCGGAGTGTTCCATCAAGGCCGCTTATCAACACCTTGCGGGAGCGCCCATCGTAAATCGCAATTTGCTCTGCAGTACTATCAAAGTCGTTTAGGGCCATAATTTCGCCAGGTCCGTTCCCTTCATTGAGTTGGAAAGAGTCGTAGAGCGTCAGGTCACTTGTGAGAATACGATGAATCGTTTTTTGACGTGAATCGCCTAAAATGAGAAAATCTGCGTTTGATTGGATTCCGGAAACACCAAAAATCTCCATCGAGTCGAGGTATGCCGTTTGCAGATCTTGCAGTTCAGTAATAAATAGTCGGTCGGATGTTTGCTGTGGCGATTTATTGAAGAATGTTGCGGTGGTATCCGGTGCGGACATCTCTTGAGTACACCCATGCAGTGAAACGGAAACAAGCAGGATGGTGACAATAAAAAATTTGTTCATAATAATACCGTGTGTATTGGTGTTTTGATTACTTCCCCGTAATCCATTCCCGTAGATTATTGGGGTATTTTTTAAGGGTTCGAACTCCACCCCGGCTTTCAGCTACGTATAGATACTTGTCATCTGCGGCTACAGAAAATGGGCGATCCTCTACAAACAGTGTCCCTTCATACTCACCGTTTTTACTGCTATAGATGTCGAGGAGCGTAAATTGCGGATTGCTGTTATGGTGTGGGGCGGTGATGATGTGATGATCCCACACATCAACATCAAAAAAGCTCCAAAGCACACCGGGAGAGTAGCCCCGGGGAGTACCGTCGCCTCCGGCCGGAAATGTTATGTAATTGTGTTCGCTGGGCAGATCATCAATGGTGGTTTTGGTAAAAAGCAGAGCGCCTTCTTTTGTATATTTTTTCAGGATGGATTCTGCACGCCCGGCAAAATAGAGGTGATCTTTCGTTGCTACAACCCGGCCTCTAAATTGATAGGGGTTATGACTGTCGGGTGATTCTATCTCAATAAAGCGGTGAATAAACTCTCCGTCGAGGTTGACCACATTCATGATATAGTTATTCGTGTTTTCGGACAGGAGAATCAAATGGTCTTCATCCAAAAAAGCGAGCCGGCTCGGGCGTATGCTGTTGAAGGCTATTTCATGGCTCGGTATGCCGTCTAACCCTGTAATGACCACTTTATGTGCATTTCCATCGAGCAGAGCCATGGCATTTGATGAAACATCAAAGTCTGCAAATTCACTCAACTCTCCGAGACCGCTTCCTTCGGTAAAGGATATGGTGCGAACAAGCGACAGGTCGTGTTTTGAAATTACTGTCACAGTTATTGGGGCGGATTCACTTATGTAGATGTAGTTATCATCCAGCCGTACTGTGTTTGGCGATGAGATGTTCAGCGAGTCGAGATACACAGATTGCAATGGTTGCAGTTCTGCTAAAACGACCCGATTGGCAACCGCTTGCGGTGATTTTTCAAAAAACGTAGCGGCGGTTTCAGGTGCAGACTTTTCGATAGATTCTCGGCCACACCCTGCCGCTGAAATAATCAGAAGACAGAAATAAAGAGCTCCCCTTTTCATCATGATCCCTTTGGTTGGTGATTTATATAGATGAACGTGCATTATTAACAATAAAGAATTTTGGCGCAAGTCTCGGTTATCACAGTCTTGTAACATTTGTCCAACCGACATTTCCCGGCTGCGTGATGTTATCGCCGCCCGATATCCGGTTTTGATACCTGCTTTTCCGGAATCAATCTGAATCCGGATAGCAACCACTTCCTTCCCCAAAATCTTACACAGCCACCTCTCTTTATCGTAACACAAAAACTATTGATAATTAGTACTTTACCTGCTATCCAATAAGAGAA
>JBLRWS010000124.1:0-3912 GCA_047921075.1 Balneolaceae bacterium | reverse complement strand
TCAACGAATACCGGCCGCATCTTTCAGCCGGGAGATCTCTTCCGGCCAGCGCTCAGGATTGGGTGTTTCCAGAATAAACGGAATACCGTTGAACCGCTCATCACCCATCAGCCGGGCAAAACAGCTCCAGCCGATGTGTCCGTCGCCCAGGCTCTCGTGGCGATCCACCCGTGTGCCGCACTCTTTTTTGGAATCGTTGATATGCATCGCCAGCAGATACTCAAACCCGACCGTCTGTTCAAAATCGGAAAAGGCGTCCGTAAAGCCCGCTTCGGTAGAGAGATCGTACCCCGCTGCAAACGCGTGAGCCGTATCGATACAGACCCCCACGCGCTTTTTGTCATCCACCTGCTCGATAATGGCTGCAAGCTGCTCGAACCGAAAGCCGAGATTGGTGCCCTGCCCGGCTGTGCATTCAATGGCTGCTTTCACGGTTGATGTTTCGCGCAAGGCGATATTGATCGATTCGGCATTGCGGGCCAGACAATCGGCTTCGTCTATCTTGTTCAGATGGCTGCCGGGATGAAAATTGATCAACCCGATCCCAAGCTGTTCCGCCCGTCGAAACTCATCCACAAACGCCGTGCGAGACTTTTCCAGTTTCTCTTTTTCGGGATGGCCGATATTAATCAGGTAACTGTCGTGCGGTAAAATGCGATCTGCCGTATATCCGTACGCCTCACACCGCTCTTTAAATTGCGCGATGCTTTCGTCGGTTAGAGGCGGTGCCTCCCACTGCCGCTGGTTTTTGGTAAAGAGTGCAAAGGCGGTGGCGCCGATCTCATGAGCCCGCTCCGGGGCGTTTTCCACCCCTCCGGCTGCGCTCACATGTGCTCCGATAAATTTCATACTGCAGATGGGATTTAGTTGCCAAACATATCGTCGTAATCGGCCATAGCGGCCTGGATGACCTCTTCCGCTCGTTCACGCTTATACACATGATCGACGTAGACGTCGGTCTCCCGGCCCGGTATCAGCTTATAGGTGCCGAAATAGTGCCGCAGGCGTTCAATCAAAACCTCGGGAAGCTGGTCGATTTCGGTGATGTCTTTATAATAGCGGTCGTTGCTTAACACAGAGATGATTTTATCATCGGCTTCGCCCTCATCAATCATATGCAAGCCGCCAATTACGCGGGCACTCAGAATCACCTCGGCTCGGTCGATGGGCCGTTCGCTCAACACACAGATGTCCAGCGGATCTTCATCCCCCCGGTCGGTTTTGTTGGAGAGCGCCCCGATGCGGCTGCCGCAAAAGGTGCGGGGAATAAATCCATAGAGCGATGGCGGCAATGACGAGCTGCGCTGCGGACGATCCACACGCATGTAGCCGGTTTTTTTGTCTACCTCGTACTTGATGGTATCAAACGAGGTGATTTCAATAAAGGCGTTTACAATGCCGGGGCTGTCAATACCCGCGTCTAAACCGTGCCAGGGGTGTGGACGCCATCGGAAAAAAGGGTTGGGAAAGTTCAATGTCTTGTTCGTTTTAGTGTGATGAATGGTGATATTACTCGGCCGTTGCGGCTTGTAATTTTTCAAGGTTGTCTTGTACACGCAGCGCTTTGGTCACATCGGCCAGATCCCCCTTCATAATCGCATCCAGGTTGTAGAGCGTAAGGTTGATCCGGTGGTCGGTAAGCCGGCCCTGCGGATAGTTGTAGGTTCGAATTTTCGCGCTGCGATCACCGGTCGATACCTGACTTTTTCGTTCGGCAGCGCGCTCGGCTTCGAGCTTTTCCTGTTCAATTTCATAAATTTTGGAGCGCAGCATCGTCAGCGCCCTCTCTTTGTTTTGATGTTGAGAACGCTCCTGCTGGCACTCTACCACAATACCGGTCGGTTCGTGCGTCAAACGTATCGCTGAATCGGTTTTGTTTACGTGCTGCCCTCCGGCCCCGCTCGAACGAAAGGTATCCACGCGGATGTCGCTCATGTTGAGCTGCACCTCCTCTACCTCCTCCACTTCCGGCAGTACGGCCACAGTGGCCGCGGAGGTATGCACCCGCCCCTGCGACTCGGTATCAGGCACCCGCTGTACACGATGCACGCCGCGTTCGTACTTCATGATGCCAAACACTTCGTGGCCCGACAAGCGGAACACAATCTCTTTATATCCTCCGTGGTCGCCCTCCTGCACGTTCAGCAGTTCCAGCTTCCACTTCATACTTTCGGCGTAGCGGCGGTACATATCAAACAGATCACCGGCAAAAATCGCGGCTTCATCACCGCCGGTGCCCATGCGTATCTCCACAATGCAGTTTTTGGAGTCGTCGGGATCTTTCGGAATCAGCTTCATTTTGATCTCTTCCTCCAGCCGGTTCCGCTCGGCTTTCAGCTCTTTGCTTTCGGCCGCAGCCATGTCGGCCAGTTCGGGATCTTCGCCCGAGTCCATCAATTCGCGGTTGCCCGCCAGTAGATGATCGATCTCTTCGAGCCGGTCGTAATCGTCCACTAACTCTTTCAGCTGTGTATGCTCTTTGGTAAGCTCGGTGTACTCTTTGGGGCGATCGTAGATAGCAGGGTCGGCCATGGCCTGGTTGATTTCGAGATACCGCTGGCGGACCTGCTCTAACTTTTCTTTGATATTCATGTGTAAGCAATGCGTAAATTCGACCAAAGATACCGATTTTTACTTCCAAATAAATCCTGACTTCTGCTTCTTGCAAGCAGATTCATTCCAGTTTTCCGCAGAGATTGGTACCTTCTTTTAAACCTTTTCACGATTTCTGTTTCTATGCGCACAACGCTGCCTTCTGATTTTACCATCGGCTTTTTGGGAGCCGGACAACTCGCACGCATGTCGGCACTGCAAGCCTTTCGATTCGGCATGCAGGTAGCCGTGTTGAGTGACCGTCCCAATGAAAAAGAGCCGGTTACCATGATGACGCCTCATGTTTTTTACGGATCGTTTGATGATGCCGACGCCTTGCTCCGGTTTGCAGAACAGTGCGACGTCATCACCCTCGAAAATGAGTTTATCCCCTCTTCGGTGCTGTTTCAGTTGCGGGAAAAAAGCGGCACGCCCATCTACCCATCCCCCGAAACCTTTGCCCGCATCGAAAACAAATGGATCGAGAAAAAAACCTTCGAAGATGCGGGAATTGAGGTAGCGCCGTACGCGCTGATTACATCCGTTGAAGAGATGAACGCATTTGGTGAGCTGCACGGCTGGCCGTTTCTGCTCAAATCATCCAAAGGCGGGTACGACGGATACGGGAACCGAACCGTGCGAAATATCGACGAAGCCGGCGATGCGTTTGATCAGCTTGGCGGCAGCCGCGGTCACGATATCGTTGCCGAAGCGTTTGTGGCATTTACCCACGAGCTGGCCGTGCAGGTTGCGGCCAATGAACAGGGACACGTTGTTTACCCCTGTGTGGAGACGGTGCAGAAAAATCATATTTGCGTGGCGGTTACATCACCCGCACCGGTACATGATGACATTCAAAAAGAGGCGCAGCGAATAGCGGTACAGGCCGTGGAAGCGATTGAAGGAAAAGGCGTGTTTGCGTTCGAGTTTTTCCTGACCACCGACAACCGGCTGGTACTGAACGAATCGGCACCGCGCCCCCATAACTCAGGCCACTACACCATCGAAGGCGTGGTGGCTTCGCAGTTCGAGAACCATGTACGCGCGGTATCGGGCCTTCCGTTGGGCAGTACCGAGCGGACCGCTCCGGCGGCGGTGATGATCAATCTGCTGGGCACCCACAACCGCCCCGCTGTTTTTGAGCATGTGGATGATGGGTTCTGTATGGCCAATGGGCACCTGCATCACTACGGAAAAACGGAGAGCAAAATCGGGCGTAAAATGGGCCACTATACCCTGCTTGGCGACGATGTGGAGCAGCTACTTGAGCGGGCGACGAAGGCGACGATGAATATTCATATTTGATAGCTTCTGCTGCGG
>JBLRWS010000123.1:0-3959 GCA_047921075.1 Balneolaceae bacterium | reverse complement strand
GCAACGGGCGGGTGTCGTCGTGATTTTAGTTGACACATAGTACGGGTTTTTCTAACTGCTTTTCATTTTTTTACGAACCGTGACGTAGATAATTGGAATATTCCCCGTGTAACTGCACATCCATTTTATACTAATTAAATCATCTGCCATGCTTCGCCTTTCCCTGTCCTTTGTTTCACTGGCTCTGTTGGTGCCGCTGCTTCTACACGAGCCGTCGCAGGCACAAGAGAACTACCGTAACTATCAACAAATGACCTCTCACCTCCAGCAGCTTGCCAGCGAGTATCCCGGCAAAACGCGGCTCGAAAGTATGGCTGTCTCACCCGGCGGCCACGATATCTGGAGGCTGACGGTAGGGACGGGAGATCTGGATAATAAACCGGCTTTGGCCATTGTGGCGGGAGTGGATGGTGCTCATATTCTCGGTATTGAACTCGCCTTGCAAACCGCTGAGGCGCTGCTGCGCGACCCCCGCCATGCTGAGCTGATTGAAGATCAGGTATTTTATATTATTCCCAATCTGAATCCTGACGCGTCCGCTCAATTTTTTTCCTCCCTGGTATACGAACGCAGTGTAAATGCCCGAGAAACGGATCTTGATCGGGATGGCCGCGTGAGCGAAGATCCCTATCAGGACCTGAACGGAGACGGGCTGATTACCATGATGCGGGTAGCAGATAACACCGGCGAATGGATGCCGCACCCCAAAGATCCACGAGTTTTGGTAAAAGCCGATCCGCTGAAGGGCGAACGGAGTCAATACCGCCTCTTTAGTGAAGGGCTGGACAGCGACAAGGATGGATCGTTTAATGAAGATCCCGAGGGAGGTGTGAACTTGAATAAAAATTTTACGTACCAATACCCGGCATTCGACTACGGGGCAGGGGAGTTTCCCGTGTCAGAAGCGGAAAACCGAGCCTTGTTAGACTGGCTGTTTGACGCCTTTAATGTGTATGCCGTGTTTACCTACAGCCCCGGCAACAACCTCTCAAATCCGTGGACGTACAACAGAGCGGATGCCGCCAAGCGGGTCATTACCGGAATCCTTCAAAATGATGCAGGTGTCTTCCGATCCGTCTCAGAGCTGTACAAAGAGATGGTTCCGCAACAGAATGCACCGCGGTATGAACTGCAGCCCGGCGGATTTTTGGAGTGGGGCTATTTTCACTACGCACGCTACAGTTTTGGAACCGGCGGATGGTGGATACCGTCTGTGTCGGATACCGACCACGACGAGGTGAATGCCTTGGCGTGGGCCGATGAACAGGGGTACGATATCTTCGTGGAATGGGAGGAGGTTGACCACCCCGACTTTCCGAACCAAACGGTAGAAGTGGGCGGTATAAAACCTTTTGCGATGACCACGCCGCCGTATGCCTTGGTAGATTCGCTGGCCGGCATTCATATCGAATTTATAACCGATCTTGCGGCCATGCGGCCCGGTCTTGTGTTTGAAAATGTGATGGTAGAAGAAGCCGGGCGCAATCTTACCCGGGTTACCATGGATCTTTACAATCGCGGCCAATTGCCCACCTCAACGGAACTTGGCACCCGCAGCCAGTGGGTACGCCCGATCAATGTGTGGCTCGATACAGATGGTGAATTAGAGATGGTAAGCGGACGGCCGCATGTACAGATTGACCGGCTGGAGGGAGGCGCGTCGCAACGGCTAACCTGGCTGGTTCGCGGACGAGGATCGGTGTCGGTCCGTGCCGGAACACCATCTGCCGGTTTTGCCGCCTTCACTCAACGAATTCGATAATTTCAAGGAGATTCTGATATGAACCGTACCCTGCTTACAACGTTTATATTCTTTTTTACAGCGCTCTCTGTTGCTGCACAGACCAATCCCAACTTTTTTCGTGCACTGGGTTCGCCCGAAAACCCCAAGGTGGAGGCCAGCTGGAACCGCTACTTAACCGTAGAGGGGATTGAAAATCTGAGCCGTGAGTTGGCCGAGGCCCACCCCGACCTGATTCGGTTGAGATCGATTGGGAAATCGTACGAAGGGCGCGATATCTGGCTGCTTACCGTCACCAATCACAACAACAAGCCACACACCGAAAAACCAGGATACTATATTGACGGGAATATCCATTCGAATGAGATTCAGGGCTCAGAAATTTCGCTCTATACCGCGTGGTATCTCGCAGAAAATTATGAGGATATCGACTTTATCCGGGAGTTGATGGACAGCCGTGTGTTTTACATTGCGCCAACCATTAATCCCGACGGCCGCGAACATTTTATGAGTCAGCCCAATAACCCGAACTCACCTCGGTCGGGGGTAATTCCGGTGGATAATGATGGAGACGGCCAGAAAAGTGAAGATGAATTTGACGATCTGAACAACGATGGACACATTACGCAGATGCGCCGAAAAAATCCGCGTGGCCAATGGAAAACCGACCCCGACGATCCCCGCAGAATGGTACGAACCAAGCCGGACGAATTTGGTGAGTACGATATGCTGGGATGGGAAGGCATCGACCGGGATGGCGATGGCCGCATCAACGAAGACCGCACAGGCTTCTACGATCCGAATCGTGATTGGGGATGGAACTGGCAGCCCGATTACATTCAACGCGGGGCGTATAAATACCCATTTTCTATTCCCGAAAACCGGGCAGTAGCCGATTTTGTGTTGGCGCACCCGAATATTGCGGGTGCACAATCGTATCACAACACCGGCGGCATGCTGCTGCGGGGGCCGGGAGCGGCCGAAGATGCGGGCACCTATAATCGTACGGATGAAGCGGTGTACGACTTTTTGGGAGAAATAGGAGAGCAGATGATGCCCGGCTACCGATACATGGTTGTACACAGTGATCTCTACACGGTTTTTGGGGGCGAGCTTGACTGGTTTTACGGCGGGCGTGGAATTTTTACGTTCACCAACGAACTCTACACATCACACATGATGTTTGGGCGCAGTGCCGGTCAGGCCGACCAGTACGATTTTGACCGACTTCTGCTGTTTAACGACGCCTGGGTAGAGTGGGAACCGTACGATCATCCCCAGTTTGGCGAGATCGAGATCGGCGGATTTAAGAAAAACTTTGGCCGTGCCAATCCCGGCTTTCTGTTGGAGAGTGATGCACATCGCAACATGGCGTTTACAGTGTTTCACGCCTACCATCTACCCGAATTGGGTATCGGCCAAGTTGAGACCCGCGATTTGGGTGGCGGTCTGAGAGAGATTACGGCCACCATAACCAACGACCGGGTGATGCCAACCCACGCAAGCCACGATCTTATAAACCGTATTACACCACCCAATATTGTTTCTGTTGAAGGTGTTGATGTGCAAGTGGGAATGATTGTAGACGACCCCGATTTTGGCGTTACTACCGAGCAGAAAACGAATCCTGCCGCTCTGCGAGTGGATAACTTCCCCGGGATGGGTGATGTGGTTGTGCGGTGGATTGTGCGGGGTAATAACCGTTTTACCATCCGTGTAGAGAGTCAAAAAGGGGGAACAGTAGTAGGTCAGTATTCCATGTAGTGTTTACAGTTGTTTACTCTCTATTCGCATAGAAGTGTTACGATTCTGCACGTCACTCTGTTCGGATGTTCTGGAAGGGTTTGCGGCTTATCGATGTATTTGGGCACGCTTTCCGTTCACGGCCATTCATGGGTGGCGTAAGGTATCAAAAGCAGATATGTAAGAGCATTTCCAAATCCAACCGCAGGGTGATACTTTTCTATCCTGTCGTGCTTGTGCGCACCATTTGATAGAAATCAGTAAACTAAGCCCAACCGTTTTCAGCCGAACTGTATGAAACTCGCTCTGTTCCAACCTATTCTGCTTCCTACGTTATTTGACCTGGCGTGTCTTCTGCCTGCAGATCAGGTGGTGTGGATGGATACAGTCCGGTGGTCGAGAAAGGGGAGTACGCACCGTGCAATGATTCGAACGCCGGAGGGAAGAAGCTACCTGAATGTGCCGGTGCGTACCG
>JBLRWS010000122.1:0-3984 GCA_047921075.1 Balneolaceae bacterium | reverse complement strand
CTCTTTACCAACTATCAGATCGACGGATTCGATAACAACGAGAACTTCCTCGGCGGCCAGCGGTTCCGCGTTCCTGTGGGACTGGCGCAGAACATTACCGCGCTCACCAATAATTTTGGTGCCGAGCACGGGCGCACCAGCAACGGCGTCATCAACATCACCACCAAATCGGGAAGTAACGATCTGACGGGTGAAGTTTTTCTGATGTCTCGTCCCGGCCCGCCGCTCGACTCTTCCTCCCCCTTCGCACAGCGCGACCTTAGTGGTAATGATGTAAAGGATGGATTTGCACGATTCCAGGGTGGCTTTTCGGTGGGTGGCCCCATCAAAAAAGACCAAACTTTCTTTTTTCTGAACGCCGAACATTACACCGATATCAAAGACAACCTGCTGAACGTACCCGAACTGGGTGTGAACGAAACCGTATCGGGAACCAATAACTTCACCTTTCTGAGCGGACGGCTGGACCATAACTGGAGCAACCGCTTTCGGTCATCATTGCGAGTGAACACCGGCATTGTGAACATCGAACGGCAGGGTGGCGGCATCGAGGGCGGCGTTACGTTTGCCAGCGCGGCCAACAAGCAGGACCGTAATTCGGTGATGATTGCCAACCGTAACATCTATTCCGGCAATGGATTTGTATCGGAAACCGGCTATCAGTACGGACGTTTTCGATGGAATTTTGCCAATCCCAACCAAACGCCCGGGCCGGATGTAACCGTGCTCTCCCCAACCGGCGAGAGTATCGCATTTTTAGGCCATCCCGGCTTTGTATTCGACAATACCGAAAACACCCACCAGTTCCAGCAAAAAGTCACCTTCTTCACCGGCGATCACACAATAAAAGTCGGTGCCGATTTTAAAACCTCCGATTTCTCCCTGCTGGGCGGTGGCAATCCGGAAGGCAGCTGGCTGGTGCAGCTCAATCAACAACAGCTCGACAATCTCCGGGCACAGGGTATCGACCAGAATTTTGGCCCGACAAGCCTCCCGTCTGATGTGGATGTACTGAACTTCGGGATAGAACTACAACCCAATGCATTCGAGAAACGCCAGAACATCATCAGCTTCTTCATTGAGGATCAGTTTGCCGTAAACAGTCGGTTGAATGTGAATCTTGGCCTCCGCTACGATTACGACAATCTCTCCAAGGCGGGAGGCTCCAGCGGCGACACGAACAACATCGCCCCGCGCATCAGCGCCAACTACCGCATCGACAACCGCACCAGTATTCGCGCCGGTTACGGGTTGTACTACGATAAAATTCTCTATGCCGTACACAGTGATGCGCTTCAGTTCAGCTCTACTGCACAAGATTTCCAAACACAACTTGGCATGCTGGTTGACCAGGGAATTTTGCCTTCCAATACCAATATCGACCGGGTAACCAACGAAGGAAATCTGACGGGCAGCGTACCCAATGCCACGTTTTTGAACGGCCCCGACCGCGCGCAGCTTCAGGCCCAACGCGAGCAGGTGTTCAGTAACGAACTGCGAATTCTGAATCCCAACGGACTCGACAACCCCTATTCACACCAGTTTATGTTTGGAGTGCAGCGTCAGGTGAGCCAGAGCTCGCTGGTGTATATTGACCTGATGCACAACCGGTCGTTTAACCTCTACCGCCTGCGCGACCTGAACGCGCCGGCTGCATGGCCGATTGACCCCAACAATGTGGAGGTACGCAGCCAGGCCGAGGCAGATGCCAACCGTCCAACGCCTATTTTTCAGGATGCACAAGGCTTCTACACACCGGGACCAAACGGTGAACAGCTTCGCGGAGTGGCACGCAGTGTTATTATGACCGAGACCGAAGGGCGCTCGAACTACTGGGCCATGAACCTGACCTACGATCAGGCACGCGGCAGCAGTGATTTTGCCTTCCGGTTAATGTACACCCTCTCCTACCTCGAAAATAATACCGAAGACATCAACTTCCGCGCGATGGATGCCAACGATTTTGGCGACGAGTGGGGCCCTGCCCTGAACGACCGGCGCCACATGATTAACGGCCTGTTCAGCTACTTCCCGTTTCAAGGGTTCTCTGCCTCGGTTGCCGCGCTGATTCAAAGCGGCCTGCCGGTAAACCGTGTAGCGGATGCCTCCCGCTTTGGCACCAACGACCTGAATGGCGACGGACGATCGTTCTCCCAGCAGTTTGTTGGCAACAACGACCGGAGCCCGGGCTTCAGCCGAAACAGCGACCGCCTGCCGTGGTCAACCGTGTTCGATCTGAATCTGCGCTATACCGTACAAGTTGACGGAAACCGATTTGAAGTGGGTGCGGATGTGTTTAACGTGCTCAATGCGGAAAATCTGAGCGGATTTAATGCCAACCTGACGCAAAGCAATCAGATTCAGGTGGGCCCAAGCGGGCGTGTTGTACGCAATGTAAGCCCGCCGCGGCAGTATCAATTTTCGCTGCGCTACCTCTTTTGATGATGGTTATAATGGGGATGTTTCAACAAGCGTCCCCACTCTTTTTTGATATCAGTTCAACCAAAAACCGTTTTTTAATGGCCCATTTTAAGCAATACAGCCTGCTCATTCTTCTCTTGTTTCCATTGCTCCTTTGGGGTTGTGCACCCCCGCAGGACGACAGCGGCCTGCTGGATCTCTCCTGGGATGAAATCGTGGAGGAAGCCCGCGGCGGCAGCCTTACTCTGATGATGTGGATGGGCGATCCATTAATTAATGATTACATGAATAATTTCGTCGTGCCGCAGGTGAAAGAGCGGTACGACATTAACCTGAATATTGTGAGCGGGCAGGGTACGCAGGTGGTCTCCACCCTGATGGCCGAGCTTGAAAGCGGCCGGCGCACCAGTCAGATCGACCAGATGTGGATCAACGGCGAAACGTTTTTTCAGCTTCGCGAGATTGATGCGCTCTTTGGCCCCTTCACCGATGTACTGCCCAATGCCCGCTACGTCGATTTCGACAATCCGTTTATCGGGTACGACTTCCAGCAGCCGGTAGATGGATACGAAGCGCCATGGGGCAACGTGCAGCTGGCCCTTATTTACAATCCCGGGCAGGTGAGCAACCTGCCGCATTCGCTTGATGAGTTTGAAGCGTGGGCAGAAACCAATCCGGGCCGTTTTACCATTCCCACTGAATTTACAGGGATGACCTTTCTGAAGTCGATGATGATCTCGCTGGCTGATGACTCCACCAAATTTCACGGCCCGTTCAGCGAGGATGTCTATCAGCGCTACAGCACCGAGTTGTGGGATCGGATCAACGCCATGAAACCCAACTTCTGGCGGCAAGGGCGCACCTTTCCCAACAGCATTGCGCAGCTGCACCAGCTTTTTGCCAACGGCGAAATCGCATTTACGATGAGCAACAACGACAGCGAAGTGGATAACAAAATCGCGCAGGGGCTGTTTCCGCCAACAAGCCGTGCGTATGTGCCGCGAATGGGCACCATTCAAAACTCGCACTATATGGGCATCCCCAAGCACTCGGCAAACAAAGCGGAAGCGCTGGTAACCATCAACTTTTTGATGTCGCCCGAAGCTCAATTTGAAAAGATGAAACCCGACGTTTGGGGAGATGCCACCATCCTCAACATCACTTCCCTGCCGGACGAGTGGCAGCAGCGATTTGCAGAAATTCCCGGCCGGCAGCAGGCACCCAACCGGTCCGATATACAGCCCTACGCCCTCATGGAACCCGACCCGGAGTATATGATCCGCATTTTTGAGGATTTCCGTCGGGAGGTGGTGAATTGATTGTAGACAAAAAAGTGAAAAGTGAAACGGCAAAAGTTAAAAATGGAGTTTCTGGCAAGATATGGGCCATCGGTGGCCTCTTCCGCTTTTCAGGGATCCGGCAAAAGCTGCCATCAGTCGCTTGCCGAACTCATCCACAGACCAGATTTTCAATATCAACCCGGAAATTATCCAAAGCCCCTATTTTTCACTTTTGCCTTTTGCCTTCTCCCCTCCGGAACGAACATAAATAACCGTACCAACA
>JBLRWS010000121.1:0-4037 GCA_047921075.1 Balneolaceae bacterium | reverse complement strand
GTCCTTGGGATACGTTTTTCAGCGTGGTGGTGCCGTTGGCGAAACCCGGTTTTTTACCGCGCTTATCGCCGTGAACAACCGTGCCATGCAGCAGGTAGTTACGGCCGAGAAAAGAGGCCGCTTTTTGTACATCTCCCTCCTCTTCCAGTGCTTTCCGAATGGCCGTACTGCTTACCGTTTCATTGTCAATCTCTTGTTTGGAAACCACATGGGCTTTGAAATTGAGTTCGCGACCCAGCCGCTGCACCGTTTCAATGGTGCCCTCGCGATCTTTGCCAAACTGATGATCGTACCCAATAACAAATTCTGACACCCCAATCTTGCTCCAGATAATATCCTTTACAAATGTTTCGGAGCTGAGCAGGGAAAAATCGCGGTCGAACGGAATCACTACCATCTCGTCTACACCCAGATCGGCCAGCATTTCGCATCGCTCTTCCAGTGTGCTCAACAGGCGAATACCGGTTGCACCGGGATTGATAATATCACGAGGGTGCGGATCGAAGGTAACAATCACACTGCGGGCACTCTGCTGCTTTGCCTTCTCTAAAACTGACCGGATGAGCACTTGATGTCCTTTATGAACCCCATCAAACGTGCCCACTGTAAGAACGGTCTGCTCGTGACGGGTTACGTTTTTAAGCCAGCTTAGTTTTGCCATTCCAACTCCTTTTTTATCATCGCCTCAAATGCCTCGGGGGTGAGTGCATCCTCAACACGGTAGGGGCCGGTTCCGGTACGGCGCAGATCGGTAAGATAGGCGCGCGAGCCAAGAGCCAGGCCCAACTCGTGAGCCAGCGACCGAATGTACGTTCCCTTTCCACAGTGTACGCGTATCTGCACATCGGGGAGGTTCCATTCCAGAATCTCAATTCCGTAGATCGACACTGTTCTCGGCTCGGGTTCAACCGATTCGCCGCGCCTCGCTTTTTTGTAGAGGCGCTCGCCCTTTACTTTAATTGCCGAATAGGCGGGCGGTGTCTGCTCCACATCACCGATAAACCGGGCCGCAATCATCTGCTCGGCCATGCTTCGGTTGATGTGCTGCCAGGGTGCCGTCTCATCCGGTTCCAGAGCTGCATCGTAACTGGGTGTGGACGCCCCAAAACGAAGATCGGCTACATACTCTTTGCCAAGTTCCTGAAATTGGGAGATCGATTTGGTTGCCTTTCCGGTGCACAGTATCAACAAGCCGGTAGCGAGCGGATCGAGGGTGCCGGCATGGCCTACTTTTTTCGGGGGAATGCGGTTGCGCACAAACTTAACCGCATGGAAACTGCTCCAAGTCTTTGGTTTATCGATGAGTACCACGGCACCTTCGGTAAACTGTTCCGGGCGAGACGTGCCGGCCTGATGGCGATTTATCACCGGAAGATCAGAAATCGGGATGGCTTTTTTGGCCATAGTATTACCTATTGATCAGTTTCTGAGCTGTCGTCGTCCGGCTTTACCTCTTTGAAGATTTTCTCGATGCGGTTTACATACTCTGCCGTATCGTCCTCAAAAAAGAGCAGCTGAGGTATACGACGAACCTGATGGCGTATTTTGGATGCGAGTTCGTAGCGAATCTGGTCCTGGTGCCTGTCGATATGTTGCATGACCGCTTTTGGATCTCCATCGGGCGAAAAAACACTCAGATAGACCTTTGCAATAGACAGATCGTCGGTCATGCGTACGCCGGTTACAGTAATCAACGAACCGGGTGGCTGATAGTTACGTTGTAAAATAGTGCCCAGATCTCGCTGAATCACGGATCCAAGACGTTCGGTTCGAATACTCATAAGTCTGACTCCGTCTTTTTGAAGTGGTTGGGCGCCTTATCGGGCATCCTCAAGCTTCCGCTTCTCTTCAACCACTTCGTAACTTTCTATTTCGTCGCCTACTTTGATATCGTTGAATCCGACCAGGCTGATTCCGCATTCATATCCGCTTTGAACTTCTTTCACATCATCCTTGAAGCGCTTGAGTGAGTCGATGGATCCCTCCCAGGTAACCACACCGTCGCGGATGAGGCGAACGGGATTGTTGCGCGAGATTTTTCCATCGTCTACGTAGCAGCCGGCAATGGTACCAACTTTGGATACCTTGAAAACTTCCCGAACTGTTACATGAGCCCGGATCTGCTCTTTCACTTCCGGACTGAGAAGTCCTTCAAGTGCATCATGTACTTCATCAACAGCGTCATAAATAACGCTAAACAGCCGCACATCGATGCTTTCGTTCTCTGCAAGTTTCCGTGCCGGAGTGGTAGGCCGTACCTGGAAGCCAATAATAATGGCATCGGAGGCGGAGGCCAACAGTACGTCCGATTCGGTAATGGCACCCGATCCGGTATGGATAATGTTTACCGATACCTCTTCGGTACTCAGTTTCTGCAAAGCACCCGAGAGCGCCTCGATGGAACCGTCTACATCGGCTTTGATAATAATATTCAGTTCCGACACTTCGCCGAGGGCCATTCTGCGCGATAGGTCGTCGAGTGTAAGGTGTTTCACACGTCGCAGGTTCTGTTCGCGGCGCAGCTGTTGACGCTTGTTGGCAATTTCTTTGGCCGTTTTCTCATCTTTAGGCACAATCAACCGATCGCCGGCCTGTGGAATATCATCAAAACCGGTAAGCTGTACAGGCGTGGATGGGCCGGCTTTCTGTAACCGTTTTCCGTGTTCGTCTTCCATCGCGCGTACTCGCCCAAAACAAGGGCCTGCTACAAATGGATCGCCCACTTTCAGGGTTCCGTTCTGCACCAAAATATTCGCTACCGTACCTTTTCCTTTATCCACACGCGCCTCCAGCACAATACCTTGTGCCAGACGGTTCGGATTGGCCTGAAGCTCCATCAGTTCGGCTTCGATTAGCACTTTTTCGAGAAGCTCTTCGATGCCTTCTCCGGTGTGTGCCGATACCTGGGCAACCTGGTTGGTTCCACCATACTCTTCAACAATGACCCCGTGATCGGAGAGCTGCTGTTTAATTTTGTCGGGATTGGCTCCTTCTTTATCCATCTTGTTAATGGCCACAACGATGGAAACACCGGCCGCCTTGGCGTGATTGATCGCCTCGATGGTTTGCGGCATCACCGCGTCGTCGGCAGCCACCACCAGAATAACGATATCGGTGGCCTGCGCACCCCGGCTCCGCATGGCGGTAAACGCCTCGTGACCCGGCGTATCAAGGAATGTTATCGCTCGTCCCGCTTCTGTTACAACCTCGTAGGCACCTACGTGCTGGGTAATTCCTCCGGCCTCGCCGGCGGCAACTTTGGCTTCACGAATGTAGTCGAGCAGAGATGTTTTTCCGTGGTCAACGTGTCCCATTACCGTAATAATCGGTGCCCGGGGTTCCAGATCTTCCGGATCATCTTCCTCTTCGACAATAATTTCTTCTACAGCTTCATCAGCGTCTACAAAATTTACGTCGGCATCAAATTCTGCGGCAACCAGTTCGATGGTGGAGGCATCGAGGCGCTGGTTGATGGAAACCATCATACCGATGCTCATACAGGTAGTAATCACATCGGTTGGTTTTACATCCAGCAGATCGGCGAGATCACTGACTGTGATGAACTCGGCGACATCAATCACCTCATTCTCAAGATCATGCAATTCTTCCTCTTCCAAACGCTCTTCTGCGCGTTCTTCGCGGCGCTGCCGGCGTCGTTTTTGACGGCGTGCACCAACCGACTCGGACTCTTTCATCCGCGCCATGGTTTCACGCATTTTCTTCTCTACATCCTCCTCGTCGATGTCAGGTCCGCCACGGCGTGATTTTTTCTTTTTCTTCGATTTAGTAGCTGCTTTTTTCGAGTCGTCGGCACTTTTTGCCTTCTTTGGTTTTGCTGCAGGAGTATCAGCATCATCCGCTTTACGATCTTTCTTGCGCTTGCGTTTTACAACCTTTCGCTCGGAGGTAAAGGAGGCTTTTCCTAAAACTTTGGTGCCGGAAAGACGGTCGGCTGAGCCTCGGATCACCCCTTCTTCAGGCTCTTTCTCCTCTTCTGTCTCCTCCTTTTCTGTTTCGACAGTCTCTTCTTCTTTGGC
>JBLRWS010000120.1:0-4134 GCA_047921075.1 Balneolaceae bacterium | reverse complement strand
ACGGCAGCACGGCGCTGTGGCAGGTGCTGGTGTATGAGCGGAGAGGCTGATTTGGTTTGGAAAAAAAATCGGCAGAACCATACCCTACCCACGCTGCAGGAACGCGGAAAAATTCCATTCCACCCTTGAATAAGATTCTTTATACTAAGCAAAAGTGAATATCACCCAGTATGGATGAGTTTAACGCCTGAGCAAGAAGCAAGAAAAGTAATTGACCGAAAACTGGAGCAAGCCGGCTGGTCGGTTCAGGATTATACCAAAATTGATTTCAAGGCCGGTAGAGGGATAGCCGTTCGGGAATACCCCACTAACAGCGGGCCTGCCGACTACATGCTTCTGGTTGATAAACATCCGGTTGGCGTTATTGAAGCGAAGCGAGCAGGCGAAGGCCATCGCCTAACCAAAGTAGAGGAACAGTCCACGCGCTATGCTTCCAGTGAACTGAAACACTTTGGGGAAGTGGAAATTCCCTTTATCTACGAAAGTAATGGAGAAATCACCCGGTTTACCGATCAGCGTGACCCCAAGCCGAGGGCAAGAGAGGTGTTTTCATTTCACCGACCTGAAACGTTAGGAAAACGACACGAAAACAGATCATTCAGGGATCGACTGCAGGATCTGCCTGAGCTGAATAGTGAAGGACTCCGGGGATGTCAGGTTACAGCTATCAACAATCTTGATCAGTCTTTTAAAGAAGCCCGTCCAAAGGCATTGGTTCAGATGGCAACCGGATCGGGAAAGACGTTTACCGCTATCACCACAATTTACCGTCTGCTGAAACATGCCGGTGCCAATCGGGTTCTGTTTTTAGTAGACACAAAGAATCTCGGTGAACAGGCTGAGCAGGAGTTTATGCAGTACACTCCATCGGATGATAATCGAAAGTTTACCGAGCTCTATCCAGTACAGCGGTTACAGTCCAGCTACATCGCGCCCGACAATAAAGTAACCATCAGCACCATTCAGCGGCTCTATTCCATGATGAAGGGTGAGGAGATTGATGATTCTACAGAGGAAGAGAATCCCAATGAACGCTTTATGCCGGATGAGCCTCTGCCGGTAATCTACAACGAAAAAATCCCGATTGAGTTTTTTGATGTGATCGTGATTGATGAGTGCCATCGCTCGATCTACAATCTCTGGAAACAGGTGCTCGACTATTTTGACAGCTTCCTGGTCGGACTTACAGCCACGCCCGATAAACGCACCTTTGCCTTCTTTAATGAAAATGTGGTGAGTGAATATTCTCATGAAAAAGCAGTGGCTGATGGCGTGAACGTGGGATATGACGTCTATACCATTGAGACGAAGATCAGTAAAGAGGGCGCAAAGATTGAGGCCGAAGAGTTTGTGGACAAACGGGAAAAACTGACCCGAAAAACCAGATGGGAGCAGTTGGAGGATGAAGTTGAGTACACCGGTACGGCTCTGGATAAAGACATTGTAAACCCGAGTCAGATTCGCAACATTATCAAGGCTTTTAAAAATAAGCTGCCTGAAATATTCCCTGAAAGAACAGAAGTCCCCAAAACGCTCATTTTTGCAAAAACGGACAGCCACGCCGATGATATCATCCAAATGGTGCGGGAAGAATTTGCCGAAGGCAATGAGTTCTGCAAAAAGGTGACCTACAAGATTGAGGAAGATCCCAAATCGGTATTGGCACAGTTTCGGAATGAGTATTACCCGCGGATTGCCGTAACAGTAGATATGATTGCCACCGGTACGGATGTGAAACCGCTGGAGTGCCTGCTCTTTATGCGGGATGTGAAGAGCCGGAATTATTTTGAACAGATGAAAGGCCGTGGTACCCGGACGCTGGATAAAGAAGGACTCATCAAAGTTACCCCCTCTGCCAAAACAGATAAAACACACTTTGTGATTGTAGATGCGGTGGGAGTAACCAAATCGGTGAAGACCGACAGCCGTCCGCTGGAGCGAAAACGAACCGTACCGATGAAGGATCTGCTTTTTGGCATTATGATGGGCAGCGAAGATGAAGACTTCTTTACCTCCGCAGCAAATCGGTTGGCCCGTTTGGAGAAGCAATTGGATGAGAGCGATAAAGCTGCATTCAAAGAGAAAACCGGCAAGAGCATTAACCAAGTGACTCACGAACTGCTGGATGCGTTTAATCCCGATGCCATTGAAGATCTGGCTAACAAACCGGAAGCAGAAGGTGGAACAGGCGGGGATGAAGAAGCCGCGAAAAAGAAATTGATTGAGAAAGCCTCCTCCACCTTCACCGGAGAGATCATCGAGTACATTGATGATGTTCGAAAAACCAAGGAGCAGATCATTGATGTGGTGAACACCGATGAGGTGACCTACGCCGGATGGGATAAAGAGCAGAAGAAACAGGCCGAAAGTCTGGTGGAGAATTTTAAAGCCTTTTTGGAAGAGCACAAAGATGAGATCGCTGCACTTTCGATCTTTTACAATGAGCCGTACCGACGAAGAGAGGTTACCTTTAAGATGGTGAAGGAAGTGCTGGACTTGATCAAACGGAAGAAACCGCAAATGGCTCCGATGAACGTCTGGAATGCCTGGGAGCAGGTGGAGGGGGCAAACGGCCAATCACCAAAAAACGATCTGACCGCACTGGTTTCCCTTGTCCGAGCCGCCTCAGGGATTGATGAGAAGCTGACGCCATACAACAAAACAGTAAGCACAAACTTCCAGAATTGGATCTTTGGCAAACATGCCGGCAACCTAAAGTTTAGCGAAGAACAGATGGAGTGGCTGCGGATGATTAAAGATCACATGGCCAGCTCGGTACATTTCAGCCGTGACGACCTGGATTATGCTCCCTTTGATGCCAAAGGCGGGGTTGGAAAGATGTACCAGCTATTCGGGGATGAGATGGACAGGATTATTGAAGAGATGAATGAGGAGTTGGTGGCTTAACTGTGATATCATTGTCTAATAAATGTGATGGCTGTGATTTGTGGGATAGGCTGTGATTTCCTTCATCCTGAATATCATGTCCATCACACACATCACAGTTAAAAGGGAAGTGAAAATTTCGACATCATGAAATACAAATACTCTGATCTCACCCAAAAGATCATCGGCTGTGCAATGGAGGTGCATAATACGCTGGGCAATGGATTCCAGGAGGTCATTTACCAGCGGGCTCTGGAAATTGAGTTAAAAGATGTTGGGCTGCATTATGTACGGGAGTTTGATATGCCGGTGATGTACAAGAAAATGCAAATTGGCAATCGCCGGGTTGATTTTTTGATTGAAGATAAGATCAGTTGTGAGCTAAAAGCTGTGATTGAATTGGAAAAAGTGCACCTTGCACAGGCGATTAACTACCTGGAAGCGTACAATCTTGAGATTGGGCTGCTTTTGAATTTTGGGAATACTCGGTTGCAATTTCACCGGCTTGAAAACAATAAGTATAAACTGTGATGGCTGTGATTTTTGTGATAGGCTGTGATATGAATTATCATGTTTAGCCCGATTACCACCGTTTTAATTTTGATGGGTGTGATTCACTTTGATATCAAATATCTTGTCTATCAAGCTCATCACACGAATCACAGTCAATAAAAGTAACAACAACGAAAAATAACCATTATGCATAACATTGAAGATAGCTTTGTAGACAAAAATCGCCCGGTACAAATGAAATATTACGATACGCTTGATCGACTGGAAACTGCTACTGACCAGGAGATGGAAAAAGCGATGAAGAAATTGATTAAAGAAGATCCTGATTTTCTGGATCCATATTTAATTCTTCATGGAATTTATCAGGACAATGAGCAGTGGAAAAAAGCAGATGAAATTCTGAATGAGGCCTATGAACATGCCATTAAAACTATATTAGACAAGAAAGGAAATTGGCCTGATGTATTATTATGGGGGTTTATGGAAAACCGCCATATCATAAGAACCATTTTCAATAAGGGCGTCCGTTTGTGGGATAATGGTAAAACTGATGAAGCACTGGATATTTTTCGTAAACTTTTAAAGTCAAATCCCAACGATAATGTGGGAGTCCGCGATTTCATTCTTGCCATTCGTATGGGAATCAGTTTTGAAGAGTATGAGGAAAGATTTAATAAAGGAGGTTATTATGATTCGGAATCCATTAAATGGTTTGAAGAGAATGCTCCGAAATAT
>JBLRWS010000119.1:0-4473 GCA_047921075.1 Balneolaceae bacterium | reverse complement strand
ACGGGAGGTCGAAACCGCTACCGAAACAGCAGCTGAAACCCCGCCTGCAGATTGCGGTCGCTGCCGGGTTCGAAAAAGAATCCTCCAAACGCTGCATTGATGTTCAGCGAGGTGTTATAGCGCTTGTTGAACACGTTGTTGAGTGATACAAACGGCCGGATGCGCGTTGCGGACCCAAGATCCAGATCGCGGGTGGTCCACCGCAGGTGATGAATGGTGTAGGCGTCATTAAACGCACTGTTTTGATTGTTTACCGCCATGCGTCCCACACCTTCCATATCCCAAAAGAGAGACATCTGCCAGCGGCTTAGCTGCACCGAGGTGCCAAATCGATAATCGGGCACGCCGGGAAGCGTGTTGCCGTCCAGATTGGTATCACCCTCTACCACATCGTTAAATTCGGCCTGCAGATAAGTGAACATGGCATCGATTGACACGGTCCGGTTTAGGGTGGCTCGAATCGCGGTTTCAACACCGTAGTGGTCGGTATTGCCGCGGTTGGCAAAAAAGACGCGATCGCCCGTCTCTTCGGTCTGAAAGGGTATCAGAATATCATTCACCCGCATAAAAAAGGTTGTGATATCGTACTCCATCATACGACCGAAAAGGCGTCCCCGCAGGCCGGTTTCTACACCAACGGTGCGTTCGGGGTCCAGGCTCTGGTTAAATCCGGTAGCGCCTTCGGGGCGGTTCACCAGCTCGGTGGTGGTGGGCGTTTCGAACGAGGTGCTTACATTGGCAAACCACTGGCTGCGGGCAAACCGGTAGGTTATACCGGCACTTGGATTCAGCGACCAAAATTCGCGGCTGCCGTCGCCCTCGGGGCCGAGCTTGTCATCGGCATTGAAACGAATCCAATCGGCACGCAGCCCGGCGGTAAGGCTCCATCGATCCGAAAGCGGCACGGTTGCGCGGGTAAAGAGCGCCTGATTGAGCACGGTTTCGGTCTGCCGCACCCGGATCTCATCGCCGCGCACGCCCGCCTGATTGTCGGTTTCGAACCGGCGATCGTTCTGTATCCGAAACTCGGTGCCGGCGTGCAGGTCAAACGGCAGCGTGGTAAAACTATACGTTGCCCGGGTACCGCCGGCCAGACGATCGAGCCCGATAAAGCCGAAAGGGAGTGGGTTTTCCAGATCGCGCCAGGTGCCGTGGAGGGAGATGTCGAGCAAACCGGAGGCGTCTTCGCGAATGAGCGTGGCGCCCAGCATCGCCTGATCAAAATTCTTACCGGCCCGGGCATCTACAAAGTTTTGCCGCGCCTGCTGCGGGGACGATTGCGAGAGCTCGTCGGTCAGTGCCCCCGGGTGCTGCGCCTTGGGCATGCCGGTATAGGCCGCCCGCAGAGACAGAGACGAACGCGCGGAGAGGGTGTGGGTGCTGCCCAGCCCGGCTCGAATCAGCCGCGCTGCGCTGTGATCTCGAAAGCCGTCGGTTTCAAAATAGCTGCCATAACCGTGAATGCGTCCATTCGGCAGCTGCTGCTGAAATTGCAGCTCCTGCTTCCAGGTATTGAAGGCGCCGCCGTAGCCGCGATATTGTACGGACGCGTCATCCGGTGAGGGAGTGGTACTCATGTAGAGCACGCCGCCGCTGGAGTTGCCCCAAAACGTAGCCGATGGCCCGCGCAGCAGCTCCACTCGCCGTACCATGGCGGGTTCAATCATGTTCATAATGGTCTGTCCGTCGGCCACGGTAAGCGGCATGCCGTCCAGAATCACCTGAATACCGCGTACGCCAAACGGGGAGCGCCAGCCCATCCCCCGTACGGTCATCCGCTCGCCCAGCGCATAATTTTCGCGATTGCTGATGCTGATGCCCGGCATGGTAAAGGTAAGCTCGTCCATGGTAGCGGCGCGCTGAGAGGCTCTGTTTTCGGCCGATCGCTCAAACGTGGTAACCGACATGGGTGCATCCCCAATGGTAATGGGCGAATAGGCCGCCCGGATGACGATCTCTTCCAGTTCACCGCGCAGGGTGTCGGCAGGGGCGGTTTGTGCAAAAAGGGGGGAGTAAACGCCTCCAAAAACCAGAATCGGTAAAGCGATAACTTTTATAAACTTCATTCGTATACTGTCGGGTAATTAATCGTGTATCGGTGCAACAAAAAATACAAATGGTTCGATTCAAAGCGTGGCGTGCTTTCTTTTTTTTACATGTTGAGTGGATGGTGTTGCTCACCGGCCTGATTCTGATGGCCACTCTGAATCCCGAAACGGCTTCACGTTCGTTTTGCCTGCTCGATGTAGCCGGCTTTTCGTTTTGTCCCGGAACCGGCCTCGGGCGCTCAATTGCGCTCTTTTTTCGTGGCGATTTTACGGCGTCACTGGCTATGCACCCGGCGGGAATTCCGGCCGTAGTGTTGCTTTCGGGGCGGATCGGGTCACTGCTAAAGGAACGTTTTTTAACAACAAACAGGCGATAAATGAATAAAAAAATACTAAAAGATTTTCCCGATGTAGAAGGGGATGAACTGGCCTATCTGATCGCACTTTCGAGCGAGTTAAGCGACGAGGAGTACGAAACCTTTAAGCCGCTGTATAACGCCCGCCGTCGCGATCCTATTTTGATTTTGCTCTCTGCCCTGGCGGGATTTATGGGTATTGCCGGTGTACACCGGGTGCTGGTGGGGCACATCGGGTTCGGCATCCTCTATTTTTTTACAGCCGGGCTCTGCTTTATCGGTACCATTGTGGACTCCATCAACTACAAGAATCTGGCGTTTGAGCATAACCGCTCCAAAGCGCGCGAAATTTTAACACTGATTCGATGATTCCATCCCGAGAACAATCTGAGGCGCTGCTGGAAACGTACATTGAGGCCGAAAACCTGAGGCATCACTGCCGGATGGTAGCGCGCGCCATGGAGGCGTACGCCCGCCATTTGAACAAATCTGAGGAGGAGGCACTGGCCTGGTGGACCGCCGGGCTGCTGCACGATCTGGATTGGGAAAAATATCCCGATATCCATCCTGCAGAGGCGGTGGAGCGGATTTTACCGAAACACGGGTATCCGGAAGAGATTGTACAGGCTATTGAAGCACACGCACCGGAACGCACCGGTCGCGAACCGGAGCTGGAGATGGAGCGCTATCTATACGCATGCGATGAGTTATCGGGATTTATGCATGCCGTTTCTCTGATGCGTCCCAACGGATTTGAGGATATGAAGGTGAAATCGGTCCGTAAAAAACTGAAAGACAAGCGGTTTGCCGAAAATGTGCCGAGAGACGATATCCAAAAAGGGGCCGACCTGATTCAAACCGATCTGGCCGATCATATTACGTTTCTGATCGATGTTTTTCGGGAAGAGTGAACGGTAAATCCCGCCATCGGAATGCTCAAAATTTGGTATTTTGAGCGCTTACCCTGAAGAATCTGTCAGCATGTTCTCCCGAAACGAACGGTACTTTCTTTTTTTACTCTTTTTGATGGTATTTCTGGCTGTATTTGGCTGGCGGCAGTATCGGCTCACCCAATCGGCCGCAGTAGTGCCGTCGCAGCCTACCGAGCTGCTCCTTTTCGCATCTACCAATCTGGCCGAGCTGGCGCAACAGCTTGACTCCCTGAATGTAGCCATTGATAAAGACGAGCTGCTGTGGGCCGGCCGTGTATTGGGTTGGCGCACGTTTCGCAGCGGGCGGTATGAGCTGAATGAGCCGCATTCGTATGGCGCTCTTTTTTCCAAACTGGCGCGTGGGTTACAGGATCCCGGCCGTGTAACCGTTCTGCCCGGCAGTGATGTTGGGCGGTTATCCCAACAGCTGGCTCGTCAGCTGCGTGCCGATTCGGCGGCCTTCGCGATACAGTTTACCGACAGTTCCGATGCAGCTGTTGAGCTGGGGCTGACGGGCGAAGAGCTTTTTTCCCGGATGTTGCCCAACACCTACGAGATGTACTGGACCTCGGCACCGTCGGCGGTAATACGACGGTTAGCCAACGAGTTTAACCGTGCCATTACGCAGCCGTATGCCGGAGCCATAGAAGAGAGTCCCTTTTCCCTGCAGGAGATTGTAACACTGGCATCGATAGTAGAGTGGGAGGCGCGCCTCGCCGAAGAGAAGCCGAGAATTAGCGGACTGTACCTTAACCGCCTGGACAGGGGCATGCGCCTGCAGGCCGACCCTACGGTGCTCTACGCGCTGGGTGAGCGGCGACGGGTACTGTTCGAAGATTATCAGTACGATCATCCCTACAACACCTACATGCACGATGGCTTGCCTCCGGGCCCAATTACCAACCCCGATGGGGCCTCTATTCGTGCAGTGCTGTTTCCCGAAGACCATAACTACCTCTATATGGTTGCAGCGCCCGATGGCAGCCATGTGTTTAGCCGAACCTTTGAAGAACACCGCCGTGCAAGCGACGAGTGGCGGCGCTGGCTTCGCGAACAGATTCGCATTCGCGATCAGCGAGAACGTGAGGCCGAAGGGACAATGGAGTGATTGAGGTAGTGGCAAGGCGACCCGGGAAA
>JBLRWS010000118.1:0-4518 GCA_047921075.1 Balneolaceae bacterium | reverse complement strand
CAATCCATCGCTTATCTCCGCCAGGCCGATGATCTTTTACATGACGAAACCGATGTTCGCACCTACACCCGGGTCAAATTCGAACTGGCCAACTATTACAAACTAGCAGGTGAGCTGGAGCGAAGCAAAGAGGTGTTACAAGAGGTTTTAACCGAGAAGTCAGCAGATCTTATTGTTCCGGTCTACCTGGAGATACAGCTCGAAATGGCATGGCTTGAGCTGCAAACCGGAAATCATACGGAGGCTCGCCAGCGGCTGCGCGAGTTCCATGCCCACGATATTTCGGTGGTTCCGTTTCCGGTGCTGGTCATGGCCAAAACGGTTGAGGCCAAACTTTACGAATTCGACGGGCTCCATCGCCAGGCCGAGGCAGCGTATGCCGAGGCAGCCGAACGGACGTTTGAGCGGACGCAAAACAGTGCCGATCGGGAGTCGGGCTACTGGACGGCCGAGCCGGAATATCTCGCTCTCTTTGAATCGTACGTCAACTTCTTGATGGGCCAGCGGAAATATACCGATGCCATACACATTCTCGACCAGGTTAAAACGATCAACGATGCTGCCATTACCGACAATCGCCTGGTGGTTGCCGACCGGCTTACCGAAGAGCAGCTCTCCCGCAAGGCGCAAATCGATCAGGAGATGGATCGAATTCGCCGACAGCTCTTTGCGGCTTCCTCTGCAAATCGCCTTCAACTAAAAACGGAGCTGGAGCAGCTTGCCGCCGAGCGCAATCAAATTCTTGCGGGCGTCTCCTCCGCCATGCGGCAGCAACCACCCCCGGTGTGGGCGTTGCAAAATCGCCTGGCGGCCGATGAGTTGGTCCTGCACATCACCGAAATTAACAATACGTATTACATCGCATCCATTCGCAAAAATGAGATCACCCTTCAGAAAAAAGAGATCTCTTCGGAAGTTAAAGAGCAGCTCGACGGTGCTGTACAATCGTTGGTACGCGGCCAGGCCAATCTGCACAATCTGTATAGTGCTTCGCAGTTTCTTGGTATACCCGAACTGGACCCCGCCATTCGCTCGATCATCGTATTTCCGGATGGCCACTTCCATCAGCTTCCTCTCGATGTGCTTCCGGTCCAACCCCCCGCATCGGCTGTAAGCTACGGCTCGGCCAGTTTCCTGATCGAGCAAGCCGATGTACGTGCATTGAATCGGCTTGCCGATCTGCATCGAACCAACCGGGCATCCGGTTTCGAGCACAATTTTACCGGCTTTGGGGTGTCTGATTTTCACAACCAGCAGACCAACCGCGATCTGATGACCCTGCCCAACGCGCCGGTAGAAGTGCACACCATTACAGAAGCGTTGACCCGGCTGAACCATAAACGAGTGGTGGTGGAGCAGGATGCCACCCCCTCGGCGTTTAAAGAGCTCGCCTCCGGCTCACGTATTTTACACATGGCCTCTCACAGCGAGGTGTCGGAGAGCGATCCTCTCTTCTCAAGGCTGCATTTCAGTGCTGACCCCGGTTTTGAAGGAGACCCCTTTCTTTTTGCCTATGAACTCTTTGATCTGAATCTGCAAAACGATTTAATCATGCTCAATTCATGCGAATCGGGTAGCGGGCGCTTTCTGCAGGGGAGTGGTATTATGGGTATCTCTCGGGCACTGCGCTATGCCGGTGCATCGAGTTTGGTACTGAACGCCTGGTCGGTTAACGATCAACTGGCCGCGGAGTTTGCTACTCTTTTCTACGGCTATCTGAATGATGGCATGACCAAATCGAAAGCACTGCAACAGACCAAAGTAGACTTCATTCGCACGAAAAATGCCAATCCGCATTTTTGGGGACCGTACATTCTGAATGGCGATAACGCCCCGCTTGTTCCCCGGCCTGACGTTCAGATTGCCAACATAGGGATGCTGTTTCTGTTTATTCTGGGTGCTGTATTCGTTGCTGTACGGAGACAGCGGTTCCATTAATACTTCCCGCAGCGGCCGGGCCGCCAACCTCTTCTCTTTACCGTTGGACGGCTGTGTAGCAGGACAAGATGGCCAGGCGCCTTCTTTTATCCTCACCCTTTTGTAAAGAGAGAAACGAGAGGCGAACCTCTCTCCCTTTTTGCGTATCTTTAAGCGCACAATTTATCATCAAAATGATTGAAACCACATGCATAAGATTGTAAAGATTCCGGGAGATGGAATTGGCCCGGAAATTACGAAGGCGGTCACAGACATATTGGAAGCTGCAAAAGTTCAGATAGAATGGATTGAAGCCCGGGCAGGAGAGGGAGTATTTAAAGAGACGGGGAACCCCATACCCGACGAAACCATCGAAGCGATCAAGGAGCACCGCATCGTACTGAAAGGACCGCTTACAACTCCGGTTGGTGCCGGTTTCCGTTCCATCAACGTAGCGCTGCGCCAGGAGTTTGACCTCTACAGCAACGTGCGCCCGGCCAAATCGGTACCCAATATCAGCAGCCGTTTCTCGGGTGTGGATATCGTGCTGTTTCGCGAAAACACGCAAGGCCTGTACATCGGTAAAGAGCATTGGGTGGACGAAGAAGAGACGCATGCCGAGAGCATTGCAGTGGTCACCGAAAAAGCAAGCCGCCGTATCATAAAAGCCGCGTTTGAATACGCTGTTAAAAATAATCGCAAAAAAGTGACATTGGTGCATAAAGCCAACATCCTGAAGCTGACCACCGGTCTGTTCTTAAAAATCGGTAAGCAGGTCGCTGAAGAGTACCCGGATGTGGAATTTCAGGATCTGATTGTCGATAACATGGCGATGCAGATGGTATTGAACCCCAATCAGTTTGACGTCATCGTAACCACCAATCTATTCGGCGATATTCTATCGGATCTGGCTTCCGGCCTGGTTGGCGGACTGGGTGTAACCGGTGCCGCCAATATTGGCGATGATGCCGCAATGTTTGAAGCGGTTCACGGTTCGGCACCCGACATTGCCGGCCAAGGCGTGGCCAACCCAATTGCACTGCTTTTTTCTGCTTTAATGATGCTCGATTACCTGGGTGAAAAGCGCGCTTCCGAGCGTATTCGTTCAGCTGTATACGCGGTATTGCAGGATCACAAAGAGGAGTGCACACCCGACATCGGCGGCAGCGGCACCACCCAATCGTTTTCTGATGCTGTTTGCCAGATTCTGAGCGATTACTGATCCGGATATCCCACACACTATTCGAACCAAACCGGCCTGGCAACAGTGCCGGTTTTTTTATGCCAGCTCCAGAAAGGTGACTTTTCGGGTTTCGGTATCGTAAAAGGCGGCCATCGCATCACCGTCAAAACCGTGCAGCAGCTTTCTGAATATGGGGTACGTGGTCGTCCTAGTGGGAACGGTTTGGCGTTTAGCCTGATTTGCCATTTACAGCAACAAAAAGTCTATTGCTAAATGAGAGGCAAAATCCGGTTGATCCCGAAAACATTCGGGACCATCTGCTACACTGATTATACCCACATCTATTTTCTTAACTTCCAATAGTCAGGATTACGCCTCAGATGCATAATAGCAGTTATCGTGAGAAGGTCTTCTGACACTTCATAGATTATTCCAAATGGAAATCGGCTTAGTAAAACCCGTCTGTCATCATCAGTTAATAACGTTCCAGAATCAGGATGTGTAAGTACCTGTGCAATTGCATGTTCAACTTCATCAAGGAATTCAGCTCCTAATCCTTCTGACTTCTCTTCATAATACTTAATTGAACGGGTTAATTCTCTTGATGCTTCTGGATGATATTGGAATCTCACTTATTCAGTAAATTTCTGGCTTCTTTGTGAACTTGTTCTCCAGGAATAAGCGTAACCTTTCCTGATTTAATTTCTTCTTTTCTACGACGAACTTCATCAATCCAGGCTTGTTCAATATCCTCATCAACATGTTCATCAAGACTTTCGATAAGTCGTTTGGCCAGCTCTGCACGATGTTTTTCATCCAGTTCTAAAGCAGAACTTTCAATTTCTTTAAATTCAGTCAGCATGGAAATTAGATTAGATTCACAAGAACGTAACTATAAACGGTTAAAACCGGAAAAAATTTAGATGTTTTTTAAAGTAGGTATAGAAAATTCCTATGAGCATACGGTTGGCCTTCTGTTCTGATTACTCGTCATGGATGGTGATTACTGATTGTCGTTTTCGATTCACCTGCAGAGAGGTTACATCCGGACGCGAATAGTGGCCCGAAGGATCAAAATTTTGGCGCTCTTCCCGCACCCGGTTCAGATTCAGCTCCTGATAAAAGATCCCTTCTTCGTCTGCTACCGGTTCCATCAGCCATTCGCCATCAGGCCCGGCCACGCATGAGCCGCCATTGGAGAGCACTTCCGGCAGTGCTTTTTTCAGGGTCTCAACATGAGGTACGCTGTCGGGTATCTGATTCCGGTTCAACAGTGTTGAGACTGAAATGGCGTAGGAACGCGACTCCCGCGCAATAAATCGTGTAATGTCTTTGGTGTTGTGCACACTGCCAGGCCATACCGCGATGTGCACATTTTCGCCCAATCCATAAAGCGTTGCACGCGGCAGCGGCATCCA
>JBLRWS010000117.1:0-4590 GCA_047921075.1 Balneolaceae bacterium | reverse complement strand
TCTCACCCGTCCGTCACACACCCCTCGCTCGCTGTGGACACCAGCTTTGCATATTTATAAAGCGATCCGCTCGTCACCTTCAGCGCCGGCGCCGTCCAGTTTTGGCGGCGGGTTTCCAGCTCTTTGTCCGATAGCCCCACCTGCAGTACCCGTTCATCCGCGTCGATCGTGATGGTATCCCCATCCTGAAGCAGCGCGATGTTGCCGCCAAGCTGCGCTTCGGGTGTTACGTGGCCAATCACAAATCCGTGCGTACCGCCGGAGAAGCGTCCATCGGTAATCAGTGCCACATCATTGCCAAGCCCGGCGCCCATAATCGCCGCGGTGATGGAGAGCATCTCCCGCATGCCAGGCCCACCTTTGGGCCCCTCGTAACGAATCACCACCACATCCCCTTTCTCAACTTTTCCTCCGCGAATTCCTTCAAGGGCGTCTTCTTCCGACTCAAACACTTTGGCCGGACCGGTAAACCGCGTGCCCTCCTTGCCGGTGATCTTGGCCACGCTGCCATCAGGCGAGAGATTCCCATAGAGAATCTGCAGGTGTCCGGTTTTTTTGATGGGGTTTGATACGGGATGAATCACCTTCTGCTCCTCGAGTAGTCCGGGCAGCTCTTCCACATTTTCAGCGAGGGTTTTTCCGGTTACGGTGATGCAGTCGCCGTTCAGGAATCCGTGTTCCAGCAGAAGCTTCTGCACGGCCGGCACCCCGCCCGCGTTGTAGAGATCCTCCATCACGTACTTGCCGCTCGGTTTCAGATCAGCCAGAAACGGGGTTCTGTCGCTCACCGCCTGAAAGTCATCGATCGTGAAATCGACCTCCGAGGCGCGGGCCATTGCCAGCATGTGCATCACGGCGTTGGTAGAGCCGCCCAGGGCAATGATCATCGCCACGGCGTTCTCGAGAGAGGTTTTGGTGATGATGTCGCGCGGTTTGATATCCTCTTCAAGCAGCAGGCGTATCGCCTTGCCGGCACGTTCACACTCTCTTCTTTTCTCATCGTGCGTAGCGGGAATCGATGAGCTGTACGGCAGGCTCATCCCGAGAGTTTCAATCGCCGAAGCCATGGTATTGGCGGTGTACATCCCCCCGCAGGCTCCGGCACCCGGGCAGGCGTGCTTCAGCACACGGTTCATCTGCTCTTCAGTAAACTCATTGGAGAGAAACTTTCCATACGACTCAAACGCCGACACAATGTCGAGCTTTTCCCCATTCAGGTTTCCGGGGCGGATGGTTCCGCCGTACACCATAATCGACGGGCGGTTCACCCGCGCCATCGCCATGATTGAGCCGGGCATGTTTTTGTCGCACCCCACCACCGAGATGTTGGCATCGTACCACTGTGCCATCATCACCGTTTCGATCGAATCGGCGATGATATCGCGCGACGGCAGGGAGTACTTCATCCCCTGTGTCCCCATCGAAATTCCATCGCTCACCCCAATGGAATGAAACACAAAACCGACCATCTCATTGTGCCAGACGCCCTTCTTTATCACCTCCGCCAAACCGTTGAGGTGCATGTTGCACGGGTTGCCATCCCACCCGGTACTTGCAATGCCCACCTGGGCTTTTTTCATATCATCCTCGCTCAAACCGGTGGCATAAAGCATCGCTTTGGAGCCGACCTGCGACTGAGATTCGGTTAACCGGGCACTGAATTTGTTGATTTTCACGGAATTCGACATAAGAACCTTAACTCACTGCTTAACAGAGGGTTACATTAAAATGAAAAGTTTTATGAAAGCGCTTCTATGAAAGCTATAATTTTTAAAATAGAGACGCAGAATAAATAGTAAAACTTTTTCTTGACACAAAAAAATAAGGAAACTATACTGAAGAAGATTGTTGAACAGACAAACAATTGAATCCCGCAACCACACATATCGCCCCCGATTCGAATCCTCTTACAGGTGTGCAATCGATTGCTGTGCAACGCTTTTCTGTGAGTGCTGATGATTCAACTTCTGCCCTTTCTATATTTATTCTATCTGTTCTATCTATTCTAATTCTCATTATTCTAATTCTAATTCTGAGCTAAATCATAGCCGGAGATTAGAATTTAGATTCCCTTTCACATTGTTATCAAAATTCAGGTCTCCGGCAGGAAACGTATATCCATCTGCCCATGAAACCTGCAAGAAAACAAACCGATGTACCCGCCAATGCGGCACCTTCCCTTCAAGAGGTACCGTTTACTGCGGCTGACCCGCACTCCTGCAACGGTGCCGAGATTTTGATCAACACCCTGGTCGACTTGAAGGTGGATACCATTTTTGGCTACCCCGGCGGTGCAGTACTTCCGGTTTACGATACTCTTTTCAACAATCACGATCTGAAGCACGTGCTGATCCGCCATGAGCAGGCCGGTACTCATGCAGCCGATGGTTATGCCCGGGCCACAGGAAAACCGGGCGTGGTTCTGGCCACCTCCGGCCCCGGCGGAACCAACACTGTAACCGGAATTGCCACTGCCATGATGGACTCCATCCCGCTTGTCGTGCTCACCGGTCAGGTGCCCACCAGCGTGATTGGCAACGACGCCTTCCAGGAGGCGGACATTGTGGGCATCACCCGTCCCATCACCAAACAGAACTATCTGGTGCGTGATGTGAATGAGCTGGAGCATGTGATTCGTGAAGCGTTTCACATTGCCACGAACGGCCGGCCGGGCCCCGTTCTGGTCGATCTCCCCAAAGACATGCTTAACACCAAAGGCCGTTTTTCCGGCATGAAGAAGGTGGACATCCCCAGCTTCAAACCAACCGTAAACGGCCACCACCCTCAGATTGCCAAGGCCGCTGAGATGCTCAGCAGCGCCAAACGGCCGCTGATCTATGCCGGCGGCGGTGTCATTTTGGGAGAAGCGTGGGAGGAGTTGACCGCGTTTGCCGAGCGGATGAATATTCCCGTTACCACCACCCTGATGGGGCTCGGCGCGTTTCCCGAAAGCAGGCCGCAAGCGCTGGGCATGCTGGGCATGCACGGCACCTGGTGCGCCAATATGGCCATGACCGAGTGCGATGTTCTTATTGCGGTAGGTGCCAGATTTGATGATCGCGTTACCGGCCGGCTTGATGGTTTTTCTCAGAACTCCCGAAAGATTCATATCGACATCGATCCCTCCTGTATCGGCAAAAATGTGCCTGTGGAGGTGCCGATTGTGGGTGATGTGAAGCGGGTGATCCCGGCGATAGATGCACTGGCCACACCTCCTGAAATCGGCAAATGGTGGGATACCATCCACACATGGCAGAAAGAGCACCCGCTGGTGGTGCCCGAAGCCGATGATAAAATCTACCCGCAGCACATGGTGAAGATGATCTCGGAGGTAACAAACGGAAACGCTATTGTGGTGACCGATGTGGGTCAGCACCAGATGTGGGCGGCGCAGCATTACAAGTACAATCATCCCAGATCGTGGATTTCGTCGGGTGGACTCGGAACCATGGGCTACGGATTCCCGGCCGCAATTGGAGCCGCACTCGCCTGTCCCGATCGCGATGTGGTTTGCATCACGGGTGATGGTGGATTTCAGATGTCGAGCTACGAACTTGCCACCGCCGTTGAGTATAAGATCCCCGTCAAAATCGCTCTTATGAATAACAACTGCCTCGGCATGGTGCGCCAGTGGCAGCAGCTCTTCTACCAGAACCGCACCAGCTACTCCGTGTTTGGCTCCAACAATCCAGACTTTGTGAAAATGGCCGAGTGCTACGGCGCCGTGGGCCTGCGGGCCACCAATCCGAAAGAGATGCGCGATGTATTAAACAAAGCCATGGCCATCAAAGACGGGCCGGTGCTGATGGACTTTCGCGTGGTGGAGACGGAGAACTGCTACCCGATGGTACCATCCGGTGCAGCACTGAACGAAATGGTGGAATCGGACGAGGAGTGTAAATGAAGAAGATGAACGAAAGGATATTTCACGATAAAGATAATCACGCTACAGACATGGCATTTCTCGAAACATGTCGGAATACCGAGATAAAAACAATCCCTAACAGAGCACATCGCTTCGCTGCAACGGGAAGAAATACCATGTATAACAGATTATGAGCACAGCAACCATCAAAAAAGACTCCCGCCATACCCTGTCGGTGCTTGTCAAACACAACCTGAACACCTTCTCGAGAATCATCGGAATCTTCAGCGGAAAAGGCTTTGAGCTGGAGAGTGTCACCTTTGCCTCCGAGGCAGAGCGCGGCATGGCCAGAATCACCATTACCACATACGGAGACGAGGAAACGGTGGAGCAGATCAACAAACACCTGCACAATGTGATTGACGTGCTGAAGGTAACCGACCTGACCCACAAGAAATGTATTGAACGCGAACTGGCAATTGTGAAGGTATCAACTGCCAAGGCGGGCCGGCCCGAAATCATGCTGATTGCCCAGGCTTTTAAAGCGAAGGTGATCGACATCACCCCCGATAAGCTCGCCCTCGAAGTAACCGGCAACACCGACAAGGTGGATGCTATGATCGAAGTACTGAAACCATACGGCATCACCGAGATGTCGCGAACCGGAAGCATCGCCCTGAAACGCGAGTTCCAGGGCTCGGTAAATATTAATTGAAATGATGATG
>JBLRWS010000116.1:0-4668 GCA_047921075.1 Balneolaceae bacterium | reverse complement strand
TGCCTCGCGCGTCATGCAAAGGGAACGCCTGTCGGATGAAACCATTCGGGAAGACCGAGAAAAAATGGTGGGTGATGTTTCAGAAATCATCCGGCTCTACGGAGGCACCGTGCGCAGCCTGCCGGAAGGAGAACAGCTGATTGTACAAATAACGTGGCCAAGAAACGCGTCCGATTTACCCAAAAAGACTGAGTTGCGAAGCTCCGCAAGAACACTTTCATCCGGTGGCGAACCGCAGATTGTACACCATTAACAGAGCTATATGCCATTCAAAATTGTTCCGGCGGCATTGCCTTTTGGCGTACCGCTTTTTTTGGTGTTAAAGGAGTTTAAAAGGCTGCGATCAGCACGGGTGCAACGATACTCTTCACTGTCACTTCATATAAAAATGGTTTTTTTGTCGCTGTAACAAGGAATTAGTAGGACCGATGTATGCGACTTGGGATCGTTTTAATGAATTTGGGTGGCCCCACCCACGAAGACAACGTGCGGCTGTTCCTGAAAAACCTCTTTCAGGATGAAGACATCATCAAATTAGGTGGTGGAGCAGGCCAAAAAGCGTTCGCTTCGCTCATCTCCAAGTTTCGTGCACCAAATGTTGCCAAAGATTATAAAGAGATCAACGGCTGCCCAAACGGCTGTACAGGAAATAAGCACTGCTTTAACCGACAGAACAAAGTTGTTTCCGATTGCTGTTCTCCCATCAACGGGCTTACCGAGGCTCAACGGCGGGCGCTCGAAAAGCATTTTAAAGCGCAGCATCCCGATTTGGAAACTCGTGTGTACACCTGCATGCGCTACTGGCTGCCATTTGCCGATCAGATCATGGACGATCTGGTGGCCGATGAAATCACCCACGTGGTGCTGATGCCGCTCTATCCGCAGTTTTCATGGACCACCACCGGCAGCAGTTTTCGGGACTGGGAACAGACGCTCAACAAAAAATTCCCCGATGGTAAGCCGTGGAAAGAATTTCATGTAAAAAATTACCATCGAAACGAGCACTACCTCAAAGCGATCAACCAGCGTATTGATGAGGCGCTTGATGGCATGGATGCCGAAACGCGAACGAAAACGCACCTCATTTTTACAGCTCACGGCACCCCGCTACTGGAAGTGCGCAGCGGCGACCCCTACACGGTAGAAATTAAAGAGACCATGGAGGCGGTGATGGCGCGGCGGGACGAAACCCACTCGTATTGGCTCGGCTTTCAATCGCGGGTTGGCCCGCAGAAGTGGACACAGCCCAACACCGAAGATCTGGTTCGCCGCCACCTGCAGTACGGAATTAAAAATTTTCTGATGATTCCCATCGCCTTTGTGACCGACCATATCGAAACACTGTATGAATTAAGCGTTGAGCTGGTTGAAGATTTGGAAGAAGAAGGCTACACCTTCGAGAACTACACCGTGATGAAAGGGTTGAACGATCATCCCGATTATATTAAAGCGCTCGCGTGGGAAGCGCTGAACGTGATTGGGCGAGACCAAAAAAGAGATAGCACCCCACAAGCCGGCTCTCAACGGCAATCAGAGAAAAAAGTGACCGCATAGTAACATGATGTATCCGACCATAGAGAAGTTTACTCTTATTGGGATTAACCACTGGGACGCTCCGGTGGAAGTACGGGAGAAATTTAGCCTGGATTCTGCCAAGAAAGCACTGTTTCTGGATGGCGCCCGGCGCGAAGGCGTAGAGAGTATTTTTGTAGTGTCTACCTGCAACCGAACAGAGATCATTGCATACGGGGCTACAACGCGAGAGCTTATACGCCTGCTTACCACCTACTCGAACGGCAACCTCGACGAGTTCCACAAGTATGGCTTTGAGCTGGAAGGGGAGCGCGCCGTTGAACATCTTTTTAAAGTGGCAACCGGGCTCGACTCCCAGATTTTGGGCGATCTGCAAATCGTAAAGCAGGTAAAAGAGGGATATGAACTCTCGGCTAAAGAAGGTTTGATCTCAGGTGAAATGCACCGCATGATGCAACACGTTTTCCGTGCGCACAAGCGCTCTCGCAATGAGACATCCCTTGGGCAGGGCGCCGCAACGGTGGCCTATGCTGCGGTACAATATGCGACCCGAACATTCGATAATCTTGTCGATAAAAACATACTGCTGGTGGGAACCGGTAAAATCGGCAAGGTTACGTGTAAAAACCTGATCAACCTCGGCGCAAGTAAACTCACGCTCATCAACCGCACCCGCGATCGCGCCGAGTTTGTGGCCGATAAATTTAATCTGCAGGTAGCCGATATGGAGCGCCTACCGGAACAAATTGCGGATGCCGACCTGGTGATTGTAGCGACGGGATCCACCGAGCCGGTGATTCGACTCGAGCATATGGCCCCATCCATCGCCCGGCCCAAGTACCGAATTATGCTCGATCTCTCCGTGCCGCGAAATATCGATCCGGAAATTGGCAACCTCAACTTTGTAGATGTAGCCAACATGGACATGCTGGGTGATGTGACCAATGAGGCCTACAAAAAGCGCGAAAAAGAGGTGCCGCTGGTAAAGAAAATTATCGAGCAGGAGCTCTCCGATTATCTGCTCTGGTTGAACGAACAGCGGGTGGTGCCAACCATTAAGGCGCTCACGCGAAAGTTTGAGACCATTCGGGATGATGAATTCAATTTTTTCAAGAACAAAATCAGCTCGTCCGATCAGCAGAAAGTTGAGAATTTAACCCGGCGTATCGTCAACAAAATTGCCGCCTACAGTATTGAACATTTGCGGGATCATCACGAAAGCGAAAATGTGACCCGACTCGTCCACCAGATGTTTAAGCTCGAAAATGAGCAGAGGGATGAGTAAGCCGATTCGTATCGGAACCCGCGACAGCGAACTCGCTACCTGGCAGGCACGCCTGGTGGAACATCGGCTACAGGCTCTGGGCCATCAAACCGAGATCGTGTTCGTCAAATCGGAAGGCGATCTGGATTTGACCACACCCCTCACCGAAATGGGCGGCAAAGGGGTCTTTACCAAAGCGCTGGACGATGCCCTGATCGACAATCGAATTGACGTGGCTGTGCACTCGTACAAAGACCTGCCCACCGAAAACCCACTTCCGCTTCTGGTTTCTGCCGTGATGGAGCGCGACGACCCGCGAGACTCTCTGGTTGCGCCAAAAGGCACTGGTTTTTTGGATGATGGCGCACTGCAGGCGGTCATCGCCACCAGCAGCAACCGCCGAAAAGCACAATGGCTGCATCGCTATCCGCATCACGAGATTACAAACATCCGCGGCAACGTCAATACGCGTCTGCGAAAAGTTGACGAACACGGCTGGAATGGAGCTATTTTTGCCGCAGCAGGCTTGAAGCGCATTCAGCTCGACCATCACATTGCGGCTTATTTGGATTGGATGGTGCCGGCACCCGCACAAGGTGCTATGGCGGTGATGGTTCGTGAGGGTGATCGCAACATGATGGAGGTGACCTCTCATCTGACTCATTCGGAAACCGAACTCTGTACCGGATTGGAGCGCGAGCTTTTGAATGAGATGGAAGCGGGATGCAGCGCACCCGTTGGTGCGTTTGCATGGATTGATGGCGATGAGGTAATTCTTCATGCGGTTGCCCTGAAAGTGGACGGCTCCCTGCAGTATGACATCGAATTGAAGGCCCCACTGAACAGTGCGAAAGGATTGGGCCGGCAAGCAGCGCAAAAACTGCTGGCACAGGGCGCCGACAAATTGATAGAGGATCTGCGCAAGTAAAAGGCACCGCCGGCTTACTAACACTGGTAAAACATTCAATGCCCGACCCACGACACATATTGGTTACCCGCGAGCTTACCGAAGAGCAGCTGGCACTCGCAACCCGGCTTGGGCTGCATGCAACGGTAGAACCGGCCATCTCAATCTCCTTTCGGGATGACTGGAACAGCGCTCGGGAAAGCATATCACCGGATGCCAACATTTTGTGGGCGTTTACCAGCCGGAATGGTGTAGAGGCGTTTGGCCGGATGATAGAAGGTTGGCAGGCATTTCCCGATCCGGCCGGGATCTACTCGGTGGGAGAAAAAACGGCCGAGGCGCTGAAGGCCTTGGGTTTTGACGGCGTACGCGCACCGCAGCAACAAGATGCCGTGGGCCTCGCAACGCTGATCACATCCGACATGCTGGCTCGTCCGGAGCTGAAAGAAGCGGCTGTTTGGCATATGTGTGGCAATCGCAGGCGGGACGAATTTCGGCAGATGTTGTCTGCGTCAGACATCACGGTAAAAGATATCGTGGGGTACAGGACGGAACTTCAAAACATGAATGTGCAGGACACGGGCCGGCGGTTTGAAGCGGTGCTATTCTATAGCCCGAGTGCCGTGCAGGCGTTCCGGGACAGCGGCGGATTTGCAGGCAACGAGCTGCCCGAACTCTTTGCCATCGGCCACACCACCGCCGAAGAGCTCAGTATTGAGTCGGGGCGGCATGTACACATCTCCCCTGAACCGGATACGGACGTTTTTTTGGAGTTTGTGGGCAGAACAATGTCGTCTTTGTGACGTGCGTTCGACACACATTTTTTGAATGCCCGATCAAAACCGGATCATAAGCGGTCAAAAAAAGCGGTTGAATCGCTATCAAAAAGAAACGGTGGATGCACCTCGTTCGCGTCGGTCCGTCCAAAAACTAAGAAAGGAGCAATCGGCCTCCCAGTCTTCAA
>JBLRWS010000115.1:0-4727 GCA_047921075.1 Balneolaceae bacterium | reverse complement strand
TGAAATAGTTTTTTATTGATCTATTCAACTACCCACAGTAAACAGAACAGAGCCTCTAAAAAAAGAAGAGTCACAAATCGGCGAGGCTCAAACATTAATAAATTTTAATATTTATGTAAAAATGTAACAATTGTGACGCAGTGTACTCTTTCTTTATGAGTGATTACGCCCATTTTTAGAAATGGGTCAGAAGGTAGTGACATAAAACACGTCTCATGATTAAAAATTATCTGCGGGTCATTTTCCGTACTATTCAAAATCATCCGGTGTATACGTTGGTGAATCTGGCCGGACTGGCCATCGGCATTACATGTGCCGTTTATATCGGTTTGTTTATTTGGGATGAGCTTGGCTACGACCGCCATCACACAAACGGCGATGATATCTATCGCATCAGCCAGCGTATTGCGTATGAGAGCGGCGACGCCCACCTGGCCACGACACCCTTTCCGTTGGCGGAAACACTGGAGGCGCAGTATCCCGCATTTGTACAGAACGCCGTTCGCTTTTTTGATATGGAAACACCGGCCATCGCCATCGGCAATAACGATGAAGACCTGTTTTTTCGGGAAGAGAACTTTTTCTTTGCGGATGCACAGGTACTGGACGTATTCGATATCAACCTGCTGCGCGGCAATCCGGAAACCGCACTTGTCGAGCCGGCATCGGTTATCATCACCCCCGCCATCGCCGAACGGTATTTTGGCGATGAGGATCCCGTAGGCCAAAGCCTGGTGTACGACGGCATGATGCTGATCCATGTAACCGGTGTGATGGAGCCCTGGCCGAGGCAGTCTCATTTTCACCCGGAATTGATCGCCTCGTTTACCACCCTGCGGGAGATCTGGCGCAACTACGATGCATTTACCGCGCAGTGGGGATGGAACCCGTTGTGGACCTACATTCTGATGCAGCCGGGGGCCGATGCCGATCGGTTTGAGGAGCAGATACAGGAATTGACCGGCCGTTATTACGCCGAATACTTTGGAGAAACCGAAACGGTAACCCTCGAACTGCAGCCGCTGCGCGATATCTACCTCCATTCCGACCTGGATGGAGAAATTGCCCGTAACGGGAGCTACACCTACGTACTCATCTTCTCTATTGTAGGGCTGTTGATTTTGGCCATTGCCTGCATCAACTACATCAACCTCTCGACGGCGCGGTCGGTACAGCGGAGCAAGGAGGTGGGCCTTCGGAAAACGATGGGCGCCGATAAAGTGCAGCTCATCCGGCAATTTTTATTCGAGTCGCTGATCTACTCCGCCGGCGCGGTGGTGGCAAGCGCCATCCTCTTTGTGCTGGCCGAACCCTATTTTCAAATGCTTACCGGCAAAAGTGTAACGCTGCTGGAGTTTGGCTACGCTACGGTTGCACTTATTGTGGTACTGATGGCGCTGTTGGTTACCATCGCTGCCGGCTTTTATCCGGCTCTCTTCCTCTCGTCGTACAACCCGGTAGAAGGGGTGCGCGGCACCTTTACGAAGGGGCGAAAGGGAGGGAGTCTGCGCCGCTCGCTGGTGGTGTTTCAGTTTGCCGTTACGGCGATGCTGCTCATCGGCACCTCGCTCGCCTATCTGCAATATCAGCTGCTGGAGACCAACGAAATGGGATTTGATACCGAGCAGGTGGTGGCTATTCCGTCATCCAACCGAACCATGCGCAATTTTGATACCCTTAAAGAGCAGTTTAAAAGCCACAGCGGAGTGCTGGAAGTGTCCGGCACGCAGACATTGATGGGGTCCGATCTGTTTTACAAGTATCAGGTAGTGCCGGAAGGGTATGGCGAACAGGAGGCGTTTGCGATAGCCAAAATGCACGTCGATTACGACTTCCCTGAAACGATGGGTGTCGGCATGCTGGCCGGGCGCCCGCTCTCCGAAGAGTTTGCTACCGACCGCGAGCAGGCGGTGATGATCAACCGCTCGATGGTGGAGTTTATGGAGTGGGGACCGCCGCAAGAGGCACTTGGCAAGCGGTTTCGGTATGGCGGGCGCGATGCCGCGGTGGTGGGCGTTACCGAAAACTTTCATTTTGCCCATTTGGGATACGAACTGGAGCCGTTGATTATGGACCTGCCGCTTACGCCGCGCCACCGCACGGTCAATATCGATTATGTAAAAGTTCGGCTCGGAACCGGCGATCCCGCACCGGCCCTGGCCCATATGAAGCAGGCGTGGGACGAGATGGACCGCACGCACCCGTTCGAATTTTTCTTCCTGGATGAGAAGATTAACGAGATGTACGCCTCCGAGCGGCAGTTTAGCTCGGTTATGGCAGTCTTTGCCCTGCTCGCCATGTTTATCGGCTGTATCGGGCTGCTCGGGCTGGCTTCGTACGCCGTGCACCAGCGCACAAAAGAGATCGGTATCCGCAAGGCGCTTGGGGCTTCGGCCGCATCCATCTTTATTCTGCTCTCGAAAGAATCGACCCGTCTCATTGTGATTGCCCACGTGATTGCCCTGCCGCTCATCTACCTGCTGGCCCGGCGCGGGCTGGAGGCGTTCCCCTACGCGATTAACCTGAACAGTTCCGTGGTTGTGGTGTTTCTTCTCAGCCTGTTTATCTCCGTTGTCATCTCGTTGTCGGCCATCAGTGCCCACGCGATTAAAGCGGCCCGCATTCACCCGGTCGAAAGCCTGCAACAGGAGTAAGCCGATGGGAATGGATCGAAAAATAGAGAAGAAAAAACGCTCCCCGTTCGCCATTGGCGCTATGGTGTTTGCAGCGGTGGTTATCGGCCTCTTTTTGTACAACTCTATCTTTCTGGATACCCGCTCATCGGCGTCGGTAGATCGCAGTGGGTTGATTATTGAAGAGGTGGCCGAGCGGCCGTTTCAGGAATTTATTGATGTGCAGGGAACCGTGCTCCCGATCGAGACGATGATCCTCGACGCTATTGAAGGCGGGGTGGTGCAACAGGTTTTTCGCCAGTCGGGAGAGATGGTAGAGCAGGGCGATACACTGCTCACCCTCGCCAACTCGACGCTGCAGCTGAGTGTGATGCAGCAGGAGGCGGGGCTGTACGATCAGATCAACAATGTGCGCAACTCGCGGCTTAATCTGGAGCAGAACCACCTGCGCCTTCGCGAAGAGCTGGCCAGTTCGCGCACGCAGCTCGACCTGCTGGAGCCGCGCTACCGGCGCGACAGCCTGCTGTACGAGCAGGAGCTGATCTCTCAACAGGAATTTGAACAGACCCGCCAGCAGTACCGGTTTCAGAACATGCGGTACCAGCTCAATTACGAGTCGTTCCGAAAAGATTCGGCACAGATGCAGCAGCAGCTGGTACAGCTCGATCAGTCGGAGCAGCGCATGTGGCGCAGCCTGGAAGGGGTGCAGCAGATACTCGATAATCTGGTGGTGCGGGCGCCGATGGCCGGCCAGCTCTCGACGGTGGAGCTGAACCCCGGGCAGTCGATCCGTCAGGGAGATCAGATCGGGCAGATCGACGTGCTGGATGGCTTTCGGGTGCGGCTGTTGATCGATGAGTTTTACCTGGCCCGCATCACCACGGGGCTGCCCGGCCGGTTTGAATTTGGCGGGCAGAGCCACGAGCTGCGCACGGCGAAGCTGTTTCCCGTTATACAGGAGGGGCAGTTTCAGGTCGACATGGAATTTACAAACGGCGCTCCCGCAAATCTGCGCCGCGGACAGACGGTACGGGTTCGCCTCGAACTTGGCGAGGCGGCTACAGCGCTTCTGGTGCCGCGCGGAGGATTTTATCAGCAGACCGGCGGCAACTGGATCTTCCGGCTCGATGCGGAAGGAGAACGTGCCGTGCGGCAGCCCATTCGTCTCGGCAGGGGCAACAGCGACTATTATGAGGTGCTGGATGGCCTCAGCAGCGGCGACCGGGTGATCACCTCGGGCTACGGGCCGTTTTCAGAAAAAGAGGTGCTACGATTGGAGTAAACAAACAGGACAGAAGATGATTGAACTACGAGAACTGACAAAAGTATATACCACCGATGAGATCGAAACAACGGCCATCCGACGTCTCGACCTTACAATTGCCAACGGCGAGTTCATTGCGGTGATGGGCCCGTCGGGCTGCGGAAAATCGACCCTGCTGAACCTGCTGGGCCTGCTGGACGAACCGACATCCGGCAGCTACAAGTTGATGGGTGAAGAGACGGCCCATTTTTCGGAAAAAGAGCGGGCCGCCGCACGCAAAGGGGCCATCGGGTTTGTGTTTCAGAGTTTTAACCTGATTGATGAGCTGACGGTGTACGAAAATGTAGAGCTGCCGCTTCTCTATCTCGGCGTGCCGGCCGGCGAGCGTGCCGAGAAGGCAGAGCGTGCGCTGGAGCGGATGAACATGATGCCTCGCAAGAACCACTTTCCGCAGCAGCTATCGGGCGGGCAGCAGCAGCGGGTAGCCATTGCCCGCGCAGTGGTGGCCGAAGCGAAATTGATACTGGCCGATGAGCCGACCGGAAACCTCGACTCCGACAACGGCAATGAGGTCATGAGCTTGCTTAGCGAACTAAACGAACAGGGAACCACCATTGTGATGGTGACCCACTCGCCCCACGACGCCACCTACGCCAAACGGATCATCCGGCTATTTGATGGGGAGATTGTGGAGCAGCCGAAGGAAGAGCAGTTTCATGTGTGAGGGGGAAGAAGAGCGGGCATCGTATTTGGTTGGTTAAGTTTGAATGGAGATATTCCGCAACAACTGTTCGTATAACATGCCACATTGGTATGTAAAGCGCAGTAGT
>JBLRWS010000114.1:0-4736 GCA_047921075.1 Balneolaceae bacterium | reverse complement strand
TGAGGTTCTGGAGCAGCGGATTTAACTCCCCGTCTCTTTAAAACCCATCAGCGTTGAAAGCGAGAGATTTCGGTTGGTGAGTGTTCGCAGGAGAATATCGATATCCAGCCACAGACTGTAATGCTGCAGATAGAACAGCGTATAATGCTCGTCGTGTGCTTTACCAACCCCTCTCCCGCCGTGAACCTGCCCATAACCGGTAATTCCCGGCTTCAGCTCCGGGCTCTTTTGGCTGGCTTGCAGTTCCGAAAGGTCCGACCCCACCAAGCTGATGGACCCCTTCACCACTTCCAGGCACACTCTCCACAGATTGTATATGCCCGCAGACCTGTTTGTTGAGTTGAGGTACCGAAATAAAATCTCAGTCCCATTTGACGCAAAATCATACTCTGCCCATTCTGATTTTTCCGCAAGCAGCCGAATAACAGCGGCTATCGGCAGCAGGAGTAAAACAACCGGTACTGCCAATAGCAGGTCGAAAAGACGTTTCATTACTTTATCGGTACGTGTTAAGAACGAAAGGTGAACATCATAAAGAGGCACATTTTCCAGATATTCCACATCGGCTTTGCCTACAAAAAAGTTCATCTCATCCGGTATCACTTTCACATCGGCATGTACACCCGCTTCATGCATCTCTTTTAACGCATGAATAAAATCGGCATGGGGTACATCGGCCAGCGAAAATAGCACGGTGTCTATCCGATTCACGCGCACAATATCTGTCAACTTAGACAACGAACCAAGAACAGGAACTGCGGTTGAAGCGGGGTTGTCATGGGCGTTCTGAGTTGCAATTCCAACAATTTCTACCTGCCAATCCACACGATTTCTAATTTTCTGCAACAGCTTTTGTGTGGAATTCCCATTTCCTACAATCAACATTCTAACGGGGTTGATTCGCCCGTTGGCCGCTTTTCGATTTCGCAGCCGGTTGGCCCGAAACAACCGAACCGCCGGCACCGCAACCGACGCCAACAGCACCCCCGACCCCAAAATAACTCTCGAAAATGCCAGGTTTCTTACAAAAAACGTGATTACGGTTAGGGTAATAAAACTGTAAACCACCGCTTTCAGGCTTGCACTAATGGGTGTAGGGGATGCAGAATGCCGGCTGGCAGAGTGCAAAAAAAACGGGTAGCTAACCAGCAGAATCAGATACAGCCACAGGTAGTCGGGCCGTTCCAAAAGAAACAGTTCATCCACCGACTCTCCCAAACGAATCGCAAAACCGACGGTGAGAGCCAGCAGCACCAGAACCAGGTCGGTGATGAGCAATTTTTGCTTGCGAACCTGTGCCGCAACATAAGAGCCAATGGCACGAACCTGTATCACCGATTTTACCAAAAACCGGAATACCCCTGAGTATTTGGCGCTATAGTGCTTATCAAAAAATTGATACATCGCCTTATTGAAAAGCTTTACGTACTGCAGGTTCCCTTTCTTGGTACTCTCTCCTTTGTAGTGGATTATTGATGTTTCCGGCACATAATCGATGCGATAGCCCAGCTTCGACACTCTATAAGACAGATCGATATCCTCTCCATACATGAAAAAGCGCTCATCAAAACCGCCGGCTGCTTTCAGTACTTCCGTTCTGAAAAACATGCAAGAGCCGGAAAGTACCTCTACTGAAGACGGTTCGTTCTCGTCTTTCCAGCCAACGTAATAGTGGGCAAAAAATCGGCTTTTAGGGAATAGTGAGGTCAACCCAAACGCTTTGCTCATAGCCGAAACAAGAGTGGGTACCGAGCGACGGGATTCGGGCGCAAACGAGCCATCGGGATTGAGAATTTTGCACCCACACGCCCCACATTCCGGATGTGCATTCATGTGTTCAAGCATCGTGTGAAGTGTGTGCTCTTCAAGAAGCGTATCCGGGTTGAGCAAAAAAGTATACTCTGTATCAACCTGCTCGATGGCCTGATTGTTGGCTTTCCCGAAACCTATGTTTTCACGATTCGCAATCACATCTACTGTGGGAAAGTGTTCCTTAATAAACGCAACTGAACCATCGGAGGAGTCATTATCGACAACAATACATCGCACATCAAGCCCTTTGGATGCATTTCGAATGGAAAGCAAACAGTTTGCCAGAAACTCCTTTACGTTGTAGTTCACGATGATAATCGTGATCGCTTGTTTTTTTCCCATCCCATGCTCGTTTGTTGGCATTTCGGCGACCTATCGAATAATCACCACCTTGCCCGTTCCCCTATCACTGCCATCTTCTGCAACCGCCACCACAATGTACACCCCGGATCCAACCCGGCGCCCAGAAAAATCGAACCCGTCCCATACGGCCCGTCCGCCCCGAACATCAAAGGATCGGATCAGCAGGCCGTCAATCGCAAGTATACGGACCGTTGTTTGATCAGACAGGCCTTCGATCACAATCTCCTGATGCTGATCGTACAGAAACGGATTGGGGTACACCTTCAGGTCACGCATGGACGCGACCGACTGCAACGGTACATCTTCGAAAATAATCAGCCCCTGATCGGTTGCAATATACACTTCTCCGGTCGATTCCCTCACCGCCAGATCCACAATCGAATTCGACATCAGGGGACTATTCTCTGAAGTGAAGTGTTGTAAAATAGTCCCTCCCTGTTCATTCAGCAGCCAAACGCCTTCGCTTGCCGTACCAATCCATTTTTGATTGGCAGAGTTTACCGCCATCGCCGTCACATTAATATCGCGAAGCAGAAATGGAGAATCGGCATCGGGATCGTCATTTATCAGCCACTGAGAGCGGCGCTCATTTACGTTTCCGTCAATGACAAACTGCGGGAATATAAATCGTGCAATACCCCGTTCGGTGCCGATCCAAATCTCTCCGTTTTTATCTTCCAGAAACGCGTTTACCCGATTATTGGGGAGGTTGCCGTTGTTAAAATTGTCGGTCAATTTTACAGAACGCTGATCCGAGACATCTTCAAGTTCACCGGAATCGATCACCAAAAGTCCTCGTCCGCCACCGCCTGCCGCCAGCAGACTCACCCACTTCTGATCAAATGAGTCGACCAGCAGTTCTTGATACTCATCCCCGATCGCCGTGGACGGCGCTTTGGGGTGGTTGATCCAATCGTCATCGCCGGGGCGCTGTGCATACAGCGGTGTATTTCCGAACCGGCTTACCGCCCATACAACGCCTTCCGAATCGACCTCTAAGCCTGAAATGACAGGGAAATTCGGATCATCGGCCACAAATCCCTCCAATGTGGAATTCGAACTGTTGAAAACAAAAATTTCGTCGGTCTCTTTTGTGTGACGTGCCACACCGCGCCCCCAGGATCCGATGTAATAATACTCGTCCGTTACAGCCGTTCGGAATGCCTGCCGGTAAATATTCTGGGCCAACGCCGGTGTATTTTGCCGATTAAAATTGCTCCAAACATCGCCCCGTTCAATAAAATATCCCTTTCCATTATCGATCTGAGCGTCTCGTGCTGATGCGCGCGAGGTGCCCGAGATAAAAACGTCGCCATCGAAACTCATCCCTTCAAAAAAATTGATATTGGGTCCGGGCGGAGGGAAAAAAGTAATCTCTTGCCCGTTTAAAGCACCCTGCCCCATACCTTCGGTTAATGACCCGATAAAAAGAAGTTCAGAATCATTTGCCGGAGGAGCAATCGCGTTGGCACGAAGTGTGGGCAATGGGCGGGATGTTGTATTTCCATCTTCATCCATAATAAACAAACGCGTATCGGTTAATGCGATAAGCTGATTGGTTGTTGGATGAATGACATAACGCCGAACCGGGGCCGTTCCAAAGCGGGTGGTAGAGTTCCACTGGTTCCCGTCGAATTCAAAATTTTGATCCTCATTTGATGCGAACATCACTTCTTCAAATTGAATAACGGCTTGAATAGAACCTGTAAGGCCCTCATCGGAACCAAAATTCTGCCAGGCTTCTGTCCCGGAAAGATTTTGCTGCCGATTGCCGATCGCCACTCCCTGATCGGTTGCAACAAGCAAGGTATTCTCCATGACCTGTAAATCGCGAACCGGAATTCCACGATCAAACGTACCAATTTTGGTAAAAGACTCTCTCACCAAAAATGTATTTGTGTTGTACACTACAACACCGAAATCAACGGCAACAAAAAGGTCATTTAAATCTGCCCAGAACCGATGAATAATCTTGGAGGGAAAGGCATCTGCGCGAAAAATATCTTCTATTTTTTCAAATTCACCACGCTCGGAACTGTACAGATCAATCATACCATCGGTATATCCAATTACGATCTGTTGGGAAGCGGGAAGTGTGGTAACAGCCGAGGCATTGAGCCGATGCATTCCTTCAACGGTGGAGAAAAAAGATATATACTCACCATCTTGAAATGAGAAAAGCCCCCCTTCAGACACCCCCCATGCCGCACCTTCACTGTCTATAGCCAGGTCAGCTACACTATTAAAAGAGGTGATAGAACGCCAGTTATCGCGTGATTGAGCCTCAAGAAGGGCGTGATCGAGAAAAAAAAGAGCGATGATCATCAGTACGGTTCTGCGCAGTGATGGCCGCTGTATGAAAGCTTTGAGAATCATAGACGCTCAAGATACAGATTGGGCAACAAAAATGGTGGCTGCACGTGTGAACATTTTTTGATGACTACTTGAAGGGAGAACTGTAAACAAAAAAAAGGCAATGCTAAAATAGCATTGCCTTTTTTAAAGGGGAGATGAGGCGGCGACCTACTCTACCGCGAAAGCAGTACCATTGGCGCTGCGGA
>JBLRWS010000113.1:0-4860 GCA_047921075.1 Balneolaceae bacterium | reverse complement strand
AGAATGTGCTTGAAGATGGGCTCCGAACCGGAGATATCTACACAGAAGCGGCCGGAACAAAACGGGTACGTTCGATGGATATTAAAAACGCGCTGATCAGTCATTTGGAAAAACTCCTACAGCCTGAAACCGAAAAAATGACAGCCGGGATCTGACGCGCACTACGTTTTCAGAAGCCCTTTTGGAGGAGAAAAGTGATTCCGTTTAAAATAATTATTAAATCATTTTTAACTATTTGACTTAATAAATGAGTTAAAAGCGCTTCCATAAGAAATGTTTTTGCATGACTGCATGATTCTATTCTTATTTCATTACATCTAATCAAATCCTGCATATCGTGTTTAACAAACCCTTCCTTGAAAAATCGGCCTGCGGCGTTGGATTCATCGCCAGCCGCACCAACAGCTATTCCCATCACAATTTGAAGATGGCACTTGATGCGCTTTGCTGTGTAGAGCATCGCGGGGCGTGCGGGGCGGACCGAACAACCAGTGACGGGGCAGGGATTATGGCAGACATTCCCTTTCAACTGTTTGGATATGAGCCTGGCGACGTTGCCGTGGCTACCATTTTTGCACCTCACAACAGCCAGCGCCGCCGGAAGGCTCTGCGGATTTTTGAAGACACCTTCCAATTTTATGGGCTAAAAATTCTGGACTACCGGAATGTGCCTGTTGACCCCACCGTGCTGGGCGAAACTGCTCGTGAATCGATGCCTTACATTTTGCATGCTATTATTCAGCGCCCCGATCATTGCCGCACCGACAGCTCCTTTGACAAGCTCCTCTACACCGCCAAGCAGATGACCCGCACCAAGGAGAAGGAGCATGGTATTGTACGCGAGTTTTTCTTCGCCTCACTATCGGCAAAAACCATTGTTTACAAGGCGTTAACCAAAGCCGATGCGTTAAAAGATTTCTATCTGGATCTGCAAAACCCCGCCTTTGAAACACGATTTGCTCTTTTTCATCGACGGTTTTCAACCAATACAAAAACCTCCTGGGATAAAGCTCAGCCATTCCGGATTATCGCTCACAACGGGGAGATCAACACGATTACCGGTAACCGCTCCTGGGCGCTATCGCGCGAAAAATATTTGGGAGTACCGAAAGACGAGCTTCTCACGCACGAGCAAATCAGTGATTCCGGCAGCCTGAACGAGATGGTCGAATCGCTTACCTACCGAAGCAGTATTCCGTTTGTGGAAGATATTTTGGCGATTATGATCCCGCCTGCAAATCACGAGAACAGCTTTTATAAATTCTGGAGCCGCGCAATGGAACCGTGGGATGGGCCCGCTTTTATCTCTTATTCGGATGGCTCTTCCATCGGTGCCCGGCTCGACCGCAACGGATTTCGTCCGTGTCGCTGGCAGATCACCGACTCCCATCTGTTTGTAAGTTCGGAAGCCGGCTCCTTCAAAACCGACCCGGCCACAGTATTGGCAAAGGGTTCGTTGCAGGCCGGCAATGGGATTAAAATGGATCTGACCGACGGCAAAGTGCACTTCCGCGATCCCAGTTACTCCCGCGAAAATTTTGACGCCGTTTTTGAACACCGGCTCGAACAGCTGACGCCTCACTCCCTGGAAGAAACCGACCAGAGCTTCGCCAATATGCATCTGTTCAGATATACCCGGGAGGATATCGAGAATCTGTTGGTTCCAATGATCACCGATGCCAAAGAGCCGATCGGTTCCATGGGCGACACAGCACGCCCGGCCCTTTTTTCGGACCAACCCCGCTCCTTTTTCGACTATTTTTATCAAAATTTTGCACAGGTCACCAATCCACCGCTCGATTACATTCGCGAAAAAAGTGTGACTGACCTAGGTATATACCTCGGTAAGCGCCCCAACATTTTCTCGCCGAAGGAGCTAATCCCGCAATTTCCCGGATTTGAAAACGAGAGTCCGCTCCTTACGCTTGGACAGATGAAATCATTGCAGCGGCTACACGAATCCGCCACACGCATCAAGGCGCAGTCGTTCGATATGGTTTTCAACCGCGACCACGGAGAAGTCGGCCTGCGATCGGCCATCCGCACCATTACCCGTCAGGCGCTTGAGGCGGTTCAGAACGGAGCTACCATTCTCATTATCTCCGACCGGAGTGCCACCTTTCGTCAGCCGCCCATTCCATCACTGCTCATGCTGCGCGCTCTTGTTAACGCACTGAACGAGTCGGGGCAGCGGCTCAATGCGTCCATTGTCGTAGACACTGCCGATGTTCGAAACACCCATCATTTTGCGGCGTTAATCGGTTTTGGAGCCACGGCTGTGTGCCCGTATCGCATTCTGGAATTTGCCCGGTTTGCCGATCATCGAAAACTGAAGGAACTCGATCCCGACACCAAAGAGAAAAACCTGATCAACGCGCTCAATACCGGGCTGCTTAAAATCATGTCTAAATCGGGTATCTCCGTCGTTCGCAGCTACCAAAGCTCCAAATTGTTTACAGCTCTTGGTATCGGTAAGGAGATACAGGAGCTCTTTTTCCCGGGATTGTTTAGCCCTGTTGGTGGTATTGATCTGGCCGGACTCACCGATCAGATTATCGACCACACCCGGCACGCCGAAGAGCTCGACGTTGATGGCAAACCGATTCACACCTATCAGTTTAAAGAGCACAACCGCGGAAAAGAGGGCGAGAAGCACAGTATGACGAACTCTCGCTCCAAAATCATTCACGGCCTCGTGCGCGATAAAAACCTCTCCCTGCACGATCCCGGCCTCCTGGCCGAATATCTGAAGCTGGGCATCGACGATGAGCCGGTAAATATCCGGCATCTGTTTGGCTTTAAGCCCCTTGGAGAGCCGCTTTCGGTGGAGAGTGTGGAAAACCGCCGCGCCGTCACCCGGCGTTTTGGATCGGGCGCTATGAGTTTTGGCGCGATCAGTGCCGAGTCGCAGCGTGACATTTTCCTTGCCATGAAAGAGATTGGCGGGCGCAGCAACAGTGGCGAGGGTGGCGAGAATCCCTATTACTACACGCTCGGCATCACCGCTTCTGTTAAACAGGTGGCCAGTGGACGCTTCGGTGTCACGGCCGAATACCTCTCGACGGGGAACGAAGTGCAGATCAAAATTGCGCAGGGAGCTAAACCCGGCGAAGGTGGCCAGCTGATGGGCATCAAGGTTAATGAAGATATTGCATTTGCGCGGCACAGTGAGCCGGGTTTTGACCTGATCTCTCCCCCGCCGCTGCACGATATTTACAGCATTGAAGATCTGAAGCAGCTCATCTATGAACTAAAACAGATCAAACCCGATATGGCGGTAAATGTAAAACTGGTAGCCGGCGAAAATATCGGCACCATTGCCGTGGGTGTAGCTAAGGCAGGTGCTGATGTAATTCACATCTCCGGCGGCGACGGCGGCACCGGCGCAGCCACTCTCACCTCCATGAAACACGCCGGCCTCCCTTGGGAAATTGGCCTGCACGACGTTCACCGCACGCTATCTGAACACGGCTTGCGCGACATGGTAGAGCTTCGCACCGATGGCGGACTGCACACCGGTGCCGACATCGTTTCGGCAGCCATTCTTGGCGCCGAAGGGTACGATTTTGGCAAATTGCTGCTGGTGGCAGAAGGGTGCGTGATGGCCCGAATTTGCGAAAAAAACACCTGTCCTACCGGAATTGCCACCCACGATCCCAAATTCAAAGCCAAATACAAAGGGCATAAAGATCATGTGGTGCGGATGATGGATATTCTGGCCGAAGATGTACGACGCGAACTGGCCGCCATCGGCGCATCCTCTCTTGATGAAGTGATCGGGCGCACCGATCTGCTTCAGGTAAAAGAGAAACACCGGGAGCTGGCCGACCGCCGAAAAATCGACCTGAGCAGCTTTACGGTTCCCGCAGCCCCCCAAAGCAAGCGCCGTAAAAATCCTTTCGCCGAAGAGATCAGTACGTTTAATCGCGCGGTTCTCGACGCCTGTAAAACCGCCATCGAAGAGGAACGTTCTGCCGAGCTTAATCTGGAGGTTACTACCGAACATCGCGCTGCACTGGCAACCGTGAGCGGTGCCATTGCGCAACACCTTTCCGCCAAGCGCTACGCCGATATTGAAACGCACGGCAAAGCAAAAAGAGACTATCGGTTTGGCGGCTCCATTCGCGTGAACTTAACCGGCAGTGCCGGGCAGGGTTTTGCGGTGTTTCAGACCGAAGGAGTTACTGTGCGGCTGACCGGAGAGGCGAACGATTCGGTATGCAAGGCGATGTCGGGCGGAAAAACGGTTATCTGTCCACCGGACAATGTCACCTACAACCCGGCTAAAAATGCCATAATCGGAAACTGTGCTCTCTACGGAGCTACCGGTGGAGACTGCTACGTGTACGGCCTGGCAGGCGATCGGTTTGCCGTTCGCAACAGCGGCGCCGTGGCCGTGGCCGAGGGTGCCGGGCTGCACGCATGCGAATACATGACCAACGGATTGGTCGCCATTCTCGGGCCGGTTAGCGGTAACGTCGGGGCCGGCATGACCGGCGGGCGGCTCTACCTTCGCCGCGATCAGCGCCACCATCTTAATGCGGAGTACGTAACCGGCTTTGATCTGGATCAGCAGTCGGAAAAAGAGCTCAAAACCTTGCTTCAGCGATACGCCGATGAGACCGGCAGCACCACGGCCAACGCGTATCTGGACGATTGGCCTGCGGCGCGGGACACCTTTTTGAAGGTACTGCCCAACGGTGTGGCAAATGCCCAAAAAGTGGCCTCCTCTCCATCTGCAAAAAAAGGGCGGCAAGCCGTGTAGGTGTCCAGCTCAGACATGGGATTGCTCTTCCACCTAACCGACAAACACACCTTCCCGCACCCTTTTCGAGGCTGAACGAGGTGGCACACAGGTCA
>JBLRWS010000112.1:0-5020 GCA_047921075.1 Balneolaceae bacterium | reverse complement strand
ATTTTGTGGAGAGGAATAGCAGGTAGAAGCCATTTGCTGTCCAGGGTTGGAATGAATACATAAAAAGAGCCCTGCCGGGAATTCGACAGGGCTCGTTCTTAATCAATTAGAAGACGTATTGCTTGCTTTTATGAACCGGGCACACCTACAAACGGGTTGCCAAGAACCGTTCCCCGCTGATTGGTTAGCCGTTCATTCAAGTCGTGCATGATGGTGATTACCTGAGTGGTTACGGTTGGGTTTTGGGGATCGTCAGGCTCACCTCCGGGATAGGGAGATGAGGGGTCAAACAGATCCATCTCATTGCTCGAGGGAATGTAAGCCGGAACAAATGTATCCACCCCGAGTGAGCTGCGCGTGACGCTTTGATTGGCATCCAGCTCCCGGAGCATAATGTTCAGGCGGATACCAAGATCATGCAATCGTCGCCCTTCGAGGAAAAGGATTTCCTGACGCAGATTGTACAACAGGTAGATCAGCTCGTCTGCAGTAGCGGCATTGTTTATGTCTGCTTCCGTGAATGATGTTCCCGAAACGGTTGGCGTTTCGATTGTGCCGGGACGTGTAAGCACAAGATTTTCACGCTCGGGGGCGTCGGGGCTGGCTTTCACCCGAAACAGATCATGTCGTGGCCGCGCCTCAAGGTCGTTATTAAGGCGCTGATCATTCTCTTCGAAGGGTACTCGAACACGGCCGGCTGACTCATTATTTGCCAGATTAATGGCATTGATTAAGTGCTGGCGTGCCGCCCCGAGATCAGGCGCGCCGGTAAGGGCGGCTTCCGCGAGAATAAGGTGCATCTCCTCCGCTTTTGCAACCGGAATCTCCGATTCTCGAGTCGTGTATTTTGGATCGAGGAAATCGAGGCGTGGCAGGGGCTGCAGCTCTTTAAGGGCACGCTGCACAATGAAGATGTAAGGCGCATTGCTCAGGTTATCATCAAACGGCTGCCCAAACAGGAAGGTTGGACTGTCATTCAATACCTGCGTTGCAAAATTAGCGGCTTGTACTTCATTGCCAAGTGCACGGTGTGTTCGGGCGAGTGCGGCACGGCTTGCGGTTGCAAAAACACCGGAGCCGGATCGGTTCAGGGATTCCTGAAAGTCTCCTGCTGCCAGTTCAAGAAGGGTTCTGGCAGGCACTACATCTCCTTCACGTTCCAGCACGGCACCTACGAAGTTTTCACCCTGAAAGAGGTGAGCCATACCGCGGTAGTAAAAGACACGCGCAATATCTTGCGATGAAGCAGTCTGATCGCCGGGAATGATATCGTCAATCACAAAGGTTGCAAGCGCCCGTAGTTCGGAGGCGTTCCAGTAGGCACCTTGGGTTGCACCGGTACCGTTGGTTGCACCTTCGTCGATCGTTAACTGTCGGGGAAAATCAAACTGTGAACTGATTCCCGTGCCATGCACCGAGTAGTTGTCACTTACGGTTTCTGTGATCACCACATTGGAGCCAAGTGCTCGCGCAAATTGCGCTTCTAATCCCGGCATCATAGCACGAACAGGTTCAGCGGCCCGTGCCAGATCTTCCGGTGTTGCTTGTGGGTTACTAACTTCGGTTGGGTCTAAAAAGTCGCAACCGTGCAATATTGTGCCAAACCCAATCAACACAAATGCAGCGAGATAATGGATAAATCGTTTTGATGATTTCATATCGTGTTTGATTACTGGTTTGGATTAAAATGTAAAAGCTACACCGAAGCGAAGCTGGGTAGGTGCAGGCAGGGTAATACTCTGGGCACCACCAAGCTGCAGGTTTGAGCCCCCGGCGTTCACACCCGACATTTCCGGATCAAGCTTGTCCGATTTGGTCCACATCCAAAGGTTGCGGCCGGTTGCAAAAACGGAAGCGTTAATCAAACCAAGATTCGATTTAAAGGATTGTGGAAGTTCGTAACGAACAGACACTTCGCGAAGCTTGAAATAGTCGCCCGGTTCGAGCAAAACGACCCGAGCCGTTGTGGGGTTAAATGACCCATCAGGATTGCCGTCAAGGTCAAATCGGTCAGGAAATACGGCACGATCAAGCCCATTGAACCACGACCACCAGCCACCGGCATCAAATACTTCAAAGTCCCAGGCATAATCGGCATTAGCCGAAACGGAAAGTTGATTAAAGAATCGAGCCTGAAATCCAACCGATCCGGTTTTTAAAGGGAAGGGTGTAGAGCCGGTGAATTGTGTTTCGGATGAATCGAGGAGTCCGTCGCCATTGGAGTCGACCGGTGTGGTTACCCACCACGCGCCAACGGGTTGTCCCAGCGAGACACGCTGGCTTCGGGTACCGGCAGTAAAATCAGGCGCGGTTCCCATATCGGTTACCTCGTTGGTAAATGTGGAGAAGCTGCTGTTGATCGTAAAATCGAAATTACGCGCACGAATCAGGTTTGCACGCAGAAAGACCTCAAGCCCCTCGTTTTCAATAGTTCCGACATTCCGTTGCTGAGAACCACGCCCTAACGCCGGTGGCTCCGGCACAAAGAAAAGGGCATCGTCGGTGGTTGCCGAGAACCAGGTAAAGTTAACACCGACACGCTCTTCCCAGAAAGCGGCATCAAAACCAAATTCCCAGGTGCGGGTACGCTCTACGTTCAGCTCGTCATTACCGGGGTTTGCAAACCGCGGAGCACTTTCATCACGAAAAGCGGTAGCCGAAAAGGTGAGATCGCGACGGAACTCTTCGGGGAAGTTTCCGGTCTCGCCATAACTGGCACGAAGCTTCATTTGGCCCCATGCGCTTCCGAAGGTATCCCGCCAGAAATCTTCTGCTGAAAGCTCGTAAGCTGCACCGGCTCGCGGATAGGCCACAAGACCAATGTCGCTACCGAATGCACTGTTGCCATCCAGCCGAAGGCCTGCGTTCAAAAACCAGCGATCATACAAGTCCACTTCCTGCACGGCAAAAAATCCGCCACTAAAAACAGCCCGGCGATTCTCACTCGCGTTAATGGTTCCGGCATTACCAAAATCGTCAATTCCGGGAAGGGCAAAATTCTCACCGCTTCCTACAAATGTAGAAATGGTACGTCTAAATCCCTGTGCACCAAATTTGGTTATGCTGGTTACGACCGGAGAAATGGTGTGAGAGTATTCCCCCACATACTCAAGTGTAATGTTGATCGCTTCGCGGTCAAAACGCTGAATGAAGCCATTTTGAGTACCAAACAGATCGTCGCTAAAGGCTGAGTTTGAATTACGCTGAGAGTTTGAGCGGAAATCGATTCCGGCTGTCAACTTGTTCGTCTGAGTAGGAATCGGGTTGTAGCCCAGCGATCCCGAAAACTGGAAGCGGTCTACTTTTTCCGTTAGGCCGCCATCAAGAAATACGTCCAGCACATCTTGAAAGGGCGTGTTGGAGGATTGACCGGAAAAGAAGAAGGCATCTCCTACTTCAAAAGCGGTGAGTGGATCGGCAATCGCTTCTCCGTTAAAGATGCGGTTGAATTGCGAACGGGTATAACCGGCACTGATATCGAGGTTGAGGTTGTCCTCAAAGTTAACCCGCATGGTACCCCGGAAGTTGTAGCTGGTATTATCATTTAGTGGCTGAACACCTTCTGAATCCCGAATTTGGCCGCTCATAGAGTAGAGCAGGTCGGGCGTACCACCTGAAATACTGGCCGAGTAGCTTTGGAAGTAGCCGTTTTGAAGAAAGTTGTCTTTTAGAAAACGGTTTTGCCCGAAATTTGGATTGTCGGGATTTTCCACCTGGTTAGGGAATGCAAATCCTGTATCGGTCAGGAACTGGTCGATAGGGATATCGACACCCTGTTCCGAGCGGATCGAGATGCGGGGTGCGCCCGAGACCCCTCGTTTTGTAAAAATCTGAATGACCCCATTGGACGCATCAGAGCCGAAAAGGGTAGAGGCCGCCCCGCCTTTGGTTACCTCAATACGTTCAATATCACTTACCAGCAAGTCTGCTATAGCGCTGGTGGACTCCCCGCCACCGCTGGGGCTGGTGTTGATGTCGTTGTCTACCCGAATACCGTCAATATAAATAACCGGAGTCTGGCTTCCTGTGGCACTGGTTATGCCACGAAGATTGATAAGCCCAGCCTGCCCGGGTTGTGCCGATTGCAGGCGAACGTTGGCTCCGGGAATATTTCCCTGCAGTAGCTGATCAACAGAGGTGGCCGTCGAATTTTCAATTTGCCGGGCACTGATGGTCTCGATAGGCGAGGAAAGACGCCGGCGATCAGTCACCGATCCCTGGCCCGTTACAACCACCTCATCAAGCTGAAGCAGATCATCCCTGAGAGTGAAATCCCGAACAATCTGTCCGGGCTCCAGCGTAATTTCAGTTCGTTCTGTTCTGTAGGAGACAAAGCGGACAATCAGCGTTGCAGATTGCCTGTTAAGCCGGTTGGAGGGTACACGCAATGTATACGTGCCATCAGGCCCAACGGCCGTTCCGAGTCCGGGCAGCTCTGTAATCGAAACGGTTGCTCCCGTAAGCGGGTTGCCGGCGATATCATTGATCTCGCCGGTTATTACAAGGTCCTGTGCCATTGATGCAATACATAAAAATGGCAGCAGAACAAGCGATAAAAAACATCGTCTAAAAATGCGTCGGTATCGATTTTTCATACTCTGTGTTTTAGTTAGTGTTTGTCGCTGATAATATTAAAATTTGTAAATACAACATGTGAAATACGGCACAAAGTCTTGTAAAAGCAAGTACTTTGCATCGATTGTATGGCAAAAATTGTGGAAGCGTTTCCAAATAAATGATGTGCCGGGAGTGCAACTCAACCTTACCCAACTCGGAACAGATGTGAATTGAAGGAGTGCGTTGTGTGCTCTTACGCAACGGGCTACAGGCCTTTGCAGAAATACCCATTGCCCAATAACTTACCCTCAAAATCCGTATTTTGTCCTCCTGTAACCGGAACCCTTTTGCCCGGAAAACCTTTCTTATTGGTGCATATGAAAACTTCTGCCCGACATATTTTATCACTTCTGCTATTCGCTTCCGGCTTTTTTCTGGCCATTCAGGATGTCGATCCGCCACA
>JBLRWS010000111.1:3096-5043 GCA_047921075.1 Balneolaceae bacterium | reverse complement strand
CTAAACCACTCCGAGATTGTTTTCATATCCTTATCTCCCCGGCCGGAGCAGTTCACAACCACAATTTCATCACGTTGGGTAAGCGGCATTAGCGTTTCGAGATAAGCGAAAGCATGAGCCGTTTCGATGGCAGGAATAATGCCCTCTTTTTCGGATATCAGCTGAACCGCATCCATCGCTTGTTGGTCGGTTACGCCGTAATAGTGCACCCGGCCGGTGTCGTGCAAGTAGGCGTGCTCCGGACCGATGCCGGGATAATCGAGCCCCGCGCTGATGGAGTGGGCAAGCTGAATCTGCCCCTCTTCGTTGTGCAGCAGATAGCTCATGGATCCGTGCAGAATGCCTTGCGTACCGATGGTGAGCGTCGCCGCGGTTTGGTCGGTATCGGCCCCGAGTCCTGCCGCTTCAATGCCAATCATCTTCACATCCTCATCGTCTATAAAGGGATAGAAAAATCCTATGGCATTACTCCCACCTCCAACGCATGCAATGAGATAGTCGGGAAGCCTTCCTTCTTTGTGCTTCAGCTGGTCTTTCGTTTCCTCACCGATCACACGATGGAAATTGCGGGTCATCATGGGATAGGGATGCGGCCCCACCACCGAGCCGATAATGTAAAATGTGTTCTCCACATTGGTTACCCAGTCGCGAATCGCTTCGTTGGTAGCATCTTTCAATGTTTTGGAGCCGCTCTCCACGGAACGCACCTCCGCACCGAGAAGACGCATGCGGTCTACATTCAGCTTTTGACGCTCCATATCTTCCGCTCCCATGTAAATCACACACTCAAATCCGAATTTGGCGCAAGCGGTGGCGGTGGCCACGCCGTGCTGGCCGGCTCCGGTTTCGGCGATGATCCGGGTCTTGCCCATTTTACGGGCAAGCAGAAGCTGGCCAATCGCATTGTTGATTTTGTGAGCACCGGTATGGCAGAGGTCTTCCCGCTTAAAATAGATTTTTGCGCGGCCGTAATGCTCAGTGAGCCGGTTGGCATAAGTCAGTTTGGTCGGCCTACCCACATATTCCCGAAGCAGGTCGTAATACTCTTTTTGAAACAGCGGGTCGTTCTGCGTCTCCTCGTACGCCTCCTCAAGCTCTTCGAGAGCGGGGATCAAAATCTCCGGCACAAACTTTCCGCCGTACTTACCGAAGTATCCTTTTTTGTTGGGTGCTGTGTAGTTCATTTTTATTGGTATTGAGTCTTGAGTATCGAGTATTGAGTATTGGGTATTGGGTAGCGGGCGTCTCAATACTTGCTACCCGATACTCAATACTATATTACAATTCCTGTTCCTCCCACAAATCCCTCATCACATCAAAAAACTGCTCGATTTTATCGAAGTCTTTTCGGCCGGGCGATTCTTCGAGTCCGCTTGAGAGATCAACGGCAGTTGGGTTAACGGTTTCGATAGCCTGACGAATATTTTCCGGGTTGAGACCTCCTGAGAGGAAAAATGGCTTTTCATCGGTAATCTCCTTCAGGATGTTCCAGTCGAACGTTTTTCCGGTACCTCCCCAACGTCCGTCGGTTTTGGTATCAAACAGATAGTAATCAGCGATGCCGCTGTATCGTTCAATTTCAGCATGTAAATCCTCTGCTGTTTGATCTTCCGTGATATGAAATACCTTGATTACCGGCTTCTCAACCAGTTCACAATACTCAGGCGATTCATTACCGTGAAGCTGAACCAGATCAACACCGGTCTGCTTTGCGATACTGTTCACATCATCCAGCGGCTGGTTCACAAATACACCTACCTTTTGTGGGCCTTCGAGCCAGTTGATGATGGCTCCCGCCTTGGCCGGGTCCACGTATCGAGGACTTTCGGGATAGAAAATAAACCCCAAAAAATCAGCCAGTGCGCCCGAAGCAAACCGGGCATCCTCGAGCGTGGTAAGGCCGCAAATTTTCACTTTGGTTCTGTTTTCTGGATCTGCGAACATGTG
>JBLRWS010000111.1:0-2996 GCA_047921075.1 Balneolaceae bacterium | reverse complement strand
TGCTCCAAAAATTGTTTTAACGCGTTCCCTACATTCGGCTGACGCATAAAGTGTTCGCCAATCAATGCAGAGTGGATCTGGTTGTCGTACAGTACCTTCATATCCTCCGGTTTATGAATGCCGCTTTCAGAAACCCGTACCACCCCTTCCGGAGCTTTTTGAAGCAGATCCACACCACGGTGCAAATCCACCTCAAACGTTGATAAATTTCGGTTGTTCACACCTGCAATTTCTATCTCATCCCAGTTCAGCCCGTCTATCTCCTCTTCGTGATAACACTCCACCAGTGCCTGCAATCCAAACTCGCGGGTGGCCGCAAGCAATTCAGAAAGCTGGCTGCCCTCACAAATGGTGGCAATCAGTAACACCGCATCGGCTCCGTGTGCTCGTGCTTCCTTCACCTGGTAGGGATCAATCAGAAAATCCTTGCGGAGCAGCGGCACTGGAGAGATCCGTGAAATGGACTCCAAATATTTCAGCGAACCGTTGAAAAAGGGTTCATCCGTGAGCACAGATATCGCTGCGGCTCCATTTTTAATGTAAGCTTCAGCTATTTTCAGCGGATCAAAATCATCCCGGATAATCCCTTTTGAGGGTGACGCCTTCTTTACCTCCGCAATCACCGATACAGAATCTTCGCTCTTCAATGCATCCGTAAACGATCGTCGTTCACGCTCGTACTGTTCAAACGATTCAAAATCCCGCAGCGATACCTTCCGCTTTCGCTTTACAAGATCTTCTTTCGTTTGGTCGGTTATTTTTTGGAGGATGTTCACAGCGCAGCCACCTTTTGAGATTCTTTCACAAACAAGGCCAGCTTCTTTGCTGCCTCACCGGAATCGATGCTTTTTGCTGCCATCTCTTTTGCCTGTTCAAGCGTGTCTGCCGCGCCGGCTGCATGAATGGCGAAGGCGGCGTTTAGCTCTACCACGGAGCGCTGCGCTACAGCAGCTGTTCCATCGAGTATGGTTTTGAGTATTGCCGCGTTGTAATCGGCATCACCGCCCATCAACTCGTTCAGATCTGCTTTTTTATAGCCGAGTGTTTCCGGTTGAAAGGTAATGGAGCCTTTGCTCAGATGAGATTGCAGTTCAAAAATTTCTGTTGCTGCACTCACACTCACCTCGTCTAACCCGTCGTGAGCGCTCAGTGTGTAGGCGCTCTGCGTTTGCAGATTTCCCAGGATCTGAATCATCTGCTCGGCGGCATCCACGCTAAATGCACCCACTACCTGATTTGTCACATCAGCGGGATTCAATAACGGACCGAGCATGTTGAAAAACGTTCGGATTTTAAGCGCCCGGCGGGCCGGCATCACATATTTTAGAGCGGGATGAAAATTGGGCGCGAACATAAAAGCCATCCCGGTTTCGGAATAGAGTGATTCTACCTGACTTTTATTCAGATTGGGTACAGCGCCAAGCGACTCAAGTACGTCGAAGCTGCCGCTTTTGCTGGATACCGAGCGGTTGCCGTGCTTGAGTACCGGAACGCCTGCACCGGCAACCACAAACATGGCCGCGGTGGAAATATTGAAGGTACCGGAACGGTCGCCGCCTGTGCCACACAAATCCACAGCGCCATTGGTGTCCACATCAACCTGCACGGCCGCATTGCGCATCTCTTTTACAAAGCCGGTAAGCTCCTCTACGGTCTCGCCTTTGGTACGCATGGCAACCAAAAAGCCGGCGATCTCCTCGGTGGAAACACCCCCGTCAAGAATCATTTTCATGGCGGCTGACGCCTCCGACTCGCTCAGGTTTACACTATTAGAAACATTATCTAAAATATCTGTAAATGACTTTTCCACAATGGTTTATTGTATTTATTTAAATCTTTTTTAAAAGAAATCAAGCGACAGTTTTTGCCGTCCGGGTTAACCAGTTCTGTACAATTTTCGGGCCTTCTACGGTGAGAATACTTTCCGGGTGAAACTGAATTCCTTCAATCGGATGAGTACGATGCCGTACACCCATGATGACCCCATCGTTGGTGCGTGCCGAGATCTCCAGTTTGTCATCGGGCACCGTGTCGGGGTCGAGAGCCAGCGAGTGATATCGGGTGGCAACAAATCCATCCTCCACTCCTTCAAAAACGGTTTTACCGTCGTGAAAGATATCCGATGTTTTGCCGTGCATCAGGCTTGGAGCGTACACCACACTGGCGCCGAATACCTGGCCAATTGCCTGATGGCCGAGGCAGACACCCAGCACGGGGATCATCGGGCCCAATTCGCGAATTACCTGTTCGGTGACCCCGGCGTCTTCCGGCCTTCCCGGACCCGGTGAGATCAAAATCTTTTCGGGATTCAACTCCCGAATCTGATCCACCGACATGTCGTCATTGCGGATCACTTTATAATCTTCGGTCACCCCGGCAACAATGTGTACCAGGTTATAGGTGAAGGAGTCGTAGTTGTCGATTATTAGTATCATTTAGTAGTGAGTATCTGGTATTGAGTACCTAGTATAGAGTATCGAGTATCAAGTAGTGAGATTATTTTTGTAAGGGTTTTCGGTTTCGTGGTTCATACTTATACAACCCGAAATAAATTTTTATCGTTATGCATCATTACAAAGAGTTAAATGTATGGGCGAAAGCTGTATCACTCGCAACCGAGATTTATAAGTCAACATCAGAATTTCCGCAATCAGAATTATATGGAATAACTTCTCAAATGAGGCGCTGCGCGGTTTCCATTAGTTCAAATATTGCAGAAGGTGCAGGGCGGTCATCCAGTAAAGATTTTACGAGATTTCTGCACATTGCCAATGGTTCATCATATGAACTTGAAACACAATTAATCATTTCAAAAAATTTAACCTACTTAAAAGATGCCGAATTTGACTCTCTGAACAATTCATTAACAGAAATTCAAAAAATGCTATATACATTCATAAAAAAAATCGAATCCGGTTTTTAGGTATCAGTATTGAGTAGCAAGTATCGGGTAGCAAGACGAGGTGTCTCAATACTCAATACTCGATACTCAATAC
>JBLRWS010000110.1:698-5054 GCA_047921075.1 Balneolaceae bacterium | reverse complement strand
TTGCTGTCGCACATCACAAAAAAGAGAAGGGAGATGGTAAAAATGAGTATCTGTTGAATCGTTTTCATAGTTCTTTAATAGTATTTATGTGTTTAGACATTTTGAAGATTCTCTTTTAACTGTTTGCTTTTCATTTTCAGGTCGTCCAAATCCGGGAGTTTCTTAAGACTGTAGCAGTACAGAGCAAACAGAAAAATCCAACAGCCTGCAATTGCTCCGATAATAATTATGTTGTCCACGCCCGATAGTTTAGAGTATGAAACGATGAAGTCATTCAGTTCGGTGGTGTTGATATCGTTTTCGAAATAAACGGTGTTCAAAAAATTACTGACCATAATTCAACTTCTGCTGTCATTTTTTTTTAAGACGTTTCCGTATAGGATATACACATCAAAACCCGGCGACACCTAATCTGCAGCTACTAAAATTTCACCTGAACACTTACGGATGGATAAAACCCCGGCAGTGTTCTCTCTGCCACTTCAAATTCAATTTCGCCTTCGGTTACAGCTACCGGTGTAAGGTGCTGATCTATCACATTCCTCCGGCTCAAAACATTGATCAGTTCAAGACGGATTTCAAGATCTGCAGTGCCGATTGACGGCTGATAAATCACAGACAGATCCACCTGTTGAAAAGATGCAAGGCGGTTCTGGTCGGGATTGGCGAACGAAAATCCCCCGAATGGTTCCAAATCACGGAACAGTAAAAAGTTATAGTACGATTCCCGGAAAGCCCATCTCCGACCCCATATTCCCTGCCATTTTGTTACAAAACTCACCTCATCCGCCAGTTTTACGAACGTGCGGAGCTGCGCGCGATGCGGTTCGTTCCACGGGGCCATCAGGGTGCGGCCGAACTGCGATTCCAGGTTAAGCCGGGAGTAGCTGTAGTCGTACCCTCCCATCAGCCGGATGCCGGTGCCGGAAATGGTGTGATTGACCCGCAAACCCAAACCCATCATGCGCATCTCTGTGGTTTCTGCAAACGCACTTACATCTGAACGGTTTTGTACGTCGGGGCTGCTTAACACGCTGTATGATGTAATACTGGTAGTTGGCTGCCATTTGTAAAACCCTTCTACTGTAAACGATGTTTGTGGTGAAGGCTCCAGGAAAAATGAACCCGTTAAATGATACGCCTTTGGGACGTCCCCCTCACCGGTATGCGACCAAATACTAAAGTTCGGAACAATGGATGATACCCCCGTATTCGAAACGTTGAATTCATTCACAAACTGCCTGAACAGCCCGCCCGATAGACGGAACGACCAGTAACCGATATCCGCATCAGGCCGGTCGTACTGCAGTGCGGCTCTCGGTTCGGCAAAAAACGTATCGGTGCTGCTCAGCCAGGTGAGCCTTGAGCCATACTCCAGGCGCCAAAACCGGCTCAGAACGTGGGCAGCCTGCAAATAACCGCTTAGCAAAGAGGCCGCTTGATCGGTATCTGCTCCAAAAAAGGCACCGTCGGCAAGATTTACCCGGGAAGAAATATTGTCGAACTGTAGTCCTGCATCAACCGAAAGCGCCCGGGAAATACTGTATGATGCATCCGCCCGTGACAAAAAATGCCGAATTCGGTTCCCGTCAATTTGTGTGGGGAGTTCTATGCCCGGCCTTGTGCTACTTAAAGATTCGGAATCGAACGTTGCAATACCGGGAAAAGGAGAGGCATTTCCTGTACCCAGACTGTTTTGGTGCCCGTACCGGTTTTCGGTGTATCCGGCCTGAACCGACAGATCCATCCGGGGAGTCAGAAGCTTATTCCAGGAAAGCTGGGCAACGGTGTTGCTCCATTCATGGGAGTCACTCGCGAACAGAAATCGCGGCATGTCTTGTCCCGGTAACGCACGGCTCAGTAAATCGGTTTGAATCGAATTTTCCCCGTAATAAAACGATCCTTTTATGGAGCTGAAATCGTCCGGTTCGTAAACAGCTGCAAAGTGTGTATCAAAAAAAGAGATATCGGTATCGCGGAAAGCGGGTGTGTAAAATGCGGCTTCTGTATCGTCATCGAGCAGCATATTGGCAATCAGCGGATCAATCCTGTCCCACTCGTTCAACATATTATCGAGGGTGGAGGCGCGGTGCACATCCCAATAGTTGGTCCGGACCGCGGCCATGGTATGTACCGCCCGGTTGTTATGAAGCGGGATGGAATAATCGCCCCGCAGGTTAATACTCAGCGGATCAGCCTGGATCAGCCCCCCGTTTTCGAGTGTATTCACATCGTGACTGAGATCTATCAAACCGGCCATTTGGCTTCCTTCGGCAGCGCCGTAACCCGCTTTATGAAGCTGCACCCTGCCGATTGCAAACGGGCTGAATGAACTGAACATTTGGCCAAAACTGTACGGGTTATACACCGGTATACCATCCAGTAAAATGCGGTGTTCACTCTGCTGCCCTCCCTGTATATGCAGGTCGGTCATCGGCAGCCCGTGTTGCACTCCAGGCATCAGGTTCAGGTTGCGAATGGCATGTTTTGTAAAAGTACCCGGTTGAAGGTCTTCATCCGAAAGAAACACGGAACTGCCCGGCATCTGCGGGCGGTGGGACTCCACAACAAGAGGTGCAAACATCACCGGTTTCGGGTGTAGCTCTACTCTTCTCTGTACCCGGTCGCCGGGAGGGATCACTACAGACAGAGAAACCGCTTCGTACCCCACATAGCTGATGATAATTTGGTGTGCTCCGCTGATCAGGCCCGGCAGCGAAAAATTCCCGGATGCCGAGGAGCTTGTACCGCCCCCCGCGTTTGCAAGCATAACCGTAGCCCCGGGGAGGGGTTCGCCGGTGGAAGCATCCGTTATTTTACCGGCAAATATCCCCATCCTCGGGCTCTCCGAAACCGAACGGACAACTACGATGGTACCCGTTGAGAGGGTGATAAAATCGAGCTGAAATTCAGCCAGAATATTCCGCAACAACCCGGGCATCTCTTGGTTAAGAATTCGCTGATAAACCGTCATTCCCTGAACCAGCTGAGGATCAAAAACAAGATCCGTATCGGTTTCGCGGGCCACACGGTCGAGTACCGTAGAGAGGTTTTCTCCCCGAAATTCAAATGAAAATGTCTGTTTCCCGGTATCCTGTGCAGAAACTGCCGCTGAAACGGTGCTAAAAATGAGAAGGAAAATCGCTATGTGGGAGAGCTTTGATTTCATACTCTATTTAAACACACGATATCCGTTGGCTGTTTTGGCATACCTCAATCCTTTTACGGTGCAAATATCGTTGAGCAGGTGCTCCACACTTTGCACTTCGCCATAATAACCGGTTAAGAGTTCGTGCCCGATGTCGGCCTCAAGGCTGATTTTGGTATCAAACCTTCTCTCTATATCCCGAAAAATACTTTTAAGGGGCTTTTCGGTAAAAACAAACAGGTTATCTCTCCACCCTAAAACACTTTCTCGTGAAAGTTCTGCCGGCTTGCCCGGCTCTACCATTCCCTGATTCCATAAACCGGACTCATCCGCACCAAGAGTTATCCCTTTATCTGTGGCGTGTTCCGGATAAAACAGAACAGAGCCCTTTATCACGGAAACACGTGTTCCGATAGGTTGTTCATCACTCCACGAGCGCACATTAAACTCTGTTCCGGTAACTTCTGTCACAGCTCCGTTCGAGGAAATAGTAAACGGATGATTCCCGCTGCGAACGCTGAAATAGGCCTCGCCGTTTAATGTCAGATCCCTGTTCTGAATGGAAAAAAGGCGGTTATGTTGAATGGTTGTGCCGCTGTTCAGTTCAACGATTGATCCATCGGGAAGCGTAAGCTCTACCAGTTCTCCATAGGGTGCCGTAACCGTTTTTGGAAGCAGAAAATAAGCTGACACAAATACCACCAACGCGATTGCGGCAGCCATGTAGCGTGCGTAGCTGAAAATCCTGCCCGGTTTATCAACGGCCTCCGTCTTGCTCCCGGCGTCTGTGATGCCGAGCTTCTGATGAACGGATTCCAGTGCTTTCTCTACCTCATCATCCGGAATATCCATTGCAGAACGGCCGGAGCCGCTACTCATCGTCCAAAGTTCCAATAGCTCGTCTCTTTCCCGTGCGGGCAACGTCTCTATTAACGTCAATAGCTGAAATCCTTTCATCTTATTATCCATGCTGCCTCCCATCATTTTTTTGAACTTCGTGTACACAGTCTCGTAAAAACCTGAGGGCTAAAACAATATGATTGTTTACCGTTTTTACAGAAACATCCATCACATAGGCAATTTCATCGTGATCGAGTCCATCAAACCGGCTCAATTCAAATGCCTGCCGCTGACGTTCGGGCAGCTTTTGAATACATCTGTCAATTTTTCGATTTAACAGGCCTTCCCCGGTATCCGCATCCGCATCC
>JBLRWS010000110.1:0-688 GCA_047921075.1 Balneolaceae bacterium | reverse complement strand
TTGGGGCAGCTTTTGAATGCAAGAACGAATGTTATGGGTAACCATATTTTCCCCGGTTTGTGAATCCATATCCTGTTGCGATACTTCACTCTCATTTACCAAATCGTTGACATAGTCGTGATTGATTTCAACGCGCGATCTGCTTCGTAAATAATTTAACGCCCTGTTTCGAACCATTTTATACACATACGCTTTAAGTGACTGTTCCGGATCAATCGTCAACCGCTTCTGCCACAACATGATAAACACATCCTGAACCACATCAGACGCAGACGCAGAGTCGCGGGTATACCTTATTGCAAACCGAATCAATGGCTTATACATCGCCCGGAAAAGCCCGTCGAAAGCCTTCCGGTCCGACTGCCTGATCTGTTTGCCCCACCATGTTATCTGTTCATCGGAGAGTTCGCTCATAAGCTTGCTTCATCTATATTACACACCGTAAATGTACAATACCTATGGATCGATTAAGTTTTTTTAAATTTCCTCACCATTACTACAGATCCGGCAAATTATGCGATAAGACGATGAGGAGATGAGACTCTGTGTTTCCGTGTGTTGAATCTATATTAAATCGGATTTCTTCAAAAGATTATGAGTGGAATCATCTCGTAAACATGCCGGCTCTTACTTGTGGCGTGAAGTACGATCAGTTATCTTCTGTACCACTAATTATGCTCACAAAACG
>JBLRWS010000109.1:0-5056 GCA_047921075.1 Balneolaceae bacterium | reverse complement strand
CCCGAAAAGTAGCCTCCGTTCGTTCATTCTTTAAGTTCTGTTACAAACGGGGATTTGTTCAAAAAAATCCCGCTCAGCTTCTTATTGTGCCCCGCATCGAAAAACGCGTTCCCAAAGTCATTCGCAAAGAAGAGATCGAAGCGCTGATGGAAACCGCTTCGGGCAGTACTCCCCGCCAAAAACAAAATCTGGCGATTCTGGAACTCTTTTACAGCACCGGGCTGCGGTTAAGCGAACTCTGCAGCCTGAACAGTGCAGACATCAACACCCGTGAGAAGCAGCTTAAAGTATTGGGAAAGGGCAATAAACAACGTATTGTTCCGCTCGGATCACACGCTCTCCGGGCTTATGAAGAACACATGAGCGCCCGACACGAACTGTTTGGTGCACGAACTGATGAAGACGCCAGAAACGCCGTTTTTATCGCACCAAGCGGACAGCGAATGTATCCGCGCTATGTTCAGTTAATAGTAGAGAAGCTGATCGCGAAAACAAGCGAAGTTACCCAAAAAAGCCCGCATGTGTTGCGTCACAGCTTTGCAACCCATCTGTTGGATGGAGGTGCAGACATTCGCATTATCAAAGAATTTTTAGGCCACAGTAATTTGGCCGCCACACAAATTTACACTCATTCGAGTGTGGAACGACTTAAAAACGTCTACAAACAAGCCCATCCCCGGGCCGAACACTAAAACACGATAGGAGATCTATGAAAACCACGTTCACCGCAAGACATTTCGACGCAAGCAGCGATCTGCAGCAATACAGCCTTGATGCTGTTGAGAAATTGAGCCAGTTTTTCGACAAAATCATTGTTTGCGACATCGTATTACAACCCGGACAAGACGACGAGAATCCCTACAAAGCCGAATTGAATGTAAAAGTGCCCAAGCAGCTGCTTAACGTGAGCGAGGAAGCCCCAAGCTACGAGCAAGCCATCAATACGGCCGTAGATACCGCCATTCGCCAAATTCGTAAGTACAAAACCAAACACTTCGAACATCAATAAACATTTATGCCTCTGCAAGATCACAAGCCAATCCCGAGTAGAGAAAAAATCTCTGTTGGCGATTTGGTAAAAAGAATGAAGGCACACGCTCAGGTAGAACTGAGCGTTTGTGCCGGCGCAAATCAGTTGGACGACAAATTTGTTGTTGAAGCTGACCTGCACCGCCCGGGATTGGCCCTTGCAGGATTTATCGATCTTTTTACCTACAAGCGTATTCAAATCATCGGTAACACGGAATGCGAATATCTTTCCCACCTTTCCAAAGATGACCAGCTGGCGGCTTTCCGGTCACTCACCTCGTTCGATTTGCCCACCATCATCCTTACCGACAATAACAAATTGCCCAAAGCACTGCTCCAGCGGGCTGATGAACAGAAAATACCGGTTCTTCGCACCAAGCTCGAAACCACTCAGTTCATGTTTCTGCTGAGGGATTTTTTGGATGATTATTTTGCCCTGCAAACCCTGGTTCACGGCACCATGGTGGATGTGTACGGAATTGGAATATTGATTACCGGTAAATCGGGAATCGGAAAGAGTGAGGTGGCGCTCGACCTGCTCGAGCGAGGCCATCGCCTGGTTTCGGACGATGCGGTAATGTTGACCAAAAAAGGAAGTGTGCTGCTGGCATCGGCCACCGAGATCAACAAACACTTTATGGAAATCCGGGGGCTCGGCATCATCGATATTATGTCGATGTTTGGCATTCGCGCCATTCGATACCAAAAACGGCTGGAAGTGGTTCTGCAACTGTCGCTATGGGATGAAACCGAAAAAATTGAACGCACCGGCCTTAATCACGACTCTGTTGAGGTGATGGGATCGGAAATACCTTTGATTCATCTCCCCATCACACCGGGAAAAAATATCACGGTAATTACGGAAGTGATTGCGATGAATTATCTGCTGAAACACTATGGGTACGATGCCGCTGAAGCCTTTCAACAGAAAGTGAAAAACCGAATTAAAGAAAAAAAATCGGCGCTTAAATCACCTGATAGGGCTATTGAATATTTTGAAGGAGATTATGAGTAACATTTTGCCTCCGAAATACTCTTTTCTATATAGAATTTAAAATGGTAACTTTGTGCCAGTAAATTTTCGTGGCTAACCACTTATATGTCAGATAGAAAACACTACGTATACGACACTGAAACGTGTCAGTTTATCCCGATCCAATACTCTAAAAAAGACAAGGCTTTTCATACCATCTCAATTTGGGTGCTGAGCAGTATTGTATTTGCATCCATTGGTTTGGGATTGCTGTCTGCGTACACCGGTACGCCTGCCGAAATTGCACTTAAAGCCGAAAACCATATCCTGCTTGAGCAGCTTTCAAACACGCAAACCTCCATTCTTCGCCTCGAAGAAGAGGTAGAAAGTATTGCTCAGACCGACAATGAGATGTATCGCTCTGTATTGGGGATGGAGCCCCTCTCTAACGATGCCCGCGAGCCCGGTACCGGTGGTACAGATCTCTATTCCGAATTCGACCTATATAGCGCTGATGCAGCAGAATTGCTGAAATGGACCGCCTCCCGCCTTGATAATCTGGAACGACGGCTCAATGTTCAACGTATGTCGTTTGAAGAGATTCAGCTTTATTACAATGAAAACCAGGAGCGCCTGCGTCATCTGCCCGCTATCCGGCCGTTGAGCGGTATCCTGATCAGCGGTTTTGGAATGCGTGTGCACCCAATCTTCAAATACCGCCGAATGCATGAGGGTATCGACTTCAGAGCCGATGTTGGTACCGAGATTTACGCAACCGGCGAAGGCGTAGTGAAAACCGCCGGACGGCGAGGCAATTACGGAATTGTTCTCGAAATTGACCACGGGTTTGGATACCTCACCCGCTATGCCCATCTCTCCGGCTTTGCAGAAGGCGTTCGGGCCGGCACACGGGTTGAGCGTGGCCAGCTGGTAGGCTATACGGGTAATACAGGGCTTACTGAAGGCCCCCATCTGCATTATGAAATTAGAATAGACGGCCAGGCTGTAGATCCTCTCAATTACCTGTTTGCCGATATCACACCGGAAGAGTACCTGATGTTTCGTGAAGTTGCCGAGAGCAACCCGAAATCCATGGACTAACTGCCTCAGGCAAAACGAACCAAATTGGATCGTGCCAGCGGAGGCTTTGAAAAACCAGGATTTTTGGTCAAGATCGAGGCCAAAGGGATTTTAAAACCGCAGCATATTGGTTATATGTGAGGATTTTAAAATCCCGCTAACAAAGAGCTTGGGCAAAAAGACGCTCATTTTTTGAACGCACCAGCGATTTTGCAAAGCCTCCTCACCCTTCGGGTCCGACTCGTCAGTAAGTCTATCTGTCAATACCCCCAAGAGGAGTGTAAAAAGACTCCGCCAGATCTCATTGTCATGAAACGCAACCGTTGCCTGTCTGCTCCTTGAAACCGAAATGGCTGAATGGTTGTGAGATCGGTCGATTTATTTAATCGCAGTTTATGGTAAACCCTTTCTTACGAACGGTTTTGATGTACTCAGTATCAGAATGCTCTCTCATTTTTTTTCGCAAATAACTGATATAGACATTGATGTAATTTGTTTGAGTATCGAAATGTATGTTCCACACATTTTCGGCCAACTCTTCCTGTGAGATCACTTTATTGGGGCGGCGCATAAAGTAGACCAACAGGTTAAACTCGTTGTTGGTTAGAGAAATTTCCTGGCCGTTCAAAACCATGTTGCGCTCAATCAGGTTCACTTTTAACCCATTGCATGTGAGCTCTTTCTCAGCCTCCGAATTGCTGCGCCGGGAAATTGCATCAATACGGGCAATCAGCTCTTCGGCATTGAACGGCTTGGTCAAATAATCATCTGCACCTACATTTAAAACCTTCACCTTCACATCGGTCTCATGCTCTGCAGAGAGCACCAGAACCGGTGTTGTAACACCTTTAGCACGGATCGACTCACACACATCGTAGCCGTTGCCATCCGGAAGGCGAAGGTCGAGAATGATCATATCAAGCTGCTTTTCGATCGCCATTTTCTCACCATCTGTTGCATTTTCGGCGATAAAAACGCGGCTACCCTTTTTTTGGAGAATTGCTTTAACGAGGATACGAATAGTGGGATCATCCTCCACGACAAGTATATTCATCACATCTTTTTCGTCTGCTGATGGAGCCATATAGAGCGCAGGTGTAGATTTATGTTCTAAATATTTACAAAAAAATATACTCTAAATAATAAACATTCTGAAACCTAATATCCTCTCTGCTGCAACCACTCTTTTATAGTTTGCACATGCAATTTGTCGTAACTGTGTCCGCCGTCTATCTGTTGGAACCGGGCATCCAACCCGTTTTCTTTTAATACGTCCATCTCTTTTTTTTGGGGAGCAGAAGCTACTGAATCATCCTCCTTTCCATGAATAGCCAAAAAAGTGATATGGCGGATCGATTCAAAATCCCCGTTCAGAACTTCGGTTTTTAGCCGTGCGCCACTCATAATTACCTCATGCACATGTTTCCACCGGGTTAACCCAAAATATCCGGCCAAGTAACCGCCCATTGAGAAACCGATCACACAAATTTTGGACACCTCTATCACCGTCAGCAGTCGATCGATAATTTCCTGAATAAATTCAGACGTCACTTCCAGCGATTTGATAAACTGCCCGCGATTTCCATCAAACAAGTACCATGCCCGGCCCCACTTCGATACATTTTTTTTGTGGGTGCGGTCGTACAACGGATAAGGCCCCTGCAGAAAGAGGTGATACGCATTGAGCGAGAGAAGCGGCTCGTTCAACTGTTTAAATGTTTCAAGATTTTGGCCATATCCGTGCAGATAAACGATCAATGGTTTTTTTGCTCCCGACTCGCCGTTTTCGATCAATTGATGCGGAACTTCAATTTTAAATGACGCTTTGCCCGACATGATAACTTCATATCCCGTAGGTGACATTTTTGGCACTTTTGTTTGCTTTAGGATGAGAATTCATCGATTATTGTAGCAAATTAATATAGGGAAGAAATTCCAGATCCACGCAAACCAAAACCACGTTTCATGGCTACC
>JBLRWS010000108.1:0-5426 GCA_047921075.1 Balneolaceae bacterium | reverse complement strand
TCAGAATGATCAATGGCACAAACATGAGATACTCTCTTGGAGTCAGGTCTTTCAGATTGGTAAGTTTATCGGGTGTGCTGCCAAGAAAAACCCGCTGTATCGTCCACAGAATATAGCCGGCTGTGATAATGATACCGCTTACAGAGATGATGGCAATCCATTTGTACGCTGCGAAGGCTCCAAGGAAAGAAAACAGCTCGCTGACGAACCCGTTTAGTCCGGGAAGGCCGAGTGCGGCAAACATCCCGATCATGGCAATGCCGGTATATTTCGGCATCTGGTTAGCGATACCTCCGAAGTCGTATAAACCTCGCTTATGAGTCCGGTCGTACAAAACCCCAACCGCCAGGAAGAGAACCGCGGTAATAATACCGTGGTTAAACATCTGTAGCACACCTCCAACCATCCCCTGGGTGTTCAACGCTGCTAAACCAAGTACCACAATTCCCATATGGCTGATAGATGAATAGGCGATCAGTTTCTTGAAATCATCTTGCGCCATTGCGCAGAAGGCTCCGTAAATAATGCTGATCATGGCAAGTGCTGCCATAAAGTAGATGAAGTAAACAGTTGCATCCGGAAAGATCGGGAAGTTGATACGCAGCAGCCCGTAAGTACCCAGTTTCAGCAACACACCCGCCAGGATCACACTAATCGGTGTGGGGGCCTCAACGTGAGCGTCGGGCAGCCAGGTATGGAACGGAAAGAGCGGTATCTTGATGGCAAAGTTGATAAAGAGCGCCATCCATGCCACATAGCGCCAGGTGGTATCCACGCCGGATAAGAGCCCCCCTTCTACATAATTGGAAGGGTTCATCATGTGCAGGATGTTAAAGGTATGGACCGATTGCCCCGTAGCCGGGTCGGTGTAGGCCACACTAAAATAGAGGGCCAGCATGGCTAGCAGCATCAGGATGCCGCCCACAAAAGTGTAGAGGAAGAATTTAATGGCTGCGTACTCCCGCCGCGGGCCGCCCCACAGGCCAATCAAGAAGTACATCGGCAGAAGCATTACTTCCCAAAAAATGAAAAAGAGGAAAAAGTCGAGTGCTGCAAATACACCCATCATACCGGTAACCAGCAGCAGATAGAGTGCGAAATACCCTTTTACCATCTTCTCGATGTTCCAGGATGAGATCACCCCGATAAAACCGATCAGCGAGGTGAGCAAGATCATGAGTACGCTAAGGCCGTCGATCCCCAGAAAATAGTTGATTTCTATTCGCCCTACCCATGGAACAGCTTCTACGGTTATCCAGCTGAAATTTTCAACAAACTGAAAACTTTCGGCATCGTTTATTCCAAGTTTGGCCCGGTCGAAGAAGGCAAAGATGACCCCGGCAAGAATCACCTGCAAACCGGTTGCCACTGCCGCAGTCCACCGAATAACATTCCGGCTTTTATCCGGAAGCAGCAGAACCACAAGTAAACCGATGATCGGGATAAAGATGATCCAGGTTAAAATACCAACACCAAATATTTGAAATTCCATAGAGTTCTTTGTTTGAATTCAGTTGTCACATATAAAAGAGAAACAGGGCCAGAAAGCTGAAGACGACATACAGCAGGTAGGTCTGTACTTTTCCGGTTTGAATACGGCTCAGCAGTGCCCCTGCCCTGTCGGCCGTTGCTGCTGTTCCGTTTACAAGCCCGTCCACAATATGGGTGTCTACCCATCCGCTTACGCGTGCGAAAAAGGTTGTTACGGTTGCCGCTCCATTCACAATTCCGTCAATAATGTTTTCATCAAACCATCGCAGTGCTTTCATTACCGCATGGCTGCCGTTGAGGAATAGCGTGTTGTAAGCATCATCGAAATACCACTTGTTGATGGAACCCCTGTAGAGAAAACCTGCCCGTTTGGCAAGAGCTTCTGCACTGATCTTTTTCCAGTAGTAAACGGCAAATGCCAAACCAATACCTGCTGCCGCAATCAGTATGGATAAAATCATTGCAGTAGTATGCACACTGCTCACCGCATCATAGAAAACCGAATAGGCTGCAGGCTGGAGCAGTTCCGGAACCACACTTAAAGGCCGTTCAATTGCCCCGTAAAACCAGCCGCTTGATGCCCCAAACGGATTGAAACTGTAAAAGACAAATAGTGAAAGTGCGGCAAGTACTATTAGTGGAATCGTCATCAGAATTGGTGATTCAGAAATTCCGGAATGAATGTTGTCGTCGGCGGGGGCTCCGTGGAATGTGAGTATGAGCAGACGAAACATGTAGAATGCCGTGAGGCCGGCAACGGCAAAACCGATCAGCGGCAGCAGCCAGTGTCCGTTCAGGGCACTGAATGCAAGAGTGCCTGCCAGAATCTCATCTTTACTCAGAAAGCCGGATGTTAGCGGTACACCGGAAATAGCCAGGGTGAAGATTAAAAATGTCCAGTAGGTAACCGGCATTCTGGATTTTAGCCCGCCCATGTTGCGAACATCCTGGGCATCGGTATCGTGATCGTGATGTTTGTGCAGAGCGGCATGCATTGCAAAGATCACGCTTCCGGCACCCAGAAACAGGCCCGCTTTGAACGCTGCATGAGTTACCAGGTGCATAAAGCCTGCAGTGTAGGCTCCCACTCCAAGCGCCATAATCATATACCCAAGCTGGCTGATGGTGGAGTAAGCAAGCACTTTTTTAATATCGAACTGAGTGACGGCAATAGTGGCTGCAATCAGTGCGGTGATTGCCCCGATGTACGCGATAATCAGGAGCGCATCGGCCGTAAGCATCGGGAAAACCCGCGCCACCAGGTATACGCCTGCCGCTACCATCGTCGCGGCGTGGATGAGTGCACTTACCGGTGTGGGGCCTTCCATGGCATCGGGCAGCCACACATGCAGCGGAAACTGTGCCGATTTACCAATTGCACCGCAGAAAATCAGAACTCCGGCGGCAGTTAGCCAGCCTTCGCTGCCAAACGGAAGCTGTCCCGCTTCAATCGAGGCAAAAATTGATTCAAATGCGAAAGATGAGAATGAGAAGAAGAGGATCATGATTCCGATAAACATCCCAAAATCCCCAACCCGGTTTACAATAAACGCCTTATTAGCGGCATTGGATGCCGATTTTTTCTCGTACCAGTGTCCGATAAGCAGGTATGAACTGATGCCGACCAACTCCCAAAAGACATACATCAGCAGAATGTTGTTGGTCACTACAATTCCAAGCATGGAGAAGGAGAATAGGCCGAGCATGGCAAAATAGCGTGAGTAGCGCACATCATCTTTCATATACCCCATCGAAAACAGATGCACAAGAAGGCTTACCAGAGTTACAACCACAAGCATAACTGCGGCCAGGTTGTCGATCATGATGCCAAAGCTGATCGTCTGCGAACCGACCACAGCCCAGGTAATGGAATGGCTGAACACCTCATCAGCATAAGCCGTCAGCTTGATAATCAGCAAAAAGAGAGACAGCCCAAAAGCCGCTGCCATAATAGCCGTGGCAAGCCAATCGCCCTGCCGGGGCAGTCTTTTTCCGAAGAAAATGATGAGCAAAAAAGCCAGCAGTGGCAACAATAATATGACTAATGGCAGCTGAGTGAACATATAGATCAGTTTATGGATGTTCTTGATTTCGTCATGCTTACCCCTTCATCAGATTGATTTGATCCAGGTTGATCGTCTTAAACCGGTTGTACACATTCAGGACAATCGCCAGTGCGACGGCGGCTTCTGCGGCAGCAATGATGATGATAAACAGGCCGATCATCTGACCATCGAGCGACAACTCCGTAAACCGGCTGAATGCTACCAGATTGATATTGGCAGCGTTTAAGATCAACTCTACCCCCATCAGCACCATGATGGTGTTCCGTTTTGAAAGAATTGCCATCAGGCCAAGAGCAAACAGAATGGCGCCAACGATTAAAAAATGTGTAAGCCCGGGGTCTATCATCGGTTTAATGTTTTAGAATTCATAGGTCAGACTTCTCCATCGTTGTGTACCGAAAGGCGGGTCGACATTAAAATGGCTCCGATAATGGCAATAAGCAGAAGCACACCTACCACGATAAATGGTAGAATGTACTCCCCCATCAACATCATCCCCATTTCGCGGACGGTTTCATCGCGGGCGGCGTTTTCTGCAATTGTCCAGTCTGTTTGCACAAAAGCGTATATCAGCAGTACCGCGGCAGCACCCGATAATACCGATGCCGGTGCAATATTTACCGTACTGGTTTTAAAGCTGAAGGTCTGTCCCTGCGTGGTAAGCATTACGCCAAAAAGGATCAGAATCAGAATGCCACCCACATAAACCAGTAACTGGGTGGCCGCAAGAAAATCGGCATAGAGAAGAACATACAGTGCGGCCACGCCAATCAGGGTAAACATGAGTGCAAACGCCGAATGCACAATATTTTTTGAAAATACCATCACTGCAGCGGCACCCAATGTTGCAATCGAAAACAGATAAAAGAGAATCGTTGTTAATTCCATGCGTTTATGAATCCTCGTTGTTTTCAGGTTTGGAAGGTGCATCATCATTACCGGTTTTTTGACCTTCTTCCTTTTTAGCTTCCATCTCTTTTTTCTTTTTTGCTTCTTCAGCCTTCTTCTTTGCCATCTCTTCCCGCTGCTTTTTTTTCTCTTCCGCTTCAATCTCAGCTTTTTCTTTTACCTCGGCCACCAGCTCCGGCTCAAGATTGCTGAAATGATAGATCAGGTTGGTGCGGTCAAACTCGGAGTACTCATAATCCGGAATCATGTAAATGCATTCTGTCGGGCAGGGGTGTACACACAAATCGCAGTACATGCATTTTGCCATGTCAATATTAAACCGGGCAAGCCAGAAGCGTTTCGGGTTACCGGTGGATGTTTTGCCAAGGTCTACATCGGCCGTTGCGGGCACCGTTTCTATATCAATACAATTAACCGGACAGGCACGGGCGCAGAGGTTGCAGCCAATACAGTCATCAATATTCACATAGAGTTTGGCGCGCGAATTTTTGGGGAGTTCATACCGCTCATCCGGATACTGCAATGTTACAGATGGGCCAAAGAAATGGCGTATCGTCACCCCCATACCGGTAAAGATCGATTTAAATGTACTCCAGCTCTGTTTAATTACATTGTCCATTAGCTAACCGGTCTGTTCTTTTAAAAAATGAGCTCCCATAACGCCACCAGTACGAGGTTGATAAATGAAAGCGGAATGAGAATACTCCAGCATATATACATTAGCTGATCTACCCGGTACCTGGGCAGTGTCCACCGTATCCACATCATCACAAATACCAGCAGCAGGCCTTTCAGCATAAACCAGAAGAAACCCCAAAGCGGGCCACTCATAAATTCACCGAACGGACTGTTCCATCCGCCAAAAAACAGTGTGGCACCCAACAGAGAAAGAAGCAGCATATCGGCATATTCGGCCAGCATAAACATGGCCCATCGCATACCGGAGTATTCGGTTTGATA
>JBLRWS010000107.1:0-5445 GCA_047921075.1 Balneolaceae bacterium | reverse complement strand
GTTTGGCCTGTCGCACGCCAATGTCCGCACCAAAAAGTCGCGCCTGACAAACAAACTCCATCATTGTTATAAACGAAAATCAGCACTTTAAGACGTAGCCCGCTTTCGGTTGTGTATTTTACGCATTGCCGCCCAACGCTCTCAACGGATAAATAAAACTTGAAAATGGCTTAAAAAAGCTTCAACATAGAAGCGCTATTTTAATCCTGATTCTAAACCGTGATCTATCTATGTGGCTAAATATTCAATCCTTTGATCAATACAACGAGATTTACAACCAGAGCGAGCAAGACCGCCTCAAGTTCTGGGAACACGAAGCCGGTACGTTTTATTGGCGGAAGGGATGGGACAAGGTTCATTCCGGAGGATTCGAAAAAGGGGATATCAAGTGGTTTGAAGGGGGTAAGCTGAACATCACCGAAAATGCGCTGGACCGCCACCTGAACACCATCGGCAACAAAACAGCCTTTATTTTTGAGCCGAATCACCCCGATAGCTTTCGCCGAACCATCACCTACCGCCAGCTGCACGAAGATGTGTGCCGGTTTGCCAATGTACTCGAGAGCAAAGGGGTAGAAAAAGGCGACAGGGTTTGTATTTACATGGCCATGACGCCCGAACTGATGATCGCTGCGCTGGCCTGTGCCCGCATTGGGGCCGTGCACTCCATCGTTTTTGCCGGCTTCTCGGCTCAGGCGTTGGCCGAACGCATTCAGGATTGCGATGCAAAAATGTTGATTACCAACGACGGACTCCGCCGCGGCGACAAACATGTACCGCTGAAGGATATATCCGACGAAGCGCTGGAGAGCTGCCCGAGTGTGAAGAATGTGATTGTATGCCAGCGCACCAACCGCGACATCGACTGGGTGGAGGGGCGCGACGAGTGGTGGCACATGCTCATTCGCAACGCCTCAAAAAAACACAAAGCGGTTGAGATGGATGCGGAAGATCCGCTTTTTATTCTCTACACTTCCGGCTCTACCGGAAAACCGAAGGGCGTGATGCACACCTGCGGCGGGTATATGGTTTACACCAGCTACACGTTCCGCAATGTATTTCAGGTAGCAGAGCAGGATGTGTACTGGTGCACGGCCGATGCGGGATGGATCACCGGCCACTCCTACATCATGTACGGCCCGCTCTTTAGCGGCGCAACCGGCATTATTTTTGAAGGAACGCCCACCTACCCCGATGCCGGGCGGTTCTGGGAGGTGGTGGAAAAATATAAGGTGACGCACTTCTATACCGCGCCAACGGCCATCCGTGCGTTGATGAGTTACGATCTGGATTATGTGAAGAAATACGACCTGAGCTCACTGAAGGTGCTGGGCTCTGTCGGCGAACCGATCAATGAAGAGGCGTGGAACTGGTACCATAAACATATTGGCGGCGGAAACTGCCCGATTGTAGATACCTGGTGGCAGACCGAAACAGCCGGCATCATGATCTCTCCGCTGGCGGGCATCACACCGCTGAAGCCGGGTTTCGCCACGCTTCCGCTTCCCGGTATTTTTCCGGTGCTGATGGATGAAGAGGGCAACGAAATTGAAGGCAACGGTGTGAACGGCAACCTCTGCATCAAACACCCGTGGCCCGGCATCGCCCGAACGGTGTGGGGCGATCACGATCGGTACCTGCAAACGTATATGAGTGCCTACAAAGGGTACTACTTTACAGGCGACGGCTGCCGGCGGGATGAAGATGGCTACTATCGCATTACCGGACGTGTGGATGATGTGCTGAACGTATCGGGGCACCGCCTGGGCACCGCTGAAATTGAAAACGCCGTGGATGAACACCCCAATGTGGTGGAGACCGCTGTGGTCGGGTATCCGCACGACATTAAAGGGCAGGGTATTTATGCGTTTATGATTTGCGAAAACATGCCGGACGATCCGCAGGCGTTCAAGAAGGAGATTCACGAGCTGGCCACCAAAATTATCGGCCCTATTGCCAAGCCCGATAAAATTCAGGTGGTGTCGGGGCTGCCCAAAACGCGATCCGGTAAAATTATGCGGCGGATTTTGCGCAAGGTAGCTGCCAACGATGTAGAAAACATCGGCGACACCTCCACACTGCTCGATCCGGCCGTTGTAGAGGAGATTAAAAACGGAAAAGCGTACTAACAGCACCTGCGTGCTGCTTGCTCAGAGTAGCAGAAACCCGACGGCCAGGATGAAAAGGCTCAGTGCGAAAAGGACCAGGCGAAAGCGGGTGCGTATAATAATCGGGTGAAACAGCAATCCGTAGGTGAGGGGAAATCCCTGAAGCCAGTTGTAGTACTCCTTGCGATGAAGCGCACCCACGGCCAGGGTGACGTGGCCATGTAAAATGGTGAGCATAAACGGCAAGGCAAAAATGAGGCTGCCGGGGATGGCTACCATGCGCGGGATGGCGTACAACTCGCACAGCAGAAAATAGGGCCACGAAAAGAGCAACAACAACGGGAACGACAAGGCCCAGTTGATAAAGCAGATACGCATAAAATTCCGTTCGTTCAGCTCAGACGATGACATACGCTAAAATTGAGTTCGGATTTCCCAGAGATCGGGAAAAATGGGATGGTGCAGTGTACTGCGCAGGTATCCGGCGCCATCAGATCCCCCCGTGCCACGTTTGGTACCGATGGTTCGTTCCACCATTTTTACGTGGCGATATCGCCACTCCATAAGCCCCTCATCATAATCTACAAACAGTTCGCAAAGCTGCGCACTTTCGGCATCGTTCCGCATCACATCGAGCAGTACCGACTGGTTGTGCTCCGAAGGGTCGTACACCAGCCCCTGTTCGTTGCGCCGTTCCGGCATCTGCATATCGTACCCTTTCGTTCTCAAAAACGAGCAAAACGCCTCCCAGAGTGTCTGCTCTTTTTCCCGGGCAATCAGTTTTTTCTGCAGGTGTGGCTGTTCCCTGTGTACGTCGATGATATGCGGAGAACGCATGCCGCATAGAATCTCCATCTCCCGAAACTGCACCGACTGAAAGCCGCTGGCCTGCTGCAGAAATCCACGAAAGCTGTTGAACTCGAGCGGCGTCATCGTCTCCAGGATGTCGATCTGCGCAACCATCGTTTTGAGGATGGTGAGCACGCGGCGCATCGTTTTGGCGGCATCCCAGCTTCTGCCGGCCGCCAGATCGGCACGCAGCTTGTCAAATTCGTGCAGAATCTGTTTGAACCAGAGCTCGTAGGTTTGATGGATGATGATGAAAAGCATCTCGTCATGCTCAGCCGGGTCCGATTCGGGCTGTTGCAGTTCGAGCAGCTCGTCGATCTTTAGATAGGTGGTGTAGGTTAGGCTTTTCCCCATGCAAAAAGTCGTTATTTTAGAAGTGCTGAAAAGTACAAAAGAATCGACACAGAAAAATTGAACAGAACAGGGCCGGGACGGCCAAAGCCACCCATGACTATTTTACTTGCCGATAGCGGAGCGACCAAAACCGAGTGGGTGTACATTGAGGAGGGGAAACCGATCTATTTTCGAAAGCCGGGGCTCCATCCCGCCTATCTGCCCGAAACCATGAATATTGACCGCTACGTGCCGCAAAGCCGCAGACTGCACCCCGATCGCATTTTTTTCTACGGTGCGGGCTGCTATCCCGGCGAGGGTCGCGACCGCATTACCGCACTGCTGCAAGAGGCGTACGAAGGTGCCGATGTGGTGGTGACGGATGATCTGACCGGTGCCGGACGCGCCGCATTCGGCACCGGAACCGGCGTGATTTGTGCGTTGGGCACCGGCTCTATTGCCGGGCACGTGTCTCATGGCAAGATCACACGCCGATCGGCTGCACTGGGGTTTGTAATGGGCGATGAGGGGGGTGCTGCCGATCTCGGCAAGCAGATTTTGATCCGTTACTTTCGCGGACAGTTTGAGAAAGATACACAGCAGCGGGTACGGGAGTACCTGAAGGGGGCCGCCTACGGCGACATGATGCACCGAGTATACAGCTCAGATACCCCGGCCCGCGAACTCGGCTCCATTGCCGGCCTGGTGCTGAACAGCGATCTGAATGAGGAGCTCAAGACGCTGGTTCGGGAACGGTTTGATGCGTTTATAGATCGTCAGCTTCGTTCCATTGACCCCGATCCCTCCCTCCCGGTCTGCTTTACCGGAGAAGTGGCCCGCTGCCATCAGGAGCTGTTGATGCAGTGCGCATCGGAGGCCGGCTTTACCGATATCCGGATTCTGGAAAGCACCATCAAAGCCCTTGCTGCACAGGTCATGGAGAAATCCTGACCCGACAACGAAAACGGATAAATAACCGACTGATGATGCCACTACTGGCCGATACCCACTGCCACCTCTACCTGGACGCGTTTGATGAAGACCTGAATGATGTGCTTGCCCGAGCGGCAGCAGAAGGGGTGCGCCACATCTTTCTGCCCGCCATCGACTGGGTATCCCTCGGGCAGATGGACAAGCTGCACCACCCCGATATCACATTCTACAAAATGATGGGTGTGCATCCGTGCGACATAAAAGGGGCGCGGCCCAATCTGGAATCAAAATTGATGGAAACCTGTGCCGGCGATGACATAGTAGCGGTGGGCGAAACCGGGCTCGATTACTACTGGAGCACCGATCACATAGACGCCCAAAAAGAGAGCCTGCGTCTGCACTGCCGGGTAGCCAAAGCGCTTGACAAACCGATTGTGCTGCATAATCGCGACAGCACGACCGACCTGCTGGATATCATCGAAGAGGAGCAGGACGGCCGCCTGAACGGTGTATGGCACTGTTTTACCGGAACCGAAGAAGAGGGGAAACGGGCCATCGGCATGGGGTTGTATCTTGGTGTGGGGGGTGTGGCCACCTTCAAAAACGCGGGCGTTGGCGAGGTGGTGGCAAAAATGCCGTTAGACCGCCTTCTCCTCGAAACCGATGCCCCTTATTTGGCGCCGGTGCCGCACAGGGGCGAGCGGAACGAGCCGTCGTATGTAGCCTTGACGGCAACCCACCTTGCCGAACTCAAAGGGGCCTCGCTGGAGGATATTGCGAAGGTGACGACCGGGAATGCGTTCGCTTTGTTTGGGGTTAAGGAATGAACGCGAGCGCGAAAAAGAACATAAACATGATAACCTAAAACAGACGTTTTCGAACAGTACTTAAAAGGAGTCCTCTGCTTCAGCTTTGCACTTCTATTTCGGCCTCACATAATCATCTGGGCAAAACGGGTTTCGTTCCTGAAAGAATTGATCTATTTTGTAACAATTATTTTTCAAACTACTCCTTTAGATCCACAAAGTTTATCCGGATGCTATTTTCATAGCCCCTGAGTATGGCCGCAGGTAGGGGCGAATCTATTCTTGATTTGTTCTATATATATATATATATATTGAGGTATATTTTTAATCAAAAAATCTAATTGCTATGAAAATACTAATCGTAAATTCTATAATAGCCTTGGTTTTAACTTTCTCAATCTTATTCAGTTTCAATG
>JBLRWS010000106.1:0-5591 GCA_047921075.1 Balneolaceae bacterium | reverse complement strand
GGCTCTCCCGTCGCTATCCTAAACAGCCCGAAGTGCTGTTCGTGAATGCTTTACGGAAAGGATCCGGGCAGTTTGTCACATAAGGAAACAGACAATGATTAAACAAAATGGTAATCAGGCTGCAAAGGTTTTAAGAGTCGGTTATAAAATTGGAATTCCCGATAGATCTCGAATAACGGGCGATCGAGATAGTAGAAAAAATACTCACTTTTAAGTATTTGAATGTTAACTGCCTTTTAACATCTTCTGGAACAACTTAGGTTCTTATGGTTTCAAGCAGTTGAGAAATCAAGAAGTAGTCACTTCTTATACATACGTTCTCGATTTAAATCTAAATAAAAAATACGCATATGAAGACACATCTTATCAAATACACGATGATTCTGTTTGCGGCTGTCTCGTTTACACTGGCTGCAAATCTGGCCCATGCTCAGGAGCAGGCTGCTGATTCTCTTGCAACAAGTGCAGTAGAGGCAAGAGGAGATGCCCCCGATGAAAACATTGAAGTTCAGGCAGGTGAAAATGTTTTGGGTGAGGAAGCTGAAGCCCCGGCGATCAAGGGCGGAGAAACAGGCGAGCGTGCAGCAAGCCGGTTTGTAAACTTTGATAACTACACCGGATGGTATATCAGTACCTACATCGACGGGTACTACCAGGGTACAGTTGCACCGTGGGGTAATTTAAAGATTAACGTCCCCGCCGGACGAACCTACAGGCTTTATGGACGGGCAGATTTTACCGACGGCTCGTATAAATACTGGGGGGCAAGAAACCGATATTTCGGCAATAACTTTATCTGGCGTTTAAATCCCTGACGGGATTCAGTTTTTTCGTCGGTTACATCAAACCGGATGGTGCGGGCCCTTATTCACCGCATCATCCGATTATTCATAAAAGGGTAGGGATAACGTAAGAAAAATTAAGAGGTTTTTATGAAACGTATTCATCGTTCAAAATTATATTATGGGTTGTGGGTGGTAATCGGGCTTTTCTTTTTTTCTGCTGCAGACGATTTAATTGCACAGGAAAAACACGCCCTGCTGATCGGCATTAACAAATATGTCCATCAGGAAGCTGTAGAATTACATGTTGCAGAAATGACCGATGCTTCTTCCTCCTTACAAAAGCGGAATTGGGGGGATCTGAGAGGAGCGGTAAATGATGTCCAAAATATGAAGGAGGTACTTGTGAGCCGGTTCGGGTTTAATCCCGATAACATCACACTCCTCATTGATGAAGAGGCAACGAGAGAAAACATACTGACAGCTATTGAAACGAATGTGATTAACAATCCAAATCCGGGTGATGATGTGTTTTTCTTCTATGCCGGCCACGGTTCACAGGTCAGGAATACACTGTCGGACGAAATTAATCAGATGGATGAAACCATTGTTCCCTCTGATGCCATGTTTGCTGCAGAAGGTGAAGTTAGAGATATACGTGACAAGGAACTTCGCGCAATGTTTAACCGGGCGCTGGACCGTGAGTTGAGGCTTACTTTGGTTTTTGACAGTTGCCATAGCGGCTCTATTGCACGCGGACAGCCTTCGGGCATCACCGAACGAAAACTGGAACCGGCACCCTACGAAATTGCAGACGATTCTTATAACGATCTTCCTGCACCGGAAGACCGGGGTGCCCTTGTGCTTTCATCTGCACAGGATTTTCAAACCGCGAAAGAGACTCTCAACAGCGGAAACCAGATTACCGGTATTTTTACCGATGCCTTGCTGCGCGCTTTTCGGGAAGTATCCCCTGACGAGCCTATCGATCAGATCATGACCCGTGTAAGCGCGAGGGTACGGGCTACCATTGCTGACCAGCATCCTGTCGTTGCCGGACTCCCGGAACGAACATCTGCACCTCTTTTTGGTGATGCCGGCGAACTGTCTAATGATATTTTTGTCGCCGTCCGTCAAACGTCGGGTTCAAACGAGCTTGTATTTGATGGCGGCCTTGCGTTGGGAATCCATGAAGGGGCGGTTTTAACCCGGTCGGTTGACGGCAGAGAAGATGTGGTTGTGAGAGTAACAAAACTGGAACAGATATCCGGTGCTATTGCAACCCTCGAATCCGGATCTCTGAGTGAGGTTTCTCCGGGGGATCTTTTCAGGGTCACCACGTTTGGGGTTCCTTCCGGGCCCGGTTTCTCTGTGTATATCCCGGAGGAGATGGAGAGTGCCGGGCAGGTTTTACAGGAAGCGCGAAATGCCTATCAGGCCTCCGCATCTATGAACAGGCGCTGGATTACTGATCCCACACAAATTGAAGATGCTACATTTTTGTATGTTCACAGAAAAGGAGGAGAATGGCATGCAAGCTATGCCGGAACGGAGGTGCAGGCAACTCCGCAACTCAGTGAAACAGTACAGTCGGAAGCAGAAACCGAATCGGTGTTTATTCAATTTCCGCCGGCACAGGAAGTTGTTGACTCATTGGATTTCGTTAAAGAGGATGAAAGCCTGGTCAGGCGTGTGGAGGCCCCGGAGGATGCCGATTATGTTCTTACCGGGCGATACGACCCCGCCACAGACCGGTTATCCTATTCGTGGGTACGCCCGAACACCACAGCGGCCGACTCCCGTACATCGGTTTATCCGGTCCGCACAGACTGGATTCCTGCAGGAAACGATACTCACCTACCGTTAAACCAGCAGGTAAACAACCTTGCCAAAATTAAAGGCTGGCTGGATCTACAATCGCCGTCGTCTGATATTTTCCCTTACAAGCTGGCCGTGCGCGACACCGAAACCGAAGAACTTATTTTCGGGGGTCACCTCGAAGCCGGCCGTTCGTTCGATATCGTTCTTACGGCGCGCCAGAACCGCCTCTCTGATCTGATTCAAGGCCGGTACGTCTATGTATTTGTGATCGATAATTCAGGGCAGAGCCAGTTACTTTTCCCTCATATTTCAATGGGAAATACCAATAACCGAGTGCCGACCGGGCAGCAGATTAACGACGGTCTGCCTACAGCTATCAATCTAACAGGGAACAACCCGATTAGCAGCGGCGGGGCTTTTGCCGTGAATAACATTGTCTTGTTAACCAGTGTGGAACCTATTTCCAATCTCAGCGTTTTTCAGCAGGCTGCGGTTGTGGGTGTCAGGGGCGATGTAAGAGGCAGTTCGCCGATCGAACAGCTTATTGTTGACCGAAACACCTCTACCAGAACCGTGGGGCGCTCAGCACCGGTTAACTGGTCGATCGACCGTTTGATTGTAACCAGTGGAATAAAATAGGAGTTAGCCTATAATGATCATCGAAAATAAACTTTCCACAATCGTATTGGGTGCCGCTTTTTTCGCCCTGCTTCTAACAGGGTGTAACCCCGGCGAACAACCCGCGGCCACTGCCGGTGAAAGTGTAGAAGATATGCTTGATCGGGTTTTGGGTTCGGTTGTGACCGTAGCCGTGGAAGAAACCGGTGTGGGTGATATGCTGCTTGGCTTCAGGGGCAACAACGCCAGCACGGCGTATGAATCAGGCCTCGATTTGGGTTCGGCGCTGAGCTCGGGTTCAGGGTATATTATCGAACGCGACGGGCAGAAATATGTGATCACCAATTCACATGTTATCGAATCGGCATCGGGCGAGCCGGGCAGCCTGGTCGTTTATTCCATAAACCGCTCCCGGTATGAAGTGGACGTGGTGGGCGGCGATACTTTCTACGATTTTGCCGTTCTTGCTTTTGTGGATGAACCGGGAGATGAAATTTCGGTTGTTGATCATAAAAAAGAGGATCCGCGAATAGGCGAGCCCGTTTGGGCGATCGGAAACCCGCTCGGTGATTACCCCTACACCGTTTCGGAGGGAATTATTGGGGCACTGAACCGGGCAAGAGGCGGCATGACCGGAAAGTTCGGGTTTCTGCAATCTACAGCAACGGTGATTTGGGGAAACAGCGGCGGGCCGTTGTTCGACAGAAACGGGAACGTGGCCGGTATCAATTCGCAGATCACGTTCGCACGGCAGGGCGAGCAGCTTTTTATCCAGCCTCAGATCAATTTTGCCCTCGAAGCTGCAATATCCGAACGGTTAACCGATGATATTCTTACCAATGAGGGACGGGTAAGAAGGGCATTTATTGGGGTTGAGTTATCTGATGTAATTCAGCGAACCGGTGATTTTGGCATAACCCGATGGAACAGGGCACATAGCCATCCCGTAATTACATCTCTAATACGGGGCACTCCCGCCCGGGAGGCGCTTGCAGGCCATCAAAATTCCAAAGTTCTTGAAATTAACGGTACGGCAACACGCAATATAGAAGAAGCGCTTGGGGTATTTGAGAAAACCAGGCCCGGAGATATGCTGAAGTTTAAACTCGAAAGGCAAAACGGTTCTGTGGAAACGGTTGAATTTGCCACGGAGGAGCTCAACCCCGAGCGCAATATCAAAATTGCAGACCGCCTTATGCAGTTTAATACAAGTGATATGTCTGTTCGTGAAATGCCGGGCGAGAGAAAAGTAATGCTTGGTTATGTTGGCACCGACTGGGATGTAGCCGGTGCCGGTGTACAAGCCGATGACGGACTTTCCGTCTGGCGGGTAGAAACCAGGAACGATTTAGCCGCAGCGGCACGGTTTGCCGCCATGTACGGGTATGTCGATATTTTCGTATCTCAGCCGGGCCAGAATATTCAACGGCTTCGGCTGAACCTCTCCGGAAGAAACGACCGCGTGCATTTGGTGCTTTGGTATTGAAAAAAGGAATCGTGGCTGATCAATGAAAACAAGTCACTGTACTGATTTTAACCGAAACGATCTGGTATGACAGATTTTTACCGAATTTATATTATGCTCTTTATCCTGGACAGAGCTTGAAAATGGAGGTGTGCTTGATCGATTTTTAAATATCGTCTGTGCTCTGCTGCTGCTTCTGATTTTGAAACCGGTCGCGACATCAGTCGTTGCTCAAAGTCTGGAATCTGCCCACAACTTATATGAAAATGGTCAAATAGAAGAAGCGGCGCAAGCATTTGATGTTTTAATGCAGAAGATTCAGGAACAGGAGCATCCCGATCCGGAAGAATTTTTTCTTATCAGTTTTTTTGGAGGAAGTTCACACCTCAGGCTCAATAATCCCGTCAAAGCCACCGACTATTTCATTCGTGCGATTCTGGCTTATGATGAGCTTGAAGGAGTTAACATTCAATGGCTTTTTTGGTCAAAACAGGGGTTGTCCGAGGCATATAAGCAGAAGGGAAACTTACAAAATGCCGTAAAACACCTCCAAAATCTTTTGGCCCTGATTGAAAATCACGGCGCAAAAGACAGCCGCTTATACCAGGAAACGATTCGGAATTTGGCCGAAATTTTTGAAGAAAAAGGAAAGTATGATGCTGCTGTCGATCAGTACATCTTATTATTCGAAATACTTGACGATCAGGACCCTGAAAACAACAGGGAGCTGTTCCGGGTTTTGGTTAAACTGGAAGGCCTTTACGAAGAAACCGATAACCCCTCCGGGTTGATTGAAAGCAGCCGCCGTAAAATTGATCTGATGCATGAACTTGATGATATGCCCGAAGATCTGATCGGGCATTCCGCTTTTTTATTGGCTCAAGAATATGAGCGGGAAAGTGATA
>JBLRWS010000105.1:0-5642 GCA_047921075.1 Balneolaceae bacterium | reverse complement strand
TTGTTGGGTTGGTTTGTTGTGTTTAAGTTCTTGTTTGATTGATGAGTAGCAGTGGACAGTAGGCAGTGGGCAGTTGACAACTTTGGAACAGAGTGCATTGGCACCAAAAAACATCTGAATATGCAACACGCTGTATAACTTCCTCCAAACCATACACATGAGTTGCCAACTGCCAACCTACTGACCCTATATCACCGTCTCCTGGATAAATACCCTCGGATCGGTAATCACACCCGTAACGGCCGAGGCAGCCACTGTGTAAGGCGAGGCCAGGTACACCTGCGCAGCTTTTGAGCCCATTCGCCCCGGGTAGTTCCGGTTGGTGGAGGAGATGCAGACCTCTTCCCGGTTCAGGCGGCCAAAGGTGTCGCTCGGGCCGCCGAGGCACGCCGCGCAGGAGGCGTTGCCGATTTTGCATCCCGCCTCGCGAAAAATCTCGATTAACGGAGTGCCGAGCAGGGTTTCGGTTTCGAGGCCGCGGGCAATCTCGGTGGTAGCCGGTACAATGTAAGTGTCCACTTTCAGCGTATTGCCCAGTATGATTTCTGCCGCTGCGCGGAAATCGGAGAGCTTGCCTCCGGTGCACGATCCGATATAGGCCCGGTCGAGCTTCACACCTTCCAGCTCCTCGGCGGTAGCTTTATTATCAGGACTGTGCGGCTTGGCCACCATCGGTACCAGCTCTTCGAGGTTGTAAAAGTGCTCGCTGTAATATGTTGCGTCCGGATCGCTGTAAAATTTCTCGTACGGTTTGTTGGTGCGCGCCTTTACGTACTCCTCGGTTACGTTATCCGGTTCAACCACGCCGTTCTTTCCGCCTGCCTCGATGGCCATGTTGGTGAGTGTCATCCGGTCTTCCATTGTAAGAAGGTTGATTCCGGGCCCTGCGAATTCCATGGTTCGGTAGGTGGCACCATCCACACCGATATCACCGATAATTTTCAGGATGATGTCTTTCGCCATCAGGTAGGGCGGAAGGGAGGTTCCCTCAAATACAAACCGCATCGTTTCGGGTACCTTTACCCACAGTTTGCCTGTGCCCATGATAAAAGCGGCATCGGTATTCCCGATTCCCGTGGCAAACTGGCCGAATGCACCGGCCGTACAGGTGTGCGAATCGGTGCCGAACAGCACCTCGCCGGGACGGGTAAATCCCTCTTCGGGAAGGGCCACGTGGCAAACACCTTTATACCGATCGGTACCCACATCATAGAAGTGGGGCAGATCTTGTTCGGCTGCAAACGCGCGAAGTACATCTACATTCCGGTTGGCGTATTTGTCGTTGGTAAAAATATAATGGTCGGGTATGATGACCAGTTTGTCCTTATCCCACACCTTTGCGTTTTTGCCAAACTCCCGATGGAAAATGGAGATGGCCGGCGGTCCGCAAACATCGTGTGTCATTAATACATCTACATCTACCCACACATTATCGCCCGGTTTTACCCGGTCGCGTCCGCTGTGGTTGGCAAGGATTTTCTCAGTAAGTGTCATTCCCATGGTTATGGTTTTTTGGACTCACCCCTGTCCCTCTCTCTGCGTGCAGAGAGGGGGAACTTCGTATTTGATTACCGGGGATGAATTGTGTTTTGTGTTTAATTAAAGTTTTGGTGTCAAAAAGTCCCCTCCTTTTTAAGGAGGGGATTTAGGGGTGGTTATGTAGAGTTTCATAATCAAAAAATGATTTAGATCGTAATCAAAGCTCTGAAAGAACCAACCCCGGCCCCTCACCGAAAGCTTTCGGGGAGGAGAGTATCATTGCCGGATTCAGTTGATCAAAGTCATCCACCCGAAGCCACCCTCCCATGTCTTTCAGGGTTCAAGTCGTTCATCATCGACATGATCGAAATCAAGTCGTGATCCTCAACGGTTTTCTGCTTGTCGGCAAGGCGGGTTACGTTGATGTAGGCTTTGTTCAGATCCTCTTTATTCAGGTGGTAACCCAGTTCTTCCAGCCTCTTGCCGAGCGCAAAGCGGCCGGAGTGCTTGCCGATGACGATCCGGTTGCTCGTGAGGCCGACCGATTCGGGTGTCATAATTTCGTAGCAGAGCGGATTTTTAAGCACACCGTGCTGATGGATTCCCGCCTCATGGGCAAATGCGTTTTCGCCCACAATCGCCTTGTTGGGTTGAACCCCCTTGCCGGTGATCTGCGCGAGCATCTGGCTCGAGGGATAGATCTCTTTTGTATTGATGGAGGTGGAAAAGTCCATATTGTTCTTCCGTGTCTCCATCGCCATTACTACTTCTTCGAGGGATGCATTGCCGGCGCGCTCCCCAATGCCGTTTACGGTGCATTCCACCTGACGTGCGCCATTCTGAACGGCCATCAGTGAGTTGGCCACGGCAAGGCCCAGATCGTTGTGGCAGTGCACGCTGATCACCGCTTTATCAATGTTCGGAATGCCCTCTTTGAGGGTTCTGATCAGCTTGCCATATTCCCAGGGGAGGGCGTAGCCAACTGTATCGGGCACATTGATGGTGGTGGCACCGGCTTCAATCACCGCGGTAAAGATTTCGATCAGAAAATCGGGATCGCTGCGGGAGGCATCCTCGGCCGAGAACTCCACATCATCATAGTGTGATTTGGCATACTCAACTGCCTTCACAGCCGACTCAAGCACCTGCTCGCGGGTCTGCTGAAGCTTGTACTTCATGTGAATATCGCTGGTTGCGATGAAGGTATGAACCCTCGGTTTGGCAGCAAACTCGAGCGCTGAAACGGCCCGTTCCAGATCCACCTGTCGGGTACGGCAAAGGGCAGCTACGGAGCTCTGTTTAATCACCCTGCCGATTTCCCGTACGGTTTTAAAGTCACCGTCGGATGCAATCGGAAAACCCGCTTCAATCACATCTGCGCCCAGCATCTCCAGTTGTAGAGCAAGGCGCAGTTTTTCGCTGCGGTTCATGCTGTAGCCGGGACTCTGTTCTCCATCCCGGAGTGTGGTATCGAAGATGGTGATGTGATTGTTCATGGGTTTATGATTGTTTGGTTTGGGCTCACCCCCTGTGCCCCTCTCTGCGAGCAGAAAGGGGAGACTTCGTAGTGAAGTCAGGAATAAGATTTATGGTTTAGTGTTTGTTTTAAGTTTGGTGTTAAAATGTCCCCTCTTGAGAGGGTAAAAAAGTGCAGTGGCAAAGGGGAAGACGATTGCCACAACTGAGGGGGTGTGTTCCTTTGATGGCTGCGAGCCTTCACTTACACCCCTCCCGGCTTACGCCGTACTCCCCTCGAGGGGAGACTTGTTTTCTTTAAGTTCAAATTTCCGTTTCGGTTTACTCTTTTCATTCATCAGGTAGTAGGTGATTCCCTCCGAAAGGGCCTGCCAGCTGGCGTCGATGATATTTTCGGATACACCGACGGTACCCCAGCTGTGGCCATCTATCGCAGAGTCGATGAGCACCCGGACTTTCGCCCCGGTGCCATCTTTTTCGTTGAGAACACGCACTTTATAATCCTGCAATTTCATGGCTTGAATCTCCGGGTAGAACTCGCGGAGCGCCCGCCGAATAGCGGCGTCGAGGGCATGCACCGGGCCGCTGCCCTCGGCCGCACTCAGCTCCACCTGGTCATTCACCCTTACCTTGATGGTTGCTTCGGAGCGGGATTCGCCGCTGCCGTTTCGTTCCATAATGACGCGGAAGCCTTCCAGGCTGAAAAATTCCGGGGCCTGTTCGGTCATCTGCTTCACAAGCAGTTCAAAGGAGGCTTCGGCAGCTTCATACTGGTAGCCTTCATTTTCGAGCTGTTTCAGCTTGTGAACGATCTCCGAACTCTCTTTCGAGTTCTTATCGAAGGCAAAACCGAGTTCATCCGACTTGTAGCAGACATTACTTTTGCCGGAGAGGTCAGATACGAGAACGCGCCGCTGATTGCCCACTGTTTCGGGTTTAATGTGTTCGTAGGTGGCCGCATTTTTCATGACGGCACTGACGTGAACGCCGCCTTTGTGGGCAAAGGCACTTCGGCCCACGTACGGTTGTTTGTTATCGGGGACCAGGTTGGCCAGTTCGCTCACAAAGGTTGAGAGAGAGGCGAGATTTGAAATCTGAACATCAGGCACACACCGGTATCCCATTTTCAGCTGCAGATTGGGGATGACCGAGCAGAGGTTCGCATTACCGCACCGCTCGCCGTATCCGTTCACGGTTCCCTGCACATGAACCGCTCCCGCCTCAACTGCAGCGAGAGAATTTGCCACGGCCATCTCACAGTCGTTATGGGTGTGAATGCCCAGGGGCGTGGAAACCTTCTTTTTTACTTCACCTACAATCCGGCTGATTTCATGAGTAAGCGTGCCGCCGTTTGTATCGCACAAAACCAGCACATCGGCACCGGCAGCTTCGGCCGCTTTAAGAGTCTGAATAGCATACCCCGGATCGCTTTTGTATCCGTCAAAAAAGTGCTCCGCGTCGTAAATCACCTCTTTTTCATGCTTTTTCAGATGGCTTACGGAACCGGAAATGATTCTCAGATTCTCTTCCGGAGTGATCTTCAGCGCCTCTTCCACATGAAGCAGCCAGGTTTTGCCGAACATGGAAACGGCCGGTGTTTCGGCTGCAATCAGCGCTTTGAGGTTGGGATCCTCTTCGGGCATATTGCCCGCCCGGCAGGTGCTTCCGAAAGCCACCACTTTTGCGTTTTTGAAGGTGTGCTTCTTCGCCTTCTCAAAAAAGGCCATATCCTTCGGATTGGACCCCGGCCATCCGCCCTCGATATAGTGTACACCGAATTCATCGAGCCGCTGCGCGATTCGGAACTTATCCTCTGCCGAAAAGGAGACCTTCTCGCCCTGGGTACCGTCACGCAAGGTTGTGTCGAATATCCGGATGGTTTTGGACATGGGTTTTGGTTTTGACTCACCCCCTGTCCCCCTCTCTGCAAGCAGAGAGGGGGGACTTCGTAGTGAAGTTAGGAATGAGATGTAAGGTTTAGTGTTTGTATTAAGTTTGGTGTCAAAAGTCCCCTCCTTTTTAAGGAGGGGATTTAGGGGTGGTTTGAAACGGGCACTGAATTCTTAAAGTAGTTCAGAATCTTAATCAACGCTCCTGCAGAACCACCCCCGGCCCCTTCCCGAAAGCTTTCGGGGAGGGGAGTATTCGTGGCAATAGAAGATTTATCTTATCATTTAAAACAATACCCACCATCACTCCGCAGGCTCCGGTTCGGGGTTCTGTTGTTTGTTGCCCGGAATCCAGTTCATCATCGAGCGGAGCTCTTTGCCCACCTGTTCGATTTTGTGATTTCCGAGTTGATCCCTCATGCGGCTCAGATTCGGGAGGCCGTCTTTGTTCTCCGTCATCCACTCATCGGCGAATTGGCCGCTCTGCACTTCCTCGAGGATGTTCTTCATCCGTTTTTTGGTATCCTGATCCACCACACGGGTGCCGCGGGAGAGCCCGCCGTACTCGGCTGTATCGCTCACCGAGTAGTACATCCGCTCAATGCCGCCTTCGTACATCAGGTCCACGATCAGTTTCAGCTCGTGGAGGCACTCGAAGTAGGCGATTTCGGGTTGATAACCGGCCTCAACCAGTACTTCAAAACCGGCTTTCACCAGTTCGGATGCCCCGCCGCAGAGAACCGCCTGCTCACCGAAGAGATCGGTTTCGGTCTCTTCTTTAAACGTGGTTTCGAGAAC
>JBLRWS010000104.1:0-5708 GCA_047921075.1 Balneolaceae bacterium | reverse complement strand
CCAAACCGTTAGACGCACAAATTAAATCGGAGGAACTATGGAATTCGTACTAATCCCCGGCGCTTGGGCAGGTGAATGGCTTTGGAATGATGTTGCTGCTCATCTTAAAGATAAAGGCCATTCAGTACACCAGCTCACACTTTCTGGGCTTGGCGAAGAATGTGAGCAAGATTCCATTGGCCTAGAAACTCACGTTGACGATGTTGAATCCTACATTCAATCTCGCAACCTCAAATCGGTAGTGCTTGTGGGTCACAGTTATTCTGGAATTGTCGTTGGCCAGGTTGCCAGCCGCGGTATTGTGGCTATTCATCACACTATTTTTGTCGAGGCTTTTCTGCCCGTCTCTGGTCGTTCCCTGTTGGACGTATCCGGTCTACCTATTGAGGAAGAAAAAGAGTCTATCTCAAACAACCGGGGAATGTGGCCTGCGCCTAGTCGTGAGGAATTAGAGTCGCAACCAAACTTAAATCAAGTTCAGATAGATCTGCTTGCATCAAAGCAAAAGCCTCATCCTGGTGATACCGTTATTGAACCTGCCGAGCTTGATGTACCTCTAAGCGAGATCTCAGCAACATTCATTGCGCATGACGGTTGGCTGTCATCCTCGCGGGAGTGGGAGTTAATCAAGGAATTGAGAACATGCAGCACTTGGCAGTTTCGCGAAATTGATGGAGGTCATTGGCCCATGCTTTCTACGCCTAAAGAACTTTCAGAGCAAATGCATTTATGCGTCGATGGATGAGTGCCAGATATAGCGTGCCTAACCCCTTAAAAAAGACATTGTCAAGTAGAAGTATTATGCCGCATGCGATACAACAATTCAAAAAAAAAGCAGTTTCGGTGTCAGCGAAACTGCTTTCTAGGGCACTGTTATATTTGTAAACTACACCTGCTTTCTGTTTATAGCGCAGGTTCAACAACCGTGTTGCCATCGAAAATGGCGGCAGTTTGTGCCAGTATGCGGCCATTGAATGTGGCACCGGTATTTAGTGTAATTCCTGTCATAGAGAGGAGTACACCTTCAAAGTGCGCGGTTGTACCAATGGTTGCTTCGCCGGCTACCTGCCAGAAGATGTTTTTGGCCTGGGCTCCGTCAGTAAGGATGATGGTTGCGGCTGAACTCACTGTCAGGTCTTCCGCGATCTGGAAAATCCAGACGTCGTCTGCACCGCCTGATATCGTTACATCTTCAGGTATAAGTACGGTGTTATCCCATTTATAGAGGCCGGGAGATAGTGTCTTGCCGCCGAGGTTACCTGTATATAACCCAACAAAGTCGGGTGTAGGGCGTCCGGCCGCATCGTTGTACGCGGTAACCATATCATTCACGGCTGTGGTAAGGTTGGCCGGTGTCGGGTCTGTCATGTCCGCAGCGAAAAGTCTACCGGTTACCTGGCTGGATGTAGAAAATCCCGTTGCTGCTGTCTGAGAAAAACCGGTATAAAAGGTTTCCGCTGCAGGGCTTAATCCAAGATCGCCCGTAAAGGCGGATGTCGGGCTGTTATTCACGGCGGTTTTGGCAAGCACTACAAAATTGCCGGCCGTTCCCAGGTCAACTACGTCCAATGGTGTTGTACTTCCGCCTGTTGTAAAACTCCATACCATATCTGCGGCAAGAGCTGTGCCAGTTGCACTTTTTGCGCCTGTAGTAACGGTTACGGTATGATCGGAAAGTGCATCCAGAGCATTATCGGCTGTAAATGTTGCGGTATTACCGGAAGAGGCTACAGAGCCGCTGATGGCTGAAGATTCCTGATTTACGGTAAGGGTGGAACTGTTTATGGTTGCCGGGTCCATCTCCTCATTAAAAGTTATTTCGATAACCACGTTACGGGCAACCTCTGCATCATTATTGGCAGGGCTGGTAGTGATCACCGTTGGGGCATCCGGATCGAGGTCGTCGTTAACGCTCGTGCTCTGGTCTTTACAAGCTGAGAATAACATCACAGACAGTATAACTGCCGAGAGGCTAAAAAATTTAATGTTTAAAAATAGATTCATTTTGAAAGTGGGTTGTTCCCGTTCTGACGGGATTGCTGTGAAGTAATTATCACATGGATAAAGTGCCTTTTTTTCATGCGGAACCTATTACAAAGGGAAAGAATTAGATTACATCTTTCACTGTAAAGAAGACCGCGGATATGGTTTAAAAATAGCACCGGAATCCCAATCCGCTGTTGCCCGATACACCGGCACTGTTATCGCAACATGCGGAATATGAGTGAAATTATTTCACACTGCTAAGATGGGTAAAACGGGTTGCAGCAACCTTACATGAGAATCCGGAAGGGTTACAAATATCACAGGTTTGCGATAGTTTTCTCTCTTTTATCTTTTAGATCCGTAAAGTATGAGGGAGGGAGGCCGGTGATTTTCTTAAACTGTGATACGAAGTAATCTTCATTTTTGTAGTACAGTTTTTCGGCTATTTCGGGCAGGGTAAAATCGTGATACAACAACAGCTCCTTTGCCCGTTCAATTTTTTGGAGGATTATAAATTGCGTTACCGAAACTCCTTTTACGTCAGAAAATATTTGCAGAGTGGGCTCGCAGTCGCCCCCCAGGTTTTCATGAATAATTTCCTTGAAGCTGAGTTTGGGAAGCCTGTCAGCGTTGTGAATCACCTCGGTGACGGAATGGATAATTTTATCTATCAGTATGCTCTCGCTTGTATCCAGCAGCTCCAGGCCCGATGTATGTAAACTCTTTTTGAGCGTTGCCTGCTGTTCACGGCTAATCCCTTCCGGAAATTCAATGGCCCCCTGTACTGAAAACAGATACTTTATTTTCAGTTTATCCAATGCCGTTTTGGCGATCTTTTTGCATCGCCGGCTCACCATGTACCGGACGTACAGCGTGTTTCCGAACGGACGTTGGCTGTTACGTCCATTTTCTTTGAGTGGGTTCATTTAGCTGGTAGATGGCTTGTTCTTTCAGGTCTGAGGCAATACTCATCCCCCTATACATAAAAAAGAATCTTCGTTTCTGTATTTCAATTAGCATCCTGAAAACTCTTCTACATTATTACAGCAATATCTCATGTCTAAAAGAACGACGCATTACACATGGATAAGATATTCTTACATCTTTTACAGATGATGCAAGAAAGGAACCATTTTAATTAGAAGCAATTCCGAGTTGTCTCATTTCGGAACGGGCATCTTCAATAGCTGTTTGGAGATCACTTAGTTCATTTCTAAGGAGTCGGCCATTGTTCACGGCTTTATTTGCCACAGGCGATATTGAATCGATTCCCAGGCGTGTAAGATCATTCGATAAAAAAGTTTCAATTTCATTCACGTCACTTACATATGCTCTGAACGCTTCTTTTACGCCGATGTTGTTTTGAGCAATTTTGTCATAGATCAGCCCAAGTGCTGCGCGCCGTTCATTGCTTTTTTTCTGGATGTCTGGGTTATCATATTTTTGGCCGCTTTTGTCCCATTCAGCAAAATAGGTTTTGCCACTCTCTTCCATCTGGCCGGCATGCTTTGCAAAGTCAGTTTCCATGTTTTTAATTTCGGATACATTATACGAATAAAGATCGAATGCTCTCTTCACATCTGTCTGCCCAGATTTGATCAGTTCATCAAGGGAAGCGCCAATGACATCAAGTTGCACTACAATTTCTTTTATATCATTGTCAACCGCTTGCATGGAGGATTGAACATCCTCTGATCGCTGCATGCCGGTTGATGAGCATGCTGCTGTTAGTATAGGTACCAGGAAAAGAACCGTTAAAAGGGAAGCCGGCATGTTAAATTGTTTCATAATGGTGTGCTTAGATTCCCAAAAACTGTGGGAGAGTTGTGAAATTATTATCACAGTGTAATTTCATCAAATGAAAGATTAAAACACTTACATAAATATGACTAAAAATTATATAGGTTACGGTTATTCATGGCAATTATAAAAAACCAATAAAACCTCATTTATTTGGTGTAAATAAAGGTGTTTTTTGATGATTAGATCAATTTATGAATTTGGTTTTTTCGCTGTTTGGTTGGATAAGGGAGTGGTAGAAGTGATGCAGTTGGCGGTTACATCATGTGACATGAAGAGCTGGTTTTCATTCGGTTGATTGAATGTTGTTTTCTTAATCGTGAACAAAGCTTGTTGTATCAACAGGGAATTATTATCCCAAAAGTGAGATATCTGTAACGATCCATAAAACATCTGTAAAATTTTCCCAATACCCATTTTTATTTTAAATGTGTATGCAAATAAACGAAGCGGTGTAAAGTGGTATGGCAGCAGTAGAAAAAGTTATGTTTAACAATCGCACAAGCCGTGAATTCAGTAAAACGGTTAAACAGAGAGTTGATGAATACTTTGAGGAGGGTAAACTATCAAAGCATGCAAATGCGCAGATGGTAATCAAGACTATTATCATGCTAACGCTGTTCCTTGGCTCTTATAGCCTCATCATCTCAGGCCAGTTTTCTTTACATACAATGTGGTTTCTAACCTTTGTAATGGGGGTTGCGGCGGCGGGCATCGGTTTCTCCATATCGCACGATGCTCTTCATGGCGCCTATTCTTCCAGCAATGCCGTAAACCGCACGCTTGGCTTTACGTTCGACATGCTCGGGGCGAACGGATACATCTGGAAGATTACCCACAACGTTATCCATCACACGTATACCAACATTCACGGGCACGATGAAGATCTTGAAGTGGCGGGATTCATCCGCCTCTCACCGCACACCGAATATAAGATGATCCACAGGGTACAGCATGTGCTGGCCTTTTTCGCGTACAGCCTGGCAATGGTGTTCTGGGTGTTTGTGAAAGACTATAAAAACTTTCTGAAAACAAATATCGGCCCTTATAACAATAAGAATCACCCGGTTAGTGAGTGGGTTATCCTGATTGTAACCAAGGCGGCGTTTTACACCTACATGCTGGTGTTGCCGATGCTGCTGCTCGATATAACCTGGGTTCAGCTCGCCATCGGATTTTTAACACTGCACCTGACGGCCGGCCTGATTGTGGGGATCATTTTTCAGCTTGCCCATGTGGTTGAGGAAACCGACCATCCGCAACCTGATGAGAAGAATAGGATAGATGAACACTGGATGATCCACGAAATGGTGACCACCAACAATTTTGCCCGCGATAATAAAGCTCTTTGCTGGTTTGTTGGCGGATTGAATTTCCAGATTGAACACCACCTGTTTCCAAAAGTATGCAGCATTCACTATCCGGCTCTTAGCCCAATCGTTGAAAGGACTGCCAATGAGTTTGGTATCCCGTACAATCAGCACGATACCTTTTTTGAAGCCGTGGCCTCCCACTACCGAACACTCAAAAAGTTTGGTGATCCGGATTTTAAATACGCTGAAACAGCGGCGGGATAGCCATAAGGCCGTGGGCAACGTAACCATCTGTTGGTGAGGCTTCAAATTGCACATCATGTACCCTCCAAAACAGAGCTCAGTTTAAAGCAAGCTTATGTTAAGTCGGGAGAACCTACAGATGATTATGTACCCAAAAGCACGGCTTATGGTGCAAAAACCTCAGCTAAGCGATTCTTCTGCCCTGAATTATCTGAAGTAATATTGCAATTACAGCGATAACCAGCAGGATATGGATAATACCCCCGGTGCTGTAACCTATAAACCCAACCAGCCAGCCGATTATCAAAATCACTGCTACGATGTATAATAGATTTCCCATGATATTCGATGTTTAAGATGAAAGAT
>JBLRWS010000103.1:1734-5744 GCA_047921075.1 Balneolaceae bacterium | reverse complement strand
TTCTCCGTAAGCATACCACGCAGGCTTGTCCATTACCCACACGAATCAACATAGAACCATTTTTTTATACCTATTCGCAAGCAGCTTAATCCGCCCACGCCTCGACATCATCATACACCTCGGCAAAATCAATCCGCTCGCCATCACTACTTACGGTAGCCTCATAGTGAACGTGCCGGCTGTCGTCTTCCCGCCTGATCAGCTGTTTGGCGAGCCGGTTCACAATTTGGGTCTGAATGGTTCGCTTCAGCGGTCGGGCACCGTACACCGGATCGAAACCGCGTTTGGCCAGCCAGTCTTTCGCTGCGTCGCCAACCGTTAGTGTTACATTGTTTGCATTCAGGCGTTTGTCGAGTCGTTTCAGCTGAATGTCCACAATACTGCGGATGTGCGACTCATCCAGCGGATGGAAGATGACCACATCATCAATGCGATTCAGAAACTCAGGACGTATCGTCTTGCGCAACTGCTCCATGAGTTGATCCTGCAACTGCGCATAGGTGGCTTCATCCATCCCGCCTCCGCTCTTCCCGATCTGCTCCGAAATAAGATGCGAACCGATGTTGCTGGTCATGATCACGATCGTGTTGGAAAAATCGACCGTCACCCCTTTGTTGTCGGTCAGGCGTCCATCATCAAGCACTTGCAGCAGAATATTGAATGCATCGGGATGCGCTTTCTCGATCTCATCCAACAACACCACGCTGTACGGTTTTCGCCGTACCGCCTCGGTAAGCTGGCCGCCCTCATCGTAGCCGACATATCCGGGTGGCGCTCCGATTAAACGGCTCACGCTGTGTTTCTCCATATACTCGCTCATATCGATACGAATCATGGCATTTTCGTCATTAAACAGAAAATCGGCCAGTGAGCGGGCGAGCTCGGTTTTACCCACACCGGTGGAGCCCAAAAACATGAACGACCCGATCGGCCGCTCCTGATCCTGCAAACCGGCCCGGGCACGCCGCACCGCGTCGGATACCGCCTCAATGGCCTGATCCTGGCCAATCACCCGTTTGTGCAGCTCCTCTTCGAGAAGAAGCAGTTTTTGCCGCTCTCCCGTAAGCATTTTCTTGACGGGAATGCCGGTCCAACGCGATACGATATCGGCAATCTCCTCCGTTTCGACCTGTTCTTTTAGCAGAGAGCGTCCCTCCTGCACCTCATCCAGTTTCGTCTTGGTCTCCGTCAGATCGTTTTCAAGCTGTGTGATGGTGCCGTAGCGCAGCTCAGCTACTTTCTCGTAGTTACCGGCCCGCTCCGCTTTGTCGGCTTCGTTACGCGCGGTTTCTACGGCTTGCTTCAACTCGCGTGTTTTTTGGATCAACCCTTTCTCAAGATCCCACTGCGCCCGCATCGACGATCGCTTCTCTTCCAGGTTGGCCAGATTTTTCTCGTTTTCTTTGAGTTTAGCTTCGTCTTTTTCGCGCTTCAGGGCTTCGCGCTCAATTTCGAGCTGACGAATTTGCCGTTCGATGCTATCGAGCTCCTCCGGCATCGAATCGATCTGCAATCGCAGCCGTGAGGCCGCCTCGTCAATCAGGTCGATCGCCTTATCAGGCAAAAACCGATCCGAGATGTATCGGTGCGAAAGTTCGGCCGCTGCCACAATGGCCGCATCGGTAATGCGCACACCGTGGTGCACCTCGTATCGCTCTTGCAGCCCGCGCAGGATGGATACGGTATCCTCCACACTCGGCTCTCCTACAAATACGGTTTGCAGGCGCCGCTCCAGTGCTTTGTCTTTTTCGATGTACTTTCGGTATTCGGTAAGTGTGGTGGCACCGATGGCGTGCAGTTCTCCGCGCGCAAGCGACGGCTTCAGAATATTAGCCGCATCCATCGATCCCTCGGTGGCGCCCGCGCCCACCAGTGTATGAATTTCGTCAATAAAGAGAATTAGTTCGCCGTCGGAATCCATCACCTCTTTCACCACCGCTTTCAGGCGCTCCTCAAACTCTCCGCGGAATTTGGTACCCGCCACCAACGCACCCATATCCAGGGCGATAATTCGTTTTGTTTTGAGCCCCTCCGGCACATCCCCACGCACAATACGAAGGGCCAGTCCTTCGGCGATGGCGGTTTTACCCACCCCGGGCTCGCCAATCAGAACGGGATTATTTTTCGTGCGGCGGGATAAGATTTGCATCACGCGGCGGATCTCCTGATCGCGCCCGATAACGGGATCCAGTTTATTCTTCTCGGCCAGCTCATTGAGGTCGCGTGCATATTTTTTCAACGCCTGATAACGGCTTTCGGCATTGGGATCGTCAACGGATTGTGATCCCCGCACCTCTTTCAACACACGCAAAATCGCCTTTTCGCTCACACCGTGCTTTTTGAGCAGCTCGCCGGCATCCTTGCCGATTCCTGCCATTGCCAGCAACAGATGCTCCGAGCTGATGTATTCATCACCCAGTTCATCCGCTTTGGTTTGCGCCGTATCAAATGCCGACTTGGTCGCCTCCGACAAGTACTGCCCCGAAACCGAGGCCCCTTTCACCACCGGGTACGATTTCAAAATAGAGGCGAGCTCCTCTTTCACGGCCTGCACCGGCACGCCAATTTTCTTCAGCATTCCCGGTACAATACTTTCGTTGTCACTCAAAAATGCAGATAGAAGATGCGCCGGTTCTACCGCCTGATGATTCTGGTTTTGCGCCAGTTCTAACGCTGCCTGTACCGCCTCCTGAGCTTTGATTGTAAATTTGTTCAAGTTCATGATTGCTCCAAATAACAGTTTGTTTTTGATAGTAAGATAAGCGAAAACCATTCCCCCAATTTGTATTGCTGACGGATTTGCAGAATGGGTTTCAGGCAGCCATCCACCCTGTAAAAACGGCGAGCGAGTTGGCAGAGAGGTGACAAAATGGTGAACGTTGGGAGGAGTTTGGCAGATAGCCCCATACCCGACCCTTGTACTCTCTCCTTTTTTTGGCCTGGGCACAGACGCTTATACAGCTAACATAAATCAAGAACAGATCCCGACAAGGAGAGTCGCGTTTCCAAATGCAGGGTGATGGTTGCCAACCGTTTTGCAACGCTCTCTCTTTAAAAAAAGATCCATAAAAAAACCGGCACCTCATTGCTGAGATGCCGGCTTTCAATTTCACTATCTACGGTTGATCCGTATCAGTTAGAGGTTAACAGCCCCGACTGAACTTCGTTTTGAAGGTACATAAATACCCGATTCTGATCTCTGCTGTCAATCAATTCAGCCATCTGTTCAGGTGACTGAAACTGATCCTGACTGGTATAATAGGTGAATGCCAGAAAGGCTTTGTATCGTAATTTGTGGTTGTCGGTTTCCGTAGCGATCCGATTCAATTCGCGAACGACAACGTCTGACGAATACGCCGGATTGTTAATTTTTACGGCAAGCGCATTAAAAATGGCTGCTTCCACAATCCCGGATACGTCTGAACGTATCCCGTTCAGAAACCCGGTTTCAAAACGCTGCAGCATTTTCAGTGAATCGCTTGTTGTGATGGTGATCTCCTGAAATTCACGATCAGACGCTTCTGCTCCGTTTAAGGATGCAAAGCTCAATGCAAATGTAAGTAGAATGATGTTTACTGCTTTCATAAGTATCTGTTTTTTGTTGGTTGAGTTGATCTTTTTCAACGTCACTCACAAGGTACCGACCTGCGGAAGCAAAGGGCAATGCAGAAACCACGGTTTTTTTCATCTATGTGTCATACTTACTGTCATTTTTACAACCTATTCTCCATGAAATCGCTACCAATTCACATCTCCTTAATATTCTCTTAACACACGTTTCTGGTCGATTTTTTTTAGTACTGCCTGAATGATTGGAAAAGCCCTTCCATTGTTTTAAAACTGTGCAAAGCGCTACCATACTTTGGTGATCAAAAAACACTTAATTAGACAAATAGTCAGATAAAATAATCATCAAAAGATGGGTAAAAGCGCTACCAAATTTATATTTCTCCTGAAAAGAACTTTTCTCATGACACTTTGTTCTCTGATTTTGTGCGGGAAATTTTGTT
>JBLRWS010000103.1:0-1634 GCA_047921075.1 Balneolaceae bacterium | reverse complement strand
CAGGCCATTGTCAACGCAGCAAACGCACAGCTGCAAATTGGAGGAGGTGTTGCCGGAGCCATTCATCGAAAGGGAGATCCGGATCTGACGCGGCTTACCCGGCCGTTAGCCCCCATCAAGCCCGGTGAGGCGGTGATAACCGAAGCGCCGGGGCTGCCCAACCAGTACGTCATTCACTGTTTGGGGCCTGTATATGGGCGGGATGAGCCGGCTGATGAGTTGCTGGCCAGCTGTTATCAAAACGCATTACAGCTTGTAGAGGAGCACGCCATTGAATCCGTTGCCTTTCCGGCCATCTCAACCGGAGCGTTTGGTTACCCGATCGCAGAAGCAACCGATGTAGCCCTCGATGCCGTGCTCGAGTCACTCAAGCCTATGGCAAAAGGAATCACCCTGCGGTTTGTTCTCTTCAGTTCCGACGATTACAACTTCTACCGACAAAATCTGAGTGATCGATTAAACGCAGCCGTATAACTTAGCGGGCGCTGTCGTAAATATCGTTAAGCACACCGGCAAGGCGGATACCGGCTTGAACCAGCCGCTCTTCAACAATGTGATAATTCTCATATCGGTACGGATAGCTTAACCGGCCGTTTTCAGGAATTCCATACACAGCGTCCCGATGGGTCATCGATTCGTGCGCCCAATCGCGAACCGTAGCCGATTGCCACCGGCGAACGGTTTCTTCATCGATGTGATCAATATTGAGGGCAATCTCGGTGTAACTCATCTGCCGGGAGTTAATCATATCACTATCCCATACACGATGCAGATTGGAACGGTCTCCCATCCATTGCACCTGAACCCGGTTTCCGCCGGCATCCTCTCCTGTTCCAACATGCAGCGGCTGATGGATATCCCCAACCATATGAATCACCATTTTCAGCTTATCGTGCTCTTCTTTTGCCGTAAGGCCTCCCTCTTTCAGCTCGGCAATGAGCGTTTCTAATGCCCAGACAATATCGCCATCCGGATTTTTTTCCGACTCTTGGTAAGTCATCCCATCCGGAATGGTAACCCAATGCCAGGTGCCGGTGTAATCGTAGTGAGAATCAGACCGGATATCATCCATCCAGACGGAAGCCGATGCCAGTGTTTCGTGGCCAATCACCCGTCGAATTTCTTGTGCCGTTGTTTCGGTAATGTGTTGTTCAGCAATATGCCCGGTCACGTAGTGGCCAATTTGCCCCCAGCGATCTCCTTCTGAAGGAAAAAGAAACGCCGCGATAAAAAATAAAAAGGGAAGCTTGAATGAGGTCATGATTCAAATGCGATCTGTGTTGAATGTGAACATAAAAGGTACAAATAAATCCACGTTCATACCGAACAACCGTTCTGAAAAACGGAAGTGGCGAAAAGGCCGTAACGTAGGTTTAAGTACGAAAGATTTTTTCCACAAAAAAAGCCCCCATCCGGTGGATGGAGGCTTTCGTTGAACTTTTAAAAGAGAGTGACGCGCTGTTTACTCCTTGTCGCCGTTCTCTTTGTCTTCTTTCTCTTTTGCAGCCAGTTTTTCAGCAAGCCCGGATACTTCGCCGAGGGTCGGTGTCCCCGTCTCAACATCTTTTGCCGGCTTCGTTTTGGCCGGTTTGCTTGCCGCCTTCTTGCTCTCCTTCTCGATCTGAGACAGTTCG
>JBLRWS010000102.1:0-5797 GCA_047921075.1 Balneolaceae bacterium | reverse complement strand
CAGCCAGCCTTTTTGGGTTTTTATACAACATTGTACTGCCCACGCTTTGTCGCATGATAGATCAAAAAAGACACCGTCAACCACCCTCGCTACCTGCCGTTCGGCCCCTCTTTCAATCCTTTTTTTATCTCGTCACAAAGTCGGCCACGACCGGCAGGTGATCGCTGATCAGCCGCATCGTTTCGGCATCAAAGGGCATGGGAATGTGTGCAGAGCCCGGCACCATGTCGGCGGCCATCCGGTCGTTGGGTATCAGATGGTCCAGCTGACGGGTCGGGTTGTTGGATGTATGGGTGTAGGACGGTGCCCCCGCTAACGGATCGACAAACCGGAGGCCGGTTTCCCCGCCCAACAGTGCGTTAAATTCCCGATCGCCGGGCAGGGTGTTCAGATCGCCCGCCACCAGAATCCGGCTATTGGGGTCGTGGCTTACGGTTCGCGTGTAGTGCTCACGCAGCAGATTGATCTGGCCGATGCGCCATCCCTCATTGCGGCTGCCCCGGCCCGCTTTCAGGTGCACGCCCGTCAGCATAAAATGATAGCCCGGGTTCACATGCACATCCACCGATACCATCCGGTTGTTGGTAAACCGCTGGCGATCCGTGGTGCCGTCATCCGCCGTTTCGCCCATAATGTAGGTGTAGGCGTTCGCGTAGCTGGTTACCAGGCCCAGCGGCAGCCGGCTCATGATAATCACATTCATGTACCAGTCGCTGCTCTCCAGGCCGGTTGCGTAGCGGTACCCCATCTCCGGCAGGTACTCCTCCATCCACGTTTCGATGTACGCCCGGCTCTCCACCTCCTGAAACACCACCACATCGGCATCTATCTGCATCAGCGCTTCGGCCAGCAGACGGCGCCGCTCGGGTAAATTCTCTGCCGGCTCATTTTCACGGGGATGATCGATGTAGGGGTTGTCGTAATCATCCACAAAATGTTCAATATTCCACGTGGCAACCCGAATCGTGTCGAAGTCGGCCGCATTGTACCACGACGGGGAGGCCATCCACTCCCATTGGCCGGCAGCGGCGGCGGTATCGGGCGGCTGAACGGCGGACTGCTGAGAGCCGCAGGAGAGGAACAGGATAACCAGGGGAATGAGAGCGCTTAAAGTACGTGTCATGGCAGTGTGTGAATGAGGTGAATGGAGGTTCTATGTTGATTCGTGTGGGTAATGGACAAGCCTGCGTGGATTCCACGAAAGAGTAGCAAACCCCCGGCCGGTTTTCAAGTTATAAAATCGTTTCCTGCCCCCCGCTCTTCGCCTTTTCACCTTTGCAGGGATTCGGCGTATCTTCCCGTTTTACAACCAACCTCTGTTTCTGCATATGGCCTGGATCATCGGCATTATTTTGGGCGCTATTTTGATAGACGCCATTTTGGACATGACAGCGAGCCGGCTGAACCTGAAAGCCCTCTCAAAAGAGCTGCCCGATGAGTTTGAGGGCGTCTACGACGAGGAGACCTACGCCCGCTCGCAGGAGTACACCCGTACACGCACCCGGTTCGGCTTCCTCACCGGCACGTTCGATCTTGCCCTGCTGCTCGGCTTCTGGTTTGCGGGCGGCTTTCAATGGCTCGACCTGTGGGCGCGCGGCTTCGAGTTTGGGCCCGTCGGTACGGGGCTTATTTTTATCGGCGTGCTGGTGCTGGCCAAAACGGTTCTCTCCATTCCCTTCAGCGTCTACTCTACATTTGTGATTGAAGAGCGCTTCGGCTTCAACAAAACAGATGCCCGCACCTTTGTAAGCGACCGCCTGAAGGGGATTCTGCTCTCGGTGGTAATCGGGGCGCCGGTGCTGGCCGGTATCATCGCCTTTTTTGAGTATGGCGGCAGCTGGGCGTGGGTGTATGCGTGGGGCGCCGTCACCGCCTTCTCCCTGGCGATGCAGTATATTGCCCCCACCTGGATCATGCCGCTCTTTAACAAGTTTGAACCGCTGGAAGAGGGAGCGCTCCGAACCGCCATCGAGGCGTATGCCGAAAAGGTCGACTTTCCCTTGCAGGGTATTTATGTGATTGACGGGTCGCGCCGCTCCTCCAAATCAAACGCCTTTTTTACCGGATTTGGAAAGAATAAGCGCATCGCCCTCTACGACACGTTGATTGAAAACCACACCACCGAAGAGCTGGTGGCGGTGCTGGCGCACGAAATTGGCCATTACAAAAAGAAACACATTCAGAAGGGGATGGCGATCTCTATTCTGCACACCGGTGTGATGTTTGCCTTGCTCTCGGTGTTCCTGCAGTTTCCCGCGCTCTACGAGGCGTTTTTTGTGGAGCAGATGAGTGTCTACGCCGGGCTTCTCTTTTTTGGCCTGCTCTACTCCCCGGTTGAAACGGTGCTCGGAATTGCCATGCAAAAAATGAGCCGCACCCACGAATACCAAGCCGATCGCTTTGCGGCTGACACTGTTGGCAACAGGGAGTGGATGGTGGATGTGCTGAAAAAACTCTCGAAAGATAATCTGAGCAACCTGACACCGCATCCGTTCTACGTCTTTTTAAACTACTCGCATCCGCCCGTACTGAAGCGCATCCGGGCCATCCGCGATCTCTAATGTTCTGATAAACTTCTCCCTGTTATGGCTTCATCCATTTCCGTCCGCCAACTCTACCGCGATCTTGAAGCATCGATTGCCGCCTTGCGTAACGATTCGTCGCGTGTGGTGGCATCGCGCGGAGTGGTAGAGCGCGCCCTTACCGACGGCACCGCCTACTATGGCATCAACACCGGTTTTGGTGCCTTGGCTGCACAGCAGATTGATGCAGAACAGCTCCATCAGCTGCAAAGAAACTTGCTGCTATCCCACGCCGTGGGTACCGGCAATCCGGTTCCAAAGGCCATTTCCCGGCTGATGCTGCAATTAAAAATTCATGCCCTTGGCCTCGGTTTCTCCGGTATTTCGCCGGAAACGTTTCAACGGCTGCTCGACTTTGAGAAGCGGGATCTGATACCGCTCATACCCAGCAAAGGCAGTGTGGGAGCTTCGGGCGATCTGGCTCCGCTCGCCCATATGTCGCTCCCGCTTATCGGCTATGGCGAGTTCTGGAATAGTGACGGAACCGCTGCTGAGCCGGCCGAAGAGGTCCTAAAGCGGGAAGGGCTGGAGCCGATCAGCCTGCAGGCCAAAGACGGGTTGTCGCTTATTAACGGCACCCAATTGATGAGTGCCTACGGTGCCTATGTGCTGGAGAAGGCGCTGCACCTTTGCACCATGGCCGACCTCATCGGCGCCATGAGCCTCGAAGCGCTGCAGGGGAGTATCACCCCGTTCGATTCGCGCATACATGATGTGCGCCCGCATGCCGGACAAAAAACCGTGGCCGACAATGTGCGCCGGTTACTGGCCGACAGTGAAATTCTCGAATCGCACCGCAACTGCGGCAAGGTGCAGGATCCATACTGCCTGCGCTGTATTCCGCAGGTGCACGGTGCCAGCCGCGACGCCATCGCCCATGCGGTGTCGGTGATGGAGACCGAAATGAATGCTGTTACCGACAATCCGCTGGTGTTCGGAGGGGGCGGGGGTGACGACGCCATCCTGAGCGGCGGCAACTTTCACGGACAGCCGCTGGCCCTGGTTCTTGACTTTTCAAAACTGGCCCTGGCAGAACTGGCCTCCATCTCGGAACGGCGCACCTACCTGCTGCTGGAGGGACACGACGGACTGCCAAAACTGCTGATGGAGAAAACCGGTATCAATTCCGGATTCATGATTCCGCAGTACACCTCGGCCGCGCTGGTGTCGGAGAATAAAGTACTGGCCCACCCGTCATCGGTCGATTCCATCCCCACCAGCATGGGGCAGGAAGATCACGTGAGCATGGGCAGCATCAGCGCGCTGCATCTGCTTCAGATTCTTGAAAATTGTGAGCAGGTACTGGCCATCGAGCTCTTTACCTCGGCGCAGGCACTCGATTTTAGAAAGCCGCTAAAGCCGGGGAAAGGTGTGGAAGTCGCTCATCAGCATATTCGGTCTGTGATTCCCCATGCCACCGAAGATCACTATTTTAAGGATGATATCAGCAAAGCCGTGGAGCTTATTTCAGACCGGAAATTGATAAAGAAAGTGGAAGAAGGATCCTCAAAATTGCAGTAATTATTCATTAACAACCCCGACAAACGTTGATACCCATGGATCAGCCAGTTAAACATATTCACGCCCCGCATGGTACGAAGCTGAACTGCAAAGGCTGGCACCAGGAAGCCGCCCTTCGCATGTTGATGAACAACCTGGACCCTGATGTGGCCGAGCGCCCCGATGAGCTGATTGTTTATGGCGGCGGCGGAAAAGCGGCTCGAAACTGGGAGAGTTACCATACGATTATTAAAACCCTGAAGCGGCTCGAAAATGATGAAACACTGCTGATTCAGAGCGGGAAGCCGGTCGGTGTGTTTCGGACCCATGAAGAGGCACCGCGCGTGCTTTTGGCAAATTCGCACCTTGTGCCGCGCTGGGCCAATTGGGATGAGTTTCGAAAGCTCGACAAAATGGGGCTGACGATGTACGGACAGATGACCGCCGGATCGTGGATCTACATCGGTTCGCAGGGAATTGTGCAGGGCACCTACGAGACATTCGCCGAATGTGCGCGTCAGCATTTTGATGGATCCCTGCAAGGAAAACTGGTCGTTACAGCGGGGCTCGGTGGAATGGGCGGGGCTCAGCCGCTGGCCGCAACCATGAACGGCGCCGCATTTCTGGGTATTGAAGTGGATGAGAGCCGTATCGACATGAGAATCAAAACCGGCTACTGCGATGTGAAGTGCACCGATTTAGATGATGCACTTGAAAAAGTGCTGAATGCGAAAGAAAAAGGCGAAGCGCTCTCCGTCGGCCTGCTGGGCAACGTGGCTGAAGTGCTTCCGGAACTTCTGAAACGGGACGTAATTCCCGATGTGCTGACCGATCAAACCTCAGCGCACGACCTGCAGCTCGGCTACATTCCTACGGGATATTCATTGGAAGAGGCAGCGCAAAAAAGGGAAAGTGATCCGGATGGTTATCAAACGGATGTATTGGATTCGATGGTCACTCACGTGGAAACCATGCTTAAGATGCAGGAGCGCGGGGCTGTTACTTTTGATTATGGAAACAATATTCGAGGTCAGGTTGCCGACCACCGCGGCATGAAGGAGGCTTTCGATTTTCCCGGATTTGTGCCGGCCTACATCCGCCCGCTTTTCTGCAAAGGCTCCGGCCCGTTTCGGTGGGCGGCACTGTCAGGTGATCCGAACGATATCGCCGTGACTGACAAGGCCCTTCTCGAAACATTTCCCGAGAAAGAAGCCCTTCACCGGTGGATTCATCACGCGCAGGAAAAAATACATTTCCAGGGGCTGCCGGCCCGAATCTGCTGGCTGGAATATGGCGAACGCGCCGAAATGGGGCTCAAGTTCAACTGGTTGGTCAAAAAAGGGAAAGTAAAAGCCCCGATTGTGATCGGCCGTGACCATTTGGATACCGGGTCGGTGGCATCGCCCAATCGTGAAACCGAAGCGATGAAAGACGGGTCCGATGCCATTGCCGACTGGCCGCTGTTGAATGCGATGTTAAACACGGCAAGCGGAGCAAGCTGGGTGAGTCTGCATCACGGCGGCGGTGTTGGAATCGGCTACTCCATCCACGCCGGAATGGTCTGCGTGGCAGACGGCACCGAGATGGCCGATCGCAGGCTGGAGCGTGTGCTCACCAACGATCCGGGAACAGGCGTGATGCGTCACGCGGATGCGGGCTACGAACTGGCGGAGCAGATCGCGAAGGAACGGGGTGTAGATTTGCCGATGATTTGA
>JBLRWS010000101.1:0-5872 GCA_047921075.1 Balneolaceae bacterium | reverse complement strand
ACCATGTCTCACCAAGCTCAACACCCCAACCCAGACATGGTATTTCTCTTCATTCGCTAAACCAAACTCCGCCCTCGTCTCAGCCTCAAACCGCATCCACGCATCACTCAAGGCAGAAATACCATGTCTCACCACACTCAACACCCCAACCCAGACACGGTATTTCTCTTCACCATAATAAAAACGGTTTCGGCTATAACTTTTTCGGTATACTCCTCGTACACCCGGTATATTTCTTTCTGCTTAAACCAAACCTGCCCATCATGGACGCTGAACTGCTAACCTGGATTTTTCTGATCGGGGGCATCCTGCTGATGCTGCTCGAACTGATGCTGCCCGGAGGCGTCGCTCTTTTTCTCGGCTTTAGCGGGGTAACCGTTGGTATTCTGCGATTTTTTGGACTGCTTGCCACCCCCACCGCAGCGATTACTGCGTGGCTGATTTTCTCGATTGCGCTGACGCTGCTGATCCGCCCCGTGTTGCGCAAATACTTTAAATCGGAAACGTTTACAAAACTGGCCGATGAAGATTACGAGGCGATGGGCCAGCTGGTAGAGGTGGTGGAAACCGTTACCGATACCGACTCGTCCGGCCGCATCCGCTTCGACGGCAGCCTTTGGAGAGCCAAATCTGTGCAGGGCACCATCCAACCTGGGCGCAAAGCCACCATCCAGCACCGGGAGAATACCACCTGGATAATCCAGGCCGAAGGCGCGCAGGAGCCTGCCACCGATTCCATCAAAACCAACCTGAAAAACTAACTGCTATGTGGACAACCTTACTCATTCTGGTCGTTGTTTCGTACGTCATCCTCACCCGCCTTTTCATTATTGTTGAGATGCGGGAAGAGGTGATCCAGGAGCGCCTGGGCAAATACCGGAAAACACTAAAGCCGGGATTTCACTTGATGATTCCCTTTATCGACCGCGCGGCCTATCACCAGGAGATGCGCGAGCAGGTGATTGATGTACCCAGCCAGACCTGCATCACCAAAGACAATATTGAAGTGGCGGTAGACGGCCTCGTGTACCTGAAGGTGATGGACTCCTATCGGGCCAGCTACGGCATCGGCAACTACGTGGCAGCCGCCGTAAACCTGGCACAGACAACCATGCGCAGCGAGATCGGGAAAATTACTCTGGATGATACCTTTTCCGAACGGGAAATGATGAACGAGAACATTGTTAAAGAGATCGACGAAGCGGCCGACCCGTGGGGCATTAAAGTGATGCGTTACGAAATCCGAAATATCCGTCCATCCAACGAAATTGTGGACACCATGGAAAAGCAGATGGAAGCCGAGCGGGAAAAGCGGGCGGATATTACCAACTCCGTCGGCCAGCGGGAGGCGCTCATCAACGAATCGAAAGGGGAGCAGCAGAGCCAGATATTGCTCTCCGAAGCGCAGCGCGAACGGCGCATCAACGAAGCCCGGGGACGCGCCAAAGAGATCGAGCTGGTTGCCACGGCAACGGCCAACGGCATCAAACGGGTAGCCACAGCCATCGAAAAACCGGGGGGCGATATCGCCGTAAAAACCAAACTGGTACAGCAATACATCGATCAGTTCGGTACCATTTTGCGTACCGCCAATATTTCGGTACTGCCCACCGAAACCGCCAACCTGAAAACCTTTTTTGAAGGTGTGGGCACCGTCAGCCACTCTTTCCAGCCCGGTGATGCCGCCCAACAACCGTCAACCCCATCAAAAGGAGCGTAACCATGCAGCCACTTGAACTATTTAGCCAGGTACTCCTGGCCCTTTTTGCTATCTACATCACCTACAAATTTTTGCAGGCACTTCGCCTTGTGCCCAATCAATACGCTCATATTGTTGAGCGGCTGGGCAACTATCATAAAACACTCGGGCCCGGATTTCACGCCCTCATTCCGTTTGTAGACACCGTGGTGTACAAGCAGGATCTGCGGGAGGAGACCATCGAAGTAGAGCCGCAGGAGTGCTTCACCAAAGACAACGTAAAGGTAGATGTGGATGGCGTGCTCTACCTTAGCGTGATGGACCCCGTCAACGCCAGTTACGGTGTTACAAACTATCGGTTTGCCGCGGTACAGCTGGCGCAAACCACCACCCGATCGGTGATCGGGCTGCTGGACCTGGACGAAACGTTCGAGGAGCGTGCCAAAATGAGCAGCGAAGTGGTGAAGGTGCTGAGTGAGGTGGAGCGTGTTTGGGGCATTCGGGTGCATCGTTACGAAATCAAAAACATCAACACCCCGCGCACCGTGCAGAAAGCGATGGAGCGGCAGATGACCGCCGAACGGGAGCGCCGTGCTGTCATTGCGCGATCGGAAGGGGTGCGAGACTCGGCCGTAAACAACGCGGAAGGACGCAAAGCGGAAGTCGTGAATATCTCACAGGCCGAGATGCAGCGGCGAATCAACGAGGCGGAAGGGTGGGCCAACGAAATTGAAGCGATCGCAGAGGCCACGGCAATCTCGATCGAACAGCTGGCCGATGCGGTGAATCAACCCAAAGGCGTGGATGCGATGAAGCTGCAGCTGAAAGAGAAGTATCTGGGCATGCTTGCCGGGCTTGGTAAAAAAGAGAATCAGATTATTTTGCCGAAAGATCTTACCAATTTCGACGGTCTCATGAACGGCCTCTCACTGGATCACCTGGGCGAGTCGGCCAAGACAGGCAACGAGAAGCCGTAGTGTGGTAAATGGCCGTCAGGCGCTGCGGCCATCACGAATTGCGCTGATCAAAAAGAGCTTCCAGGAACGAAAGCGCCACTCTGCAGTGTGCTGTATCGAAAAGCCTGCGGCGCGTACCATCTGCCCTGCCGCGTCACACGAACGGGTTTGAATATGCTCGGGCGTGAGCAGCCGGATCGCTGCATTCTTGAGCCGGAACCACCCCTTCAGGTTCCAGTCCAGCAGATAGAACCGCCCGTCCGGTGCCAGCCCATGATAAATTCGATTCAGCGCCTCTTGCTGAGCCGCGTAATAGTGGAAGGCATTCAGCGAAACCGCCACGTCTACCGACCGGGCCGGCAGATCGAGTTGGCCGGCCGGCTGCGAACTATAGTGCACAGAGGGTGGTGTGCCAACCCGCTCTCTGCACCGCTGCAGCATACCCGGCGAGGGATCATTCAGCCACAGTGAGGCGGGCGGTGGCTTCTGCTGTAGCAGTGCCGCTGCCAGCAGGCCCGTTCCACAGCTCACATCCAGCAGGCGATTGCCGGGGTAAATCGTCATCGCGTCCAACAGGCGCTCGTGCGTATGGCGTAAATAAGCATCAAAATCTTCATCATACCGTGCCGAAAGATCGTTGTAGTAGGCAACCGTACGGTGAACCGGCGAGTGTTGAGAATCCATAATCATAATATAAAAGTAGTTGTCGGTTACTGCGATGAGACCGGGTTGCAATTTAGCACGGTTTTGCGAACTTTCTGATCACCTGCTCACTCATAAACAAATACGGGATTACATCATGGCGGAACTTTCAGAACTTTGGATGTTTGGGATGATACTTGCGGCCTTTGCCGGTGGCGCGTTTGGCGCAGCAATAGGCGCCCTTCCGGCGTTTATTTTTACCGGATTTTTAGTGATGCTGGGTGAGGCCGTACGCATCCTCAGCGGCGATTATTCCGGACTGATGGGATTAAATCCCGATGAGCTGCAATCGGCCACAATCACCTCCCAATTAGCCTTTGGGCCCGTCTTTGGCCCGCACATCAGTTTTGCCGGCGGGGCAGCGGCATCGGCCTACGCAGCCAAAAAAGGGTATATGAACACCGGCTTCCCCTACCACGAATCGAAGAATATTGCGTTCGCATTTGGCCCGAAGCCGGATGTGCTGCTGGTGGGCGGCCTGTTTGGTATTCTCGGCTACTGGATTACCGCCCTCTCATCTGCCTTTGCCCTGCCGTGGGATGCCATCGCTGTGGCGGTCGTTCTCTCGGCGGTTGCTCATCGGCTGGTTTTTAAATACAAATTGATCGGTGACGCCCCAAAGGGATTGCTGAATATGGAGCCGTTTGAAAAAGGGCAAAAACGCGCCGGCGATTCGGGCCGACTGGTGGTGGAGCCGTGGCTGGGCCATCAATACAAGTGGATGGATGTGACGGTGCTTGGGTTTGTGGTCGGTATTTTGGCGGCGTTTATCACCTATCAGACCGGCAGCGCCTTTTTGGCGTTTGGTATCAGTGCCGCATCTCTTCTTTTTCTGAACCTTGGCGTGGAGCGTATTCCGGTCACTCATCACATTTCGCTGATCGCAAGTACCTCCATTCTGGCCGCCACCGGTGCCGATTTTGACGGCCACTCGATGGGCAGTTTGCTGCTGCTCGGGTCCCTGTTTGGGGTGGTTGCGGCACTGTGCGGTGAATTGATTCAGCGTATTTTTTACGCCCATGCCGACACCCATTTCGATCCTCCGGCCGCAGCCATTGTCGTGGGCACATTCATCATCGCCATACTCTACGGTATCGGTGTGTTCGAAACGAGCTCGTGGGTTCCGGTGCCGTTTTAGAAAGCTGAACATGGCGGAGGGGGCGATGGCCATTGTGCCACTCCCGCCCCCATTCGTCGCCCCTGTAATTTGAAAAGGGTACGGATACTGAACCACACCTGCCATCCGCCCTTTTTCAAACATTAAATTTTCCCTTCTGCACCTCCGGCACTTGCTTTCCTGCACATTTCGATTAATTTAAAAGGGTACGTTTTATGTAGATTTATGTCCTATGAGATTGATCGCATCACCCGTCCTCTTCATCGTTATCCTGATTTTGCTGCAGGGCATCAATCCGTACGAAGCTACCGCACAGACAGCGACACAAACGCTCTCCGTGGCCACGCTTCAGGGCGCCGTCATCGACTCCCTCACCGGCAATCCCCTATCGGAAGTCCATGTCTTTTTGTCCGGATCGCGCCACGGGGCCATCACCGATTTTAGCGGCCGGTACAGAATCCGCAACATCCCGCCGGGCGTCTACCGCCTTATCGTCTCCCGTATCGGGTACAAGCGCGAAATCAAGGAGATCGTCATACGCCCCGGTACCACTCCCCGGTTCACCATTCCGATGCAACCGGTGGTATACAAAATGGGCGAAATCTTTGCCGGTGATCTCGGAGAGCGATGGGAGCGATACCTCGAGCGGTTCCATGAACTGTTTATCGGCACCTCAAAAATGGCCGACTCCACCCGTATTCTTAATCCCGAAGTGCTTCGCTTTTCGCGCAACTGGTGGGGGCGTTTTACGGCCGAGGCGCTCGCCCCGCTCAAGATTGAGAATTACGCACTGGGGTACCACATCACCTATGTGCTGGAAGAGTTTTACCACTCCGGAACCATTACCCGCTGGGATGGAAACCCCCATTTTACGGAGATGACGCCGGCCACACAGGAACAGGCCGAACGCTGGGAGCGCAACCGCTCTACAGCATTTTACGGCTCTCTGCGTCACTTTTTAATTGGGTTGGCTGATGAAACCGTCTCCAACGAAGGGTTTTTGATCTACGAACAGCCGCAGCGCAGTATGGGATATCGCAGTACCATGCCGCGGCGCATACAGCCCGACCGCCTGATTACGGAACAAGACAATGGATTCCTCTACACCGTGCGCTTTCCGGGGCGTATTGAGATTATCTACACCGAAGCGGGCGAAGATTATCGGTACATCGAGTGGGCCCGCAACATGGGCCAGGCGCCGGCCCGCAATCAAACCTCCTATCTGGAGCTGAACCGACGATCTATCACCATGGATGGCGATGGCGAAATCCGGGAAACATACGGCGCCACGCGGTTTGGTTACTTCTCCTACAAACGGGTGGCCGACCAAACCCCGCGCGACTACCGGCCCGCCACGTATCGAAAACAGGTTGAGGCGTTGGCTACGGAGGGGGAGTA
>JBLRWS010000100.1:0-6203 GCA_047921075.1 Balneolaceae bacterium | reverse complement strand
GCTTCCAACCCTGAGTTTTTCCTTCCGGTTTCGTATCTTTCGGGCTTATAACCGAAGTAACATCTTATGTCTGATACACCCAAAACGGTAAACCCGATTCGCATTCCCGCCGCTTTTAACCAGGACGAGTGGCATCCGCTCTCCTGGAACAACAAACCGATTGAGCAGCTGCCGCCGTATCCCGATACGGAAAAACTGCAGCAGGCCTATTCGGAATTGAAAGACCTTCCCCCGCTCATTACCTCGTGGGAGGTAGAGGCGCTGAAGGAGAAACTGGCTGCTGTGGCCGCCGGCAAGGCGTTTTTACTGCAGGGCGGCGACTGCGCGGAGACGTTTGGCGGGTGCCGTGCGCCCAAGGTGGTAAACCTGCTTAAAGTGCTTCTGCAGATGAGTTTTATTCTGGTGCATGAGATGGGAACACCGGTGGTGCGCCTGGGCCGAATTGCCGGTCAGTACGCCAAACCGCGATCTCAAGATACAGAGGAGATCAACGGCGAGACCATGCTCAACTATCGTGGCGATCTCATCAACAGCTATGAACCTGAGAGAGAGGCGCGTACCCCCGATCCGCACCGCCTTCTGGAAGCGTATAACAAAGCGGGGCTGACCCTGAATTTTTTGCGGGCTCTCTCCGATGAAGGGTTTGCCGATTTGCAGCATCCCGAGCAGTGGGAACTCGATTTTATGCAGAATAATGAGTACTACAAGGAGTATGAGTCGATGGTGAATACCATTCATAAGGCGATCACCTTTATGGATACCATCACGCCCAACTCGTTCAACACACTGCACAAGGTAGATCTCTACACGTCGCACGAGGCGCTGAATCTCTATTACGATTCGGCACAAACACGTAAAGTGCCGCGGAAGACGGGATGGTTCAATCTGAGCGGACATCTGGTTTGGCTTGGAAACCGTACCCGTCAGCTGGACGGTGCCCATGTGGAATACCTGAGGGGCATTGAAAACCCGATTGGCGTGAAAATGGGCCCGCCGTTTGATCTCGATCATGCGATGACACTGCTCGACAAGCTGAACCCCCGGCACGAAGCGGGAAAAATTGTGATCATCACCCGGATGGGAGCCGACGAAGTAGAATCGCTGCTGCCGCCGTTTATCCGTAAGGTGAAAAAGGAGGGGCACCCCGTGGTGTGGAGCTGCGACCCGATGCATGGAAACACCTTTTCCACGGAAGAGAAGATTAAAACACGGCGGTTTGATGATATCCTTCAGGAGATTAAATCGACCTTTGCGATTCATCGGGCCGAGGGCAGCTATCTGGGTGGTGTGCATCTCGAGCTTACCGGCGACAATGTAACCGAATGTGTGGGCGGTGCCAACGGCCTGAACGAAAACGGCCTGAACCGGAATTACGAATCTTACTGCGATCCCCGCCTCAACTACGAACAGAGCCTTGAGATGGCCTTTCTTGTTGCCAAAGAGTGGCGCAAGAGTTATCGGTAAGCGGTAGTTAGCGGTGTTTTCGGACGGACGAGGAAACTCCTGTGCGTATCTACGCAAGGAGGTGCCGGAGCCTCGCGGGTCAGCGACCCGCGCTACGTCGTCATCCCGGACAAGACGGAGCGCATGCGACAACGCAGATCCGGGATCTCCATATCCTACATTGGGGAAGGAGCGAGCGTGCTCTCACTCCCTAAAAATCGATACCCAGCGAGAAGTAGTGGATGGCATTGCTTCCGAAGCCGTCGCGGAAATAGGGCCAGCCTACATCCCATCGAAATGGCAGCCCGAGCAAAATGGTGCGTAAACCGAAGCCGGCACCGATCAGAATATCACCGTCAAATACGGTGGATGTCAGGTCGCCCGGCTGGGCGGGCCCATCTCGCGCTTCTCCTGTACGGGGGTCAATCGCGATCTCGCGCCGTTCAGCCACTTTAAAGTCGAGGCTGCCCGAACGTTCAAAAAAGGTAATCGGCTCACCGGTTTGCGCATCATTAAAGCGGCTGAATTCCTGGTCGAAGCCCCATGCCGCACCGATATCCACAAAACCGACACCGGTGATGTTCCACAGCGGTAAAATAGGGATTGGCCCCGGCAGCAGTGCCTGTACCAGCGGGAACCGGAATTCGGTGTTGATCAGGCTGAAGCGGTCGCCCAGCGTGGTGTTGAACCGATGCCCGCGCATAGGTGTAACCGGCAGGGTAAAGAAGGTGTCCGAGAGCCGATCGAAGGGAATTTCGTTGTTGCTGAAACTCTGGTTGATCCATCCCAGCATCCCGCCCATAAAGAAGGTTTGTGAATCGCGGCCCAGGGAAACGGCACCGGCACCACGGAACGCCAGAGATGTTTGCCGCCCGAGATCCACGTAGGTGCGATAATCGCCCAGCAGCGTGGCAAACCGCGGTGTATCGTTGGTGATTGGTGGGCTGGCCGAAAGCTGGATGGAGTAGCGGCGCCCGCCCTGAGGCGTTAAGAATCCCGGTTTGGTAAAATCGCCTGTAAACTGCACCGTTGGGAACAGGAAAAAGGTCTGATCGTTTGATACGGTAGACTCCCCAATGGCCTGTACCGAACTGAAATCACGCGAAATACCAATGCCCGAGATACCGTAGTCAAATCGCTGGAATCGGTTTAGCGGGTATTGGAAATCGACAGAGAGGCCGAATGTCCGGAATCGCAACAGCTCGCCAAAAAACGTCTGGAAATTTTGCGACTGGTGGAAAAAAGTGGCGAAAAAATTGGTCCGGTTTTTCAGGTAGCCGTAGCGCACCGAGTAGTTGCTGTTGCGCAGGTCAAAGACAAGGTCAGAAGAGATGGCGAGCTGATGATCGCCCAGCAAGTCGCTCAGTGAGAAAAAGGCGACGGCCGAGGTTCCAAATTGTGTGTTAAAGCTTCCCGCTGCAAAACTAAAATCGGGAGAGAAGCGCAGGCGGTACTCTCTGGGCTGATAGAACCCATCGGCGGTGGTGTTGTCTTCCGGAGTGAACCGCCGGGGATCTTCACGAAACTCGATGGTGGTATCCTGTATCACCGCTTCGCCGAATTCATAGTTACGGAAGTCGATCTGGCCGGCTCGTCGTTCTGGGCGCTGGCGCTCACGCTCTTCCCGTTCCTGTTCCCGCATAGGGCGTGTGGTTGCCACGTTGCCTTCCGTACGGCTGGCGATCATCTCGCGTGCGTAACGTATGGCCGGCACCCGCTCTTCCATGTCTTGATTCATCCGCATCTCGGCCCAGGCGTTCGGACGAAGCTGGCTGTCGCGCCGCTGGTTGAGTGGGGATCGCATCAAAAAGACATCCGACAGCGCTTGGTTCAGCGAGGTAAACGCCAGACGAGAACCATCGCGTGAAACCGACATTCCCTGCACACCGCTTTGTAAATCTGTGAGTGGATAGGAGGTGCGGCTGTTTAGGTCGTACTCGTAAACGTTGGGGATACCGTTGCGGTCAGAAATAAACAGCAGTCGGCCGTCTGCTGTAACCGAAGGATTTTCCTCATTCCACATCGGGGTGTTGGTGAGGCGGTTGATGCGGGTGGAGTTGATACGGACAGAGTACAGATCGGTTTGATAAAAATGATCGTACTGCATGGTGGAGTGCCCCGCCAGATAGGTGTGCGGGGCAAGTTTGTCGCCTCGGTTCGATACAAAATAGATGGTTTCCGAATCGGGTGCCCAATGAGGTTGTTTGTCGTTAAATACGTCGCCGGTCAAATCCTGAAAATCTCCGGTTTCGAGATCGTACACGAAAATATTCTGGTAGGGCCCGATGTTGCCGTCAAATGCAATTTTGGTGCCGTCGGGCGACCAGGAAACCGAGTTGATGGTATCGAGCTCAGGAAAGCGAATGGTTCGGGAGCTCCCGGTTTCGTAGTCCACAATGGCCAGGTTGAAACTACCCTGAGACTGGCTCGATAGTGCAAGCTGCGATCCGTCGGGCGACCATGTGAGGTTCGGAATCAGAATATTCAGCTCTTCAAACATCGGGTCATCGGCGCCCTTTACAAGAGTTTTGATGCGTTCGCCGGTATTGGCGTTAATCACAATTACATCAAAAATACCATCGCTGGTAGAAATTACAGCAATTCGGTCGCCGTTGGGAGAGATACTGGGGCTAAAATTGAGTGAACGAGAACGTCCGCGGCTGGTGAGCTGGGTGGCAACAGACCCTACCGTCTGCCGATCTTGTACTTCGGGGAAGTATCGCTGCCGATAAAACTCCTGCCATCGATCGGATAACTCATCAATGCCCAGGCCCAGCGACTGCACGAGCGACTGCCCAATGTTTCGATTGTTCTTTACCCGTTGCAGTATCTCAGTGATCTTCGGCCTTCCATATTCCGATTGTACAAAAAACCAGAACGACTGTCCGCCGCGATAGTTAAAAAAGCCGGTCAGCTGTGTGAGTGGCGGTAAATACTGGTTCAGAATCGCATCCCGCATAAACATATCGGTTTGCGTATCCCATCCAAGGGCCAGAAATTCGGCCAATCCCTCCTCAAACCAGAGCGGGAATTGCAGCTGAATATTGTTCTGCATAATGGATTGGATGGTACCGCCAAAGTAGACATCGTTGATGAACGCGTGAACCAGCTCGTGCTGAATGGTGCGCCGAAAGTCGGTGTAATCGCCCATGAACGGTTGGGTCATCCGGTTTTTCAGCTTGTCGGTTACCCCGCCAATACCGGCTGCACTTACCGGCAGCGGCACCACATTGGTCTGTGAGAAATCACTGTGCGAATCGTAAATAATGACCGGGATACGATCGGTCAGTTCCGAGCCAAAATCTTCTTCAAGCTGTTTTAGCGACGATTCTACCGTTTCGGCCGTAAACTGGGCCAAGTGATAGTTTTTGGCATCGTAATAGTAGATGTCAAAATGGTCGGTTTCGATGAACCGCCAGTCGAACTGATCGTACTGTACGCGGTTTTTTCCAAAGAAGAAAAATTGAGCATACAGATTCTCAACAGCTACGGTTCCAATAAAGAGGGCAAGAAGAGGAACAAGCAGAGTGCGCTTCAAAGATCTCATAGGGTATGTAAGAGTCGGTTAAAAATCGGCAACAACCAGATCGATTTGCCGACGATCCAGATTGGTATTGGTAACCTTTACCTGTATATCGTCGCCAAGCCGGTACTGCTTTTTCTTAGAACGGCCTGTAAGGCAATGTAATTGTGGATTGTAAATATAGTAATCATCTTTCAGATCGCTTACCCGAACCATGCCTTCGCAATAAATGTCGTTAATTACCACGTATAAGCCATTTTCTGTAATGCCGCTGATAACGCCATTAAATTTTTCGCCAAGCCGTTCGGATAAGTATTCAACCTGTTTCAGTTTCACCGAGTCGCGCTCTGCCTCAACGGCGAAGCGTTCGCGCTCACTGCAGTGTGCTCCTGAATCGACCAATTGATCATAAGTGTATTCCACGCCGCCCGATGCGTAACGTTTTAACAGCCTGTGAACAATGACGTCGGGATAACGGCGAATCGGGCTGGTAAAGTGTGCATAATCAGCAAAGCCAAGCCCAAAATGGCCAATATTTTTGGGCGAATATTCCGCTTTGGCCATCGACCTGAGCAGCAACCCGTTGATTATATTTTCGATAGATGTATCCTCTACCTTCTTCAAAAAGTCGTTGATCTCTTTGGAGCTGACGCGTCCTTTAAGGTCAAAGGTGATGCCAAGCGGCTTGGCTGTCTCTTTAATGTTGTGCAATTTCTCCAGGTCGGGCTGGCCGTGCACGCGGTACAGAAACGGATGATCGTCTTTCTTCGGCTGTTTTTTTCGTAAATGTGCCACATGCTTTGCCACCGTTTTGTTGGCCATGAGCATACACTCTTCCACCAGGCGATGGGCAAAGAGCCGCTCTTTTACAATCACATCAACCGGCTTGCCGTTTTCATCGAGCACAAATTTCGGCTCGGGTGTTTCAAAGTTGATGGAGCCCGCTTTAAAACGCCGGTCCAGAAGAGTTTTGGTCAGCTTTTCAAGGATCTGAAGTTCGGGTTTGAACTCGTGATCTACCTTGCCGTCCAGAACCTCTTGCACTTCATCGTACACAAAGCGCTGCTTCGAATGGATCACCGTCTCTTCCACGGAGTGGTTTACGAGTTTGCCGTTTGGGGCAATTTCCATAAAACAGCTGTAGGCCAGTTTGTCTTCGTTGGGTCGCAAACTGCACAGCCCATTGCTGAGGCGTTCGGGCAGCATGGGAATTACACGATCTACCAGGTACACGCTG
>JBLRWS010000099.1:0-6400 GCA_047921075.1 Balneolaceae bacterium | reverse complement strand
TTACACAATGGAAGGTAACAAAAGAACCATACGACTTTTTGCCGGAAGTATGATAACAGGAAGTTTAATTCTTGCCTACTTCGGTTCATCTTATTGGCTGCTGCTGACACTGTTTGTTGGCTTGAATTTGATTCAGTCCGCTTTTTCAGGTTGGTGTTTTGCCGAGTCAATGATCAAAAAATATAATCTCGGTTTTAAAAAATAACACTGTTCTGATCGGGAAATAAAATTCACAAACCCTTATAAATCAAGGACTAAAATGAATCTGAACGTTTCATATGTACCCAGAGTATATCTGTTTCTCATGTTATTTCTGATGCCTGTTCAACTTCTGGCTCAGTCAACATCGGAGGAGGATTACAGACTTACGCTATCACTCCAGGAGGCGATGGAAATCGCAATGGAGAAAAATTTCTCCATTGCGCAGGCGGAGTTTGACGTAGACAAGACCAGGGCTCAATACCGCCAGACGAATGCTGTATTTCTGCCACAGCTCTCGTTTGAATATAATGTGCTATCAACCAACGATCCGCTTAACGTATTCGGATTTAAGCTGAAACAGGAAGTGATTAGCCAGCAGGATTTCAACCCTGCCCTTTTGAATAACCCGGATACATACCAAAACTACAGTGCTAAATTTGAAGTACGTCAGCCGCTGTTTAATCCGGATATGATAATGCAACGCGGTGCGGTGAAGAGTCAGTTAAACTCAGCCAATGAACAGCTGCAGGGTACAAAAAGCTACATCAAGTACCAGGTGCGCAATCACTACTACAGCCTCATTCTCCATACGCGACAGCTGGAAGTAATCGAAACTGCACTGCAAACGGCTTCTGAACACAGACGACAGGCACAGAACTTTTTTGAAGAGGGGCTCCTCAGTAGAGAAGATTTTCTGGCGACAAGAGTTTACGAGCTGGAAATGGAGAGCCGCAGAATTAATACCGAAAATCAGCTGAACAATGTGCAGGAAGAGATGGCACTCTTGCTTGGACTGGCCGGATCAGTTGAAATTATACCAACCGAACAATTGGAAGGAATTGAGGGAACTTTCATCCCGTCTGATATCACAAATATTCGCGTGAATAACGCTCAAACAAGAGCCCTTGAACAGAGAGTGAATGCAGCTGAGAGAATGAGTCAATCCGCCAAGTTCAGCTTTCTGCCTAAAATCAATCTGTTTGGCAGTTACGAATACAACGATTCCGATTTTGCAAGTTTCGGGGCCAACTCCTACATGATCGGAGCCAATCTGAGATGGAATATCTTCTCCGGTTATAGCCAGGCCGGCAAAGTGATGGAAGCCCGTGCCGATTACAGAAAAGCGCAAAGCATGCAGCAAAGTCACATGTTTGAGGTGGAAAACAGAGTCAGAGAAGCCTATCGATCGCTTGAGCATGCAGAAAAAGAGCTGGAGCTGACAACAGAATCCATTGAGCAGTCTACGGAGGATGTAAGAATCCGAACCAATCGCTACCGCGAAGGGATGGAGCGAACCACCGACTTACTGGAAGCCGAAACCAAATTAGCCGAAGCCAAACTGAAAAACGTGATGGCTCTCTACAAATACAATATGAGCATCGCCGCACTGGAGATGTTGCTTGAACACGATTTTAATAACTAAACATAATCACCAAGAAAATGAATAAGATCACGAAACCTACTTCAGGACTTTTGACACTGCTTTTAGCCATCGCGCTATTTTCGGGGTGCGGGTCAGATCAGGCCACTTTGCCGGATGGAGATCCCATCGAAGTTGAACTTCGTACCGCAGAGGCCTCCGTTTCTCAATCAGAAATGGTATTTCCGGCCAAAGTGGAGAGTAATAACCAGGCCCGTCTCAGCACGATTGTGATGGGAACTGTTACCGAAGTACCGGTTACCGTGGGAGATCGCGTAAACAAAGGCGACCTGCTGGTGCGCATTAAAGATGACCAGATCCGGGCTCAAAAATCACAGATTGAAGCCAACATGGTTCAGGCTAAAGCCAACCTGGAAAACACCGAGAAAAATTATAATCGAATCAAGAATCTCTATGCGGAAGAGAGTGCTACCTCCAAAGAGCTGGACGACATCTCTACCATGTATGAAATTGCCAAAGCCAACATGGAAGCGCTGGAAGCACGCATGAATGAAGTGAATGAGATGCTGGAATACACGGTGATTCGGGCACCTTTTGCCGGCATTGTGAGCGGTAAATTTGTTTCCGAAGGTGATATGGCCTCTCCGGGCCACCCGTTGGTTTCCGTTGCAGATCCCGGTTCGGTTAAAATCACGGCCACGGTGTCTGAAAATCAAATTTCGAGCCTCGAAGAGGGATCAACGGTTACCGTTTCCGTCTCCTCTGCCGGTGTAAGCAATGTTCCTGCACGATTAACCGCGATCAGTGAGGCCGGAGACCCGATGAGCCGTCAATTTTCGATAGAGGCTGTTGTTGAGGATTCAGACGTCGTCAACAAGCTAAAAGTTGGGATGTTTGCACAGATTGGTGCAAACGTAGATCAGACGCAACGTTTGACGATACCTGCAGATGCGGTTGTGGAGCGCGGTCAACTCACCGGAATTTATACGATATCTGACAGTAATCGCGCTGTTTTGAGATGGATTCGCATCGGCGATCGATCCGGCGACCGGGTTGAAGTGTTATCCGGATTGGCGGCGGGAGAACAGTTTGTATCTGCTCCGGGACAATCCATCCGTCAGGGACAGCTTTTAAGTATTCGATAGTGATCAGCAAAAATTTTGAATTGAAAAAGAGTAGAAAATGAAAACCGGATTAGCAGGTAAAATTGCACAGGCGTTTATCGATTCGAAGCTGACACTGCTTCTGATGATCGCCTTTTTAGCGATCGGTGTGTATGGCGTTTGGCTCACACCGAGTGAAGAGGAACCACAGATTGATGTGCCGATGGCCGATATTTACGTCGGTTATCCTGGCGCATCGCCGCAGGAAGTAGAAAACAGGATCGCCATCCCGCTGGAGAAAATTCTCTCCAATATTTCCGGTGTTGAGTATGTCTACTCCACCTCCATGCCGGAACAGGCGATGGTATCGGCCCGATTTTATGTGGGACAGGATGTTGAGCGGAGCCTGGTTCGCCTCTACAATGAGATCATGAAATTTATGGACACCAAGCCGGAGCCGGTCACCATGCCGCTCATTAAAACACGATCGATAAACGACGTTCCGATTGTGACGCTCACCCTTTGGAGTGATATACATGATGACTATCAGCTTCGACGGGTAGCTCAGGAGCTGGATCATGAGATAAAATCGATCTATGATGTAGCGGAAACAAAAATTCACGGAGGCCGCTCACGCACTGTAGAAGTGATTCTGGACAAGGAAAAAATGGCCGCTCAGATGATCGACCCGCTTCGTGTGGCTCAAACCATCCAGGCCGCCAACAGTGAATTCAAGTCCGGATCGTTTACTCAAAATGACCAGGAGTTCCTGGTTCAAACCGGAAACTTCCTGGAAACCGCTGAGGATGTCGGTTCATTGGTAATTGATGTACGTCAGGGTGATGCAATTTTGCTACGGGATATTGCGGAAGTGACAGATGGCCCGGGCGAGCCGGCTAATTACGTATCGTACGTGCCGGGACCTGCTTCTGCTGTTGAAAAGAATTTGGAAGCCGGACTCTCCTACCCTGCTGTTTCCATTTCCGTGGCCAAACGTCAGGGCGCAGATGCCATGACCATCGCCACACAGATTGATAAGATGGTCGAACAACTGAGCGGATCTATCATCACGTCCGACATTCAGGTTGAAACCACCCGAAACTACGGAGAGACAGCAACCGAGAAAGTGAGTACACTGCTGATTCACCTCGTTGTGGCTGTTTTAGCTGTATCTTTTGTCGTATTTCTGGCAATGGGCTGGCGCGGTGCCCTCGTGGTATTCATTTCCGTACCAATCACGTTTGCGCTCACGCTCTTCTTCTACTACATGTATGATTATACCCTCAACCGTATCACACTTTTTGCCCTGGTGTTTGTGACAGGTATTGTGGTGGATAACTCCATCATTGTAGCGGAAAATATGCACCGCCACTTCAAGATGAGAAATCTGCCGCTCAAGCAGGCCGCGATCTACGCGATCAATGAGGTGGGTAACCCGACCATTCTTGCCACATTTACGGTAATTGCCGCCGTTATCCCGATGGCGTTTGTCTCCGGTTTGATGGGACCCTATATGAGCCCGATTGCGATCGGCGCAACCGTAGCGATGATCTTATCTCTCATCATCTCCCTGGTTGTAACCCCATGGCTCGGATATAGACTGCTGCGGGCTGCGCGGGTACAATCCGGCGGAAAAGACGGCAAAGGATACAAATTGGAAGATACCATCAGCTATAAAGTGTACGAGAAAACCATGCGTCCGCTAATGGAAAGCACGTGGAAACGATGGGCATTTCTTCTTGGAACCACGGTTGTGCTTTTTGCCACCCTAATGCTGTTCTATGTCCGTTGGGTTGAAGTGAAAATGCTTCCATTTGATAATAAAAATGAGGTTCAGCTGATCATCGACATGCCGGAAGGAACTACCCTGGAGCGCACGGAAGCGGTAGCTCAGGAAGTAGGCCTTGCCCTGCTTGATGTTCCTGAAGTGTACGACTATCAGATCTATTCGGGCACAAACGCACCGATCAACTTTAACGGACTGGTGAGAAGTTACGATCTGCGTCAATCCTCAAATGTGGCCGACATTCAGGTGAATTTGGTTGATAAGAGTCTGAGATCAGATCAGAGTCACGATATCGCCAAGCGAATGAGACCGCTGGTTCAGGCCGTTGGCGAAAAATACAATGCGAATGTTAAAGTGGTGGAAGTTCCGCCCGGGCCACCGGTAATGTCTACTCTTGTGGCCGAGATTTATGGACCTAACCTGGAGATGCAGCGCGACATTGGTGAAGATATTAAAAGAATCTTCACCCAAACCCCCGGTATTGTGGATACCGACTGGATGGTGGAAGATGATCAGGTTGAGTACCGTTTTGCAGTACAGCGTGAGAAAGCAGCCATGAGCGGTGTAATGCCAAACCAGGTTTCTGAATCGCTGGGTATGATTCTGGGTCAGCATCCCGTAAGCTCGCTCTACAGTGAGAATGAAACGACAATTGTGCCCATTACGATGAAGCTGGATGAAGCATCGCGATCCGGAACAGATCGCCTGGGCGGACTCCATGTTCAATCCAGAAACGGTTCGATGATTCCGATCGGCGATCTGGTTCAGCAGGAAGAGAGAACACTGGAGAAGAGCATACACCGGAAAAACCAGCGAAGGGTCGTATATGTAACCGCTGAAGTTGCCGGTGAGATTGAGAGTCCGGTGTACGCCATTCTGGATGCACGGGGTGAGATAGACAACATCGCCCTCCCGGCCGGATATTCACTGGAGCAGACCTTTGCGGGTCAGCCCTTTACAAGTGAAAATCTGACTGTAAAATGGGACGGTGAGTGGCAGATCACCCTCGAGGTATTCCGCGACCTGGGAATTGCCTTTGCAGTGGTACTGGTCATTATCTACATCCTGATTGTAGGATGGTTCCAGGACTTTGGCGTTCCGATTATCATGATGATCGCCATACCGCTGTCGCTGATTGGAATTTTGATCGGCCACTGGTTAACGGGGGCTTTCTTCACGGCAACGTCGATGATTGGACTCATTGCACTTGCCGGAATTATGGTAAGAAACTCCGTACTGCTGATTGACTTCATTCAGATCAGCCTGAGGGAAGGAAACTCCCTGCCGGATGCTGTAGTGGAAGCCGGTGCGGTGCGAACCATGCCGATTCTGCTTACGGCCGGAACGGTTGTGATTGGTGCGATTGTGATCCTGTTTGATCCGATCTTCCAGGGTCTGGCCATCTCGCTGATGGGGGGAGCGATTGCTTCCACGGCTCTGACACTGATCACCGTTCCATTGATCTACTTTATGGTCAACAAAAACAGAAAAACCGAAGAAATTGTGCGGAAATAAATCAAGAAATAATGATAAGACCTGACAGGTTTTAAAAACCTGTCAGGTCTTATACCAAATAAAAACCAAACTCATGAAATTACTAATCATACTGAGCATCGCCGAATTCTCAAACGAAGTCCGGGCAATGATGACAAGAAACAACGTACCCGTATACAGTGAAACCGAGATGTACGGTTTCCGGACCGAAAAACATAAACCGGATATTCGCACCTGGTTCTCCCAGGGAGATCAGGGGATCTACTCTACCCTCTTCTTCTCCTTTCAGGATGAGGGAACCGTAAAACGCATCCTTGAAGAAGTGGAAAACTATAACAAGGAGTATGAAGGAGATCGCGACAATCCGCTTCATGCTTTCCAGGTTGCTGTCGAGGATTTCGCATAGTTTTGAATTGAGTGCTAAAAATAGACTCC
>JBLRWS010000098.1:0-6442 GCA_047921075.1 Balneolaceae bacterium | reverse complement strand
CAATTCTCAAAAATCATTGTTTTTGGGGTTCATAGACGGTTATGACGATCACCGGAAAGCAGCCTCCACCGCCAATCCATAAAAAAATCCCCTGCTGCCGGCAAGCCCCGCACCATCAACGGTGACCCGGTACGAAAAAGCCGTGACCCTATCGTCTCTTGTTGTTCACCACAACCGGATATCACTCAGCCGGTTGATCTCTCTCGTATTGGGGATTTGCCGGTTACAGGTAAGGCGCATCACCTGATTATTTACTTCTTCGATAAAAGAGCCGCCAAGGGGCAGTGAAAACCGTTCGCGCTCTTCCATCCCGGAGTAAAACGGGCCAAAACGCCCGGTTATGTAATCGATGATGGAGGAGGTAAAGGCACCGTTATTTAAATCGGCACACTCCGTGCTCTCGTATGCCACCTCCGCACCGCCCGAGGCAGCCAGCACGGTAATGCCGTTTTCACTTCCGGTTTGATCGAATAACAGAGACATGATATCGGCCGGGGAATCCACATATAAATCCTGCTGGCCGGAGATAATGGTCCGGGCCGATTCGGTATGAAACCGGTTTGCATCCCCGGCAGCCGTTTGCATATCATACACTTCGCCGGCATGGCAGGTGTCCATCAATAATAACCGGCGGGTGGATGCGGAACTGCTGATGGCGCTGACGATATCATCATACGCGATGCCTGACGATTGCGGGTCATCGAAATCCATATCGGTGGGTGCAAAATAGTAGGTATAATCGGAGTCGAGAACACCGTGGCCTGCTAAAAAAACAATAATCTGGTCATCGGGCCCGGCCCTTTTCAGAAACGTGTTCATCTCGTGCTTAACATTTTCGGCTGTTGCAAAGCGGTTTGTTAACACCCTGGTATAGGTATTTTCGAATGACTCGGGTGTGATACGGTGAATCACATCAAGCCTGTCCGAATCAAAAAAGGACTGAAACCGGGCCGGCGGCGGCGACGACTCCAACCGCGTTAACTCTCCGCCGTGAATATTTACACCGTGATAACGAGACAGGGCCGGGAACACCGTTGAATCTGTCTCCGCCCTGTTCAGGGGCCGTTCGTACAGCACCCACGCATCCTGCTGATTCTCCCCTCCTCTTCGTTTGCGAAGTCCTTTCACCGTCTTATTATCCTCCGAAAATGCAAACGTCTGATCAAAACCTGTTCTCTTAAAGCCGGTCAGCCGGCGTTCGAGGCCGGAGTCGTTCACATAAACGATTTTTAAATCTGAAAGTGTTTCAACCAAAAGCGTCTCCCCGTCAGATGAAACCGCTTTAAGGGATGAAAATCCATCACTTTCGATCTCCAGTCCGGTAATCGTTAAAGAATCGTCTGTAATCTCAACCCGGTAAAACGGTTTCTCGGTTTCTAATGCGTTCATGGCTGAACGGCTCAGCTGCCCGATAAAGCGCCCCGGTTTATATGCAAAAAGGTCGTCAAATTCGTACTCTCCCAGCGGGTGCTTCACCACAGAAAAGGATTCGTTATCCACCAACGTAAGCCGGTTTAGCGTATCCACATAAATCGTCTCTTTGCCGGCCGGGTCGGGTATTAAAAGTTCGCGTAATGGAGACCAGGAACGATCTGTAAAACCGGGTAAGTGAAGTTCGCGGCGGGTTAGATTCTCAAAGTCCCACATCCAAAATAAATCCTTCTCTCCCCACTCCCTTTCAATCCAAAAGCGTCCGCCTATATCCGCCTGAAAGAGGTTTTCGTCCCTCAAGTCAGAATGATGAGAAACATTCATCACGTCGAATTCTCCCCTGCTTAGGTGGTTGTAAACCGCATATCTGTTGCCGTAAAACGTATCTTTATACGCCGTTAAATCCACCGAGGCGGAGTCGCCGAAAAGCAGCGCCATATCCCAGGCGTCTTTATCTGCAAACGTCAGGTTCAGGGCTTCGTCGCTGTATTCCGATACCCCCACGGCAAGCAGGTAAAGGTCCGGTTTCTGTTCCGATGCAAACTCCACCGTACGTTCCCGGATAAATGATGAAGTCCCGTCCGAATTGTACGCCTGGAATTGTATTACATTTTCCCCGTTTACGAGCGGAAGTTTAAACGATACTTCGGAGGGAGTGCCCGGAGATACGGGCATCCCGGAAAGTTCGGGTTGTACCGGCACGCCGTTCAGGGTAACTCTCAGGCTGATGATATGAGACGACTCATCATAAAGGCGGAGCGTAACAGGCAGTTCTTTTTGTGTTGACACACTTGTGTGTAGCCCGCCATCCAACAAGACGGACACAATTTCCGGAACGGATTCGGTTTGCTGCAGGGCCGATTGAACGGCCGACCTCGCTCTCCGGAGTACCGCCGCCCGTTCAAGCATCTCCACCATTTCCGGTTTTGGGGAGCCGAGACTGTGGATCACTTTATCGGGACGATTGAGGGGTTCTGCAATGTAAAATGGCAGTGGATCACCCTGCGGAGTTCGGGCGGCCAGCCAGCGTCCGGCATCGGTGTTACTGCTGTAATACCCGTCTGACTGTATGATCAACTGATCCTGCCGCCCCGGGTGAATCATCCGGGCCAGTTCGTCCAAACGTTCTGTATCGTAAATCCTGATTGTGCCGTCGTTTAAAGAGACCATCAATCGGCTCCCGTCACTGTTCAGGCTCACTTTTGAAGGGCGCAGGCCGGCTTCCAATTGCAGGAACTGTTCGTTGCTCAAAAAAACCATTCCGTAATTCCCTTCCAATGCGGCAAACATGCCGTTTGCATAAGAGAAGTCTTCCAGAAAAAAGTCTGAATTTTCGGGCTGTGTAATTGTATGGCGGTTTCCTTCTTCTTTTGTAAGAACCAGGGTTCTATTTTTTTGGCCGCCATCAAACCAGGAGTAGCTCAACCAGAAACCGTCGCCTTCTATCGGGTGGATGGTAATCCGAAAGAGCTGTTCATCAATAGAATGGGTAAACACCACATTTCCGGTATCGAGCCGTATCAGGCGCACTTCCTGTTCTTTTGAATAGGTGATTAAATATTCTCCGTCAAGGGAAAGATGGGCCTGTAGAAAATCGCCGTCTATCGTTTTTACAGAATCACGCCGGGCGATGGCGTACCCGGCCGGCGTCTCGTGATTGGCAAGGAGAATCCGCCCCGATTGACTGCGAAATTGCTGTAAATTCGTATAGGAATCCATGGCAGAAGCATGGCGCTGAATATCGCCTTCGATTAAATCATACAGATAAAAGGATGAAACAGAGGTTTTCGGGTCAACGGCAAGAAATGCCATTTCGCCTGTGGTTCTGTCAACCGGCATCCCGGATTGAACGACCCTCAACTGATGATGCAGCTCCATATAGTCGGTAAAGGAATTCCGCGAAAACCGGTTCATGATGGAGCCGGAGGGATAGTACTTGAAAAACGTTTCAAACGACCGAAGATCCGGCCTGTTGGTTATGAGCCAGGAATCATCCGGAAGAAACTCCCCGATCGCTTTGGGTAATGCCTGCCGGTAAAACCGGTCCAGAAACCGATTTCGCTGAACATCATAAACAACCATTTCAGGAGACTCATGAAACCCGGCACCTTCGAACAGTACCAGCCTGTCCTGCAGGGGCAGATACGCCCCGCTCAGGTACGAACGCCAGCCGCCTTCCTCCTCTTTTACAACAGAATGGCTGAATCCCTCTCCGGCATCATAACGGATAAGAAACGACTCCGAATAGCGATTGGTGACAAGAATACGCACCCCGTTATCGAACGAAATATCTGCAGCGGTAACCTCCGCAGAAAGCGTGCGATTCCGGTTTTGATATTCAAATACGCCACGGTCTATTTCATTGAACGTATTAACATCATATACATACACCACAACGGCCTCCCGTTCCGTGTCGTGTGCCACCACAAACAGCTGCTCGTCTTGCGGGTGGAACCGCAGATCAACGATTGGATGATTACCAAAATCCCGTTCTGTCATTACATCAAACCGATCGGAGGATCGAATTTCAAGTTTATACCTGTTTTGAATTCCACCGTCGGGTTGTTCCTCGTGTGCGGCAGCAAGTGCAAACAGTTTCTTATCCTCATGATAAGCCACATGCCCGGCCGAATAGCTTACAGGATGTTGGTACATCAGCTCCCCGTCGTTGTAAACGGCCAAATAGGGTTGTTCTCCATAGATTGTGTAGATCAGATGGCGGTCGCTGCTGTATCCCTGTATATCAATCACAGCCGGCACTTTTCCCGGCAACTCGCCATCCGAGGCAAATAGCGGAATACTGTACAACGTATCGGCACTGCCGGCATCGGAAAAATTATAGCGAAGGGTGAACCAGAGCTCGCGATACCGGCCCGCTTTTCCCGTCTGCGGCCTTCCGCCCTGCCCCATGGAGTAGATAAGCCGATCTCCGGCGGGGTTTAGCCTCATACTGTTTATGGGCGCGCCATACCCTTCGGTCAGGGTTTTGTAAACCGTAAAATCGTTAGCATTCCACATCAGCACTTTGCCGGTACGGTCTGCCGAGAAAAACCAGTTTCCGTCGTTTGATACCTCAACGTGCGTCACCTCGGCGGTATGAAAATCCTGAAAATAGACATCCACCGCAGCTGTTTGAGAATACCCGTTACTGCTGTATAACAATCCCCAAAAAATACACGCAAAAACAGGCAAAAAAGATCTGCTCGTTGTATAGATCATAAATCACTGTGGTTAGCTATAACTGTCAGGGGTGGGCACTTTATACAAAAAAGCTGTAGCATAACCATTATTTTTTCGGGAACTTATATACAGCTTTTGCACTATCGTTTATAGTAAAAATAAAGGTTTTGGCTATTATTGCTTTATATAAGCGTGCTAATTACAATAAGGAGGCTTTGAAAAACCAGGATTTTTGGTCAAGATCGAGGCCAAAGGGATTTTAAAACCGCAGCATATTGGTTATATGTGAGGATTTTAAAATCCCGCTAACGAAGAGCTTGGGCAAAAAGACGGCTTTGCAAAACCTCCAATAAACCATTTCACGTAATGAATGTATTACCACTATTTGTCTCAGGCAAGTTTTTTACGTTATCGCTGGTTCTTCTGATTACGGCTGCCTGCTCAACCACGAACCAGACAACGGCCCCCTCTTCTCTTAATACAAAAATTGTTGAAAACCCCGAAATGTACCGCGATATCACCGTGGCATCGCTAACGGGGGAACGAGGATTACTGGGAATGCTGACCGGTAATGCCGTCAGTCTGGCACGCGATGCCGTGGTTGGAATTGTTGATAAAGAGCGATCACGCACAACGCTTTCGCACACCGATGCGAGATCGGATCTCTATTTCTACGATCAGCTCTCCGACCTCCACCCTCTGGACCCGACCGGCATACGGTTCGAAGGGCTTGACATTGTCCGGTACCAGGCCGGTGATCCGGCCGCACGCGACACGGCCCTTACCGTATCCCTAAAACTGGATCACTCCAACCCGAATGAACTGCTCAATAACTCTATTTTCCGTCTTTATGTGGATGATTTGCGCGTGTTTGATTCGGAAGTGGCCATGGGGAGAGAGTGGTACAAACCCTGGAGCTGGTTCCGCAGCGATAAAAAGGAGCTGAACCTGTCGATGATCATCACATTTTACGGAAACTGGATAGATGACAACATGGTAATGCACTCCGAAGTGCCTATGGGCAGATTTGTATTGAGCCTTAGAAACGTTCCCCTGAAAGGCCACCCCGATTATAATGACGGGCATGTGAATCCGGCCCGTGCACAGGTACGGGGCTTTTCCTACCTGATTCCACGCTCCACGGGATTTACCTATAATGATGATGTAGAGCTCATCAAAAAATACGGGCAGGGGCGTTTCTCCATCAATGTGGAAATTACAGAATCGCGTACCGCAGACCCCCGAACAACCACGATGGTGCAAATGACGGGCGATCTGTTTGACGGAGTTGTGGGAATGCCCTGATAGCTTTCATCCTCTGAAAAGCGTAACCCATGATTGATATCTCCCAACTCACAGGCATGCGTGAACCGGAGCCGAGTCGGTGGCTCTATATTACACCATCTCATTTTGAAGAGATGACACCAGAGCACCAGGATCAATTTTTTTTCCTGGATAACACCTCAACTGAATCTGTTTATGAAGTGGTAAACAGGATAGACCTGCTCTGCGGTGATGACGGCTGGGGCAATACCCCATTCAGTGGAAATTGTTACAGGACTGTTGACCGTTTTGAGTACAAAGGAGATGAGGGTGAATTGAAAAAATGGCTGTATCGCCACGGTCCGGCTTTTAAAACAGAGATGTTGCTATTGCCGGTTTTTAAAGCTGATGACTCTCCCGCCATCCTGACAAGCTGGAAAATGGTCGTGAAATATTCTGAAATTTTTTTCAACAGCGACAATCTCATTATTGTTGATTCTTCTCTGAATTGGTGCCTTTATTATCACCACGATGACATCTTACATATTGCCGAAGGCAGGAAGTTTTA
>JBLRWS010000097.1:0-6462 GCA_047921075.1 Balneolaceae bacterium | reverse complement strand
AAAACATACCATGTCTGACGAGGCGCACAACCGTGGGATTAAAGAGACATGGTATGTTTGTTGGTGCGCTTTACAGTGGCGCTGGCCTGAGAAAACATACCATGTCTGAATGTTAGCTCCGGTTTTATTTCTCCTCACCCATATACGGATACGTCCAGTCGAGCGGTGCCTGATAGGTCTCTTTCATGGAACGCATCGATAGCCAGCGGTAGAGATTGACCATGCTTCCGGCTTTGTCGTTGGTGCCCGATTTACGGGCTCCGCCAAACGGCTGCTGGTTCACAACGGCCGCTGTCGGCTTGTCGTTGATATAGAAATTTCCGGCAGCCTGACGCAGGGTGTCTGCCATCTGCTGTAGGGCGTATCGATCGCGGGCCCAGATTGCACCGGTCAGTGCGTATGGAGAGGTGTTATCACAAAGTTCCAGCGTCTCTTCAAAAGCGCTGTTCTCGTATACGTAAATGGTCAGCACCGGCCCAAAGATCTCCTCTTCCATGGTCTTGAATGTCGGATTAGAGGTTACAATTACCGTCGGTTCAATAAAGTACCCGGTACTGTCGTCATATCCGCCACCGGCAACAATCTCCGCGTCGTCGGCCTCTTTGGCGTAGTCGATATATCCGGTGATTTTGTCGAACGCTTTGCGGCTGATCACCGCTCCCATAAATGATGCCGAATCTTCTACATCACCTACTTTGATTTTGCGCACTTCCGATTTCAGATTCTCAATCACGTCATCGGCGATCGATTTCGGCAGGTACATGCGTGATGCAGCGGAGCATTTCTGTCCCTGATACTCAAACGCCCCGCGAACAGCGGCCACAACCAGACGGTCGGTGTCGGCCGTTTCGTGTGCAAAGATGAAGTCTTTACCGCCCGTTTCGCCCACAATTCGCGGATAGGTCCGGTAGGTTTCGATATTGTTGCCAATGGTTTTCCAGAGGTGATTAAAAACTCCGGCCGATCCGGTAAAGTGGAGCCCGGAAAGATTTTCGTTTGCCAAAACAGGATCACCCACATCGGCTCCCTCACCCGGCAGAAACTGGATCACACCGTCGGGCAGACCGGCCTCCTTCAACACCTGCATCACATACCAGCTGGAGTAGATCGATTCCGGCGATGGCTTCCAGATTGCCACGTTGCCGCATAGTGCAGGGGCGGCAGGGAGGTTTGCGGCAATGGCTGTAAAGTTGAAGGGAGTAATCGCAAATACAAATCCCTCCAGCGGCCGGTACTCCACCCGGTTCCACATGCCGTCGGGCGAGTGGGGCTGATCTTTGTAAATCTTGGTCAGATACCAGGCGTTGAAACGAAAGAAATCAGCCAGTTCGCCCACCGCTTCTATTTCAGACTGCTGTGGCGTTTTGGATTGGCCGAGCATGGTTGTGGCGTTCATCAAAAACCGCTTGGGGCCGGTAATGATGTCGGCTGCTTTCAGAAAGATCGCAGCGCGTTCCTGCCACGGCATGGCCGCCCACTTTTTTCGGGCCTCGAGGGCGCCCTCTATGGCTTGCTCAACCTCTTTTTCACCGCAAAGGTGTACGGTACCGAGTTTGTGCCCGTGGTTGTGAGGCATTACCACATCGGCAGTACGCCCGGTTTTTACCTCCTTACCATTGATGAGGGCAGGAATCTCAATCTCTTCCGATTTTAATTCGGCCAATACCTCATCGAGTGCATTTCGCTCGGCAGAGCCGGGGGCATAATCGAGATATGGTTCGTTTACAGGTTCCTGAATATGAAAATAAGCGTTGGACATAGGTGGTTGATTTACTGCGTTAAAAGGAGTGTAGGGCGGTACTTATTTCTGTTGAAACTGCTGAATAAATTCCCGTGTGAAGTCGGAAAGCACAAGCCGTCCGCTGATTTCGGCGCGCTGAGCCAAGGTGGCATCCCAATGGCCGGTGCCTTGCCACATAATTTCTTTCAGTTCGCGCATGGCATCGGGATTGCTTTTGGCCAGATCGCCGGCAAGTTGTTTTACCGCATCATCGACCTCATCCAGTGAGTCGAGTACGTTGCTGAACAGCCCTTTTGAATGGGCCCATTTGGAATCGTACCAGGTGCGGGCGTCCAGTGCAAGAGTGGAAAAGGCGGCAACGCCAATTTTACGTCCAACAGCGGGTCCCACCACAAACGGCCCGATGCCGAGAGCCAGTTCACTAAGTTTAATCGATGCGCTGCTGTGCGCAATGGCGTAGTCGGATGCTGCTACCAGCCCAAGGCCACCGCCAACAGTTTTGCCGTGCACTCGGGTCACAATCATCTTGGGGCAGGTACGCATGGCGTTCAGCACGTGGGCAAATCCCATAAAAAAAGTTTTCCCCTGATCTAAATCGGAAATGGAAAGGAGCTCATCAAAAGACGCTCCTGCGCAAAACGCACCGTCCCCTTTGCTTCGGAGAACGACTACGGTAGAGTCGTCATGTTTTCCGGCTTGCGTAATGGCGTCGGCCAGCTCCTGGAGCAATTTGCCGGGTAGGGAGTTTCCTTTTGGGTGGTAGAATTCGACGGTAGTGATCGAATGTTCGGTAGTGGTGGTGATGGATCCTTGTTCAGGCATGGTAGTTTCTCGAGGTTTAAGCTCCTGTTGGGCTGAAAGGTAAACCTATCAGCAGAGAGAAGAAAGAATGACGGCTTCGATTTCCTTGTTGAAATAACCGTGCGGGAGTATGATGGCAATTGGTTACATGGATGAGTGGTCCATATCGAGGCGCTGTTTTCGTTCAACCAGTGTCAGGATGGTATATTCGGCCACGAGATCGCTTTGCTGATTGGTCACTTCCACATCAAACCAGACCATACCGAACGGTTTGGGATCGGTTTCGCGCTGTTGGCGGGCGGTTTTCTTTTTTACGATCAGCTTTACCTGAATGGTATCACCCGGAAATACAGGAGCCAGAAAGCGCAACTCTTCCAGCCCGTAGTTGAGCATCACCGGCCCCGGAGCGGGATCTACAAACATGCCTGCGGCCGCTGATAGAACCAGATAACCGTGGGCTACACGTTTGCCGAAAATCGACTCTTTGGCGGCAACATCATCAAAATGCGCATAAAAATGGTCGCCGCTGAGCGTTCCGAAATTAACGATATCGGCTTCTGTAAGTGTCCGGCGATGCGTGATCAGGTGATCGCCTGTGGACAGCTCTTCGAAGTAGCGACGGAAGGGATGGGTGTTGCCGGGCGTGGTTTCGGCTCCTTTAATGTGCTGCCCGGTGATGGCCATCAGCGTTGTGGGCGAGCCTTGCAGGGCAACCCGCTGCATGTGATGAAGCACCGCACGCGCTCCGCCAAGCTCTTCGCCGCCTCCGGCCCGGCCCGGCCCGCCATGCACGAGTGAGGCGATGGGGGAGCCGTGCCCCGTCGATTCGCCGGCGCTGTGCCGGTTGATGATCATGAATCGGCCGTGATAGGGCGCACATCCCAATGTGATCTCTTTGGCTACGGAATCATCGGCGGTAAAGAGCGAGCCTACAAGAGAGCCGTCGGCTTTATTGGCAATGGCAATTGCTTCGTCAACCGAATCGTACGGCATCACGGTAGTCATCGGGCCAAACGCTTCGAGCCGGTGCACCTCATTTATCTGCATCGGCGTGTGACAAACCAGTACCCTGGCAGCACTGAACGCATCGCCCGATAGCCCATTATTGCCGGTATATACGGTTTCCGTCACGTCGCTTAATTTTTGCAGCTGTTCATCAAATCGGTGGGATTGCTCGGCGCTTGCCAGCGGGCCCATACGGGTAGCTTCTTCGGCAGGATGGCCAACCGTGGTCTTTTCGAGGCGCTCTTTCAGGGCGTTGATCACATCATCCATCCGCTCTTTCGGGACGATGGTGCGGCGGATGGCGGTGCACTTCTGGCCGGTTTTAACGGTCATCTCTCCGGCTACCTCTTTGATAAAAAGCCCGAACTCTTCCATTTCGGGAGTGACGTCCGGCCCTAAAATAGAGGCGTTCAGCGAATCAGCTTCCAGGTTAAACGGAACGCTATTGGCCACAATGGATGGATGCTGTTTCAGCTTTTTTCCCGTTTCGGCCGATCCCGTAAACGATACCATATCCTGGCTTGTAAGATGATCAAACAGATCACCCGGTACATCGGCCGCAATAAACTGCACGCTGCCCTCCGGAAGAATGCCGGAGTCGATGATGTCTTTGAAGACGGCAAAAGCCAGGTACATTCCCAGCGGAGACGGTTTGATGATGGAGGGCACACCGGCAATAAAAGCGGGTGCCAGCTTTTCGAGCATCCCCCAGACGGGGAAATTGAATGCGTTGATCTGGACGGCAACACCGCGGCGGGGCACGCAAATGTGTTGCCCGGTAAAGCTGCCTTTGCGCGAGAGTGTCACTTGTCCGCCATCGACATGCCAGGGGAGGTCGGAGAGATTTTTTCGAGACTGACTGGACATCCCAAACGCGGTGATGAGCCCGCCGTCAATATCAATCCAGCTGTCTTTTTTGGTGGCGCCGGTATGTGTAGAGAGTTCGTAATATCGCTCCTTCTGCTTCATCAGGTGCGCAGCCAGGAACTTGATTTTGAAGGCACGTTCATGAATGGACATCTCTCTCAAAACCGGCCCTGCAGTGGTTTTGGCATACTCCAGCATGGCATTATAGTCGAGATCGGCCTCGTGCATGGTGGCAATCGTGCTTCCGTCTACAGCACTGATGAGATCTCTTTTTTTCCCGTCTTTTACCCAGTTGCCCCGGGCATACGATAGTACATTCATAGTTGATAAGGTTATGGCAGCGTGTTGGTGACTGTGATTCTGCATGGAATATAGGCAAACCGCTTCCGAACAGACAAAGGGGAAAATGATGGGGGAGGATTAGTCGAGGCGAACTTGCTGGATAAATCTCTCTTCGGGGAGCAGAACCGCCGTAAGCTTGCCATAGCCGGGCTCATCGTACACGCAACCGGTATCAATGCCGATCAATTTTGGCTTCAGAATAGGATAGGCGCGGTGGGTGTGCCCAAATACCACCGTTTTTTCCCAAGGGAGTTCCGGCGCACTCAGGTGCTCGTTTCCCCAAAGAAAATAGTCTGCATGTTCGGTATTGCGAACCGCCTCGCTTAGCGTCATATGAGGCGGGGCACCGGCGTGAGCAAAGAAATAGTGTTCGTTCTGATAGTAAGGAACACAACGTTTAAAAAACGCGAGGTGATGTTCGGGTAATGTCAGCTCATCGAGGGATGTGCCATACGATTCCAGCGTTTCTGCACCTCCAAAATGCAGCCAGCGATTCATATTTTCTCCCTCCAGGGCCTTGAGCAGCATCTGCTCGTGATTTCCCAGAAGAAAAATGCAGGATGCCTGTTTTTCGATCTCTATAAGAAATTCAACAACCTGCGCAGAGGATGGACCCCGGTCGATATAGTCGCCCAAAAAAACGAATGTAGCGTCGTCGTGGTTTCGAATTTTTTCCCACAGGGCACGCAAGGTCCGGTCACATCCGTGGATGTCGCCAATGGCAATGGTAGGTTGAGGCATAAGACGTTGAATCTAAAGGAATGTCTGTACTACAACCGGTCTATGATAATAATAGACGTGGCAAGGGTACTAACGATGGGTGCAATTACCCGCACATAATCCACAAAGGCAGGCTTTCGTTTCACCTCAACACTGAGAATGTCGTCATTGGCGAGAGTGAAATTGCGCAGCCCCTCCGGATACTCTTCATTGTATCGAAATTGAAAATTCTCGATGGTTTCGAGCCGGCGTTCGCCGTTGTATCTGGAGATGGTGATTTCCAGCCGTAATTTACTCCAGTCGAGAATAGTTTCTCCTGTCCGTACACTGATGGGGCCCCGTGCATAGGAAATGAGTTCGTGAGGGCGAGTGCCACGGGGCACAAGATATCGTCCCGGCGCGTTGATATCTCCCCAAACGCTGAGGGTATCGGTCAGTTGGCCCGGTTCGGCAATTCGAACAAGCCCTTCACCAAGCCGAAACTGCTGTGATGTAGGTACGGTGCGGGTTTGTGAAAAGGCAACATCAATCGCAAAAAAGGCGAACATTAAAACAAAAAGAATAGAACGGGTTACTTTCATTGTAAGCAAGAGTGGATTTACATCATTAGGCTTTAAAACGTGCTACGCTTTTTGGTACTCCTCGTACTGTTTGTAGCTGTTGTAGTAATAACTGGAGGAATAGTAGTCGGTACTTTTCTTGTACTCGTAATTGTTAATGGCAATCCCGATGACATTGGCTTTTACCCGATTCAGGTTTTCAATACAGTAGCCAAGTTCGTCGGTTCGGGTGTCGCCAAATTTACAGACCAGAACAATCCCGTCCGAAAGGCGAATTAACGGGGCCGCATCGGTGATAATTCCGTACGGGGCGGAATCAAAAACGATATGATCATATCTCTTTTTAAGCTCCACGACCAATTCGCGCAACTTTCGGCTCTGTACTACAACCGAAGGGTTGGGAGGCGTTTTGCCGATGGTTAAAAT
>JBLRWS010000096.1:0-6539 GCA_047921075.1 Balneolaceae bacterium | reverse complement strand
GCTCAAAGCCGTGGCTGCGGATGATCTGCTCTACCGATTGGGTGGGGTGGATAAATGTGCGGAATTCACTCCGTTTCAACCAAAACCAGCTGTTTACAAGGCGGACTCCGACTTTGGTAAGTCCATTCTCTTTTGGGAACACCAATCCGTACCACCGCTTCGCTTTGGGCAGCGTACTCTCCAAAAGAGCCTGATAGTCGGGGTAGCAGCAGATAACCCGGTCCAGCGTGACGATGTCGGCCGGGGAACGATGAGGCACCAGTTCAACCGCATCGCCAAAATGGTAGGCGGTCCGGTCTTGCAGGCCGCGCTCCGTTGCCTCTTTCATGGCTGCCGTTTGGTAGGCGCCGGAGGCATCCACATTCACCGCTTTAGCCAATCCTTTGTTAAACAGTTCAAACGGAATGGCCCCGATGCCGCCGCCCACATCAAGCAGCGTGAGCCCCTCAACTGTCTCCTCCGCGATGGCATCTATCAATTTTTGAGTGGAGGCCTCCGGCCCGCGGCGTTTGTAGCGTTTCATCTCCCGGCGGGCGGTTCGCTGATCAAAAAAGTTACCGGCATCGCGGCAGTGTCCGCAGCAGCTCATATAGTTGGTGTTGACTTTTGGTTTGTGATTGAACCGAAACAGAGAGTAGGAATGTTCCATTAAGGAAGCAACTGCGGCACGGTAACGATCGACTTGCCTCTAAGGTTTATCAAAATGATATTGCAGGGCAGCCCGTTGTGTACTCAGGTACCGGCCCGAAGGCCAAACTCAACCACCATCAACCCAAACCGACCATGACCCAACCGATTGCCGTGATTACCGGAGCCAATTCCGGAATAGGATACGTAACCGCCAAAGCGCTCTATGGGCAAGGCTTTCACGTGGTAATGGTATGCCGGAACCGCGACAAAGCCGAAGCCGCACGCGACCGTTTTACGGATGAAAATGGAAAAGAGCGGGCCGACATTGTGATCTGCGATATGGCCGATATGCAGCAAATTACCGCCGCAGCGGCCACCATTCGGGAGCGGTATTCGCGGCTGGACCGGCTGGTAAACAACGCCGGCTTTCTGCCTGATGGAAACCGTACCCTAAGTGCCGACGGCCTGGAGCTAACCTTTGCCGTAAATCACCTGGGCTATTTTCTGCTGACCCGCGAACTGGTGCCGCTGCTGAAAGCAACACCGAAGTCGCGTGTGGTGAACGTGGCATCGGATGCTCACCGCTACGGCGAGTACGATCCTGATAACCTGCAGATGGAAACCGGCTACAGCGCCATGAAAGCGTACGGCAACTCGAAGCTGTATAACATGATGTTTACCCATCACCTGCACAAGGTATTGGAGGATGACCCCGTCACAACGTACAGCCTGCACCCGGGCGTAGTGAATAGCAACTTTGCAGCCGATTCCGATTCTCTGTTCGGAAAACTGTTCAACCTGATTCGATGGTTTATGATCTCTCCCGAAAAAGGGGCGGAGACAACGATCTATCTCTGCACCGAACCCGGTATCGAAACCCACTCGGGTCGCTATTTTGTGAAGAAAAAACCGGTGAAACCGTCGGTAAAAGCGGCCGATGATGACGATGCCTGCCGGGAGTTGTGGCACATTAGCGAAGAGCTTGTGCAGAAGGCAGCCCACCCTATAACCGCAAAAAAAGATTCCCATTTGATATGAATACGTCACGCATAGTATGTACTCTGATTTTGATTGGCACCTTGCTGAGTGTGCCGGCCACGGCTCAACAACAGATTGTGGATCGCCACGCCGAGCCGTTCGAGCATGTGGAGCAGCTTGCGCTGATGCTGGATGAGATTGGACCGGAGCGGCTGGTGCTGCTTGGAGAGTCCTCGCACGGCACCTCGGAGTTTTACAGCTGGCGGGCAGCGATCAGTAAATGGCTGATTCAGGAGAAAGGATTTCAATTTATCGCCGTAGAAGGAGACTGGCCTGCCATGGCGCGCATCAACGAGTATATCAAACAGAAAGAGAATGCGCCGGCATCGCTGGAAGCAGCCCTGGCAACACTGGACCGCTGGCCGCTTTGGATGTGGCGCAATGAAGAGGTGAAAGAGCTGGTAGAGTGGCTTTATGAGTATAATATGGATCGGGCGCAGGAAGAAAAAGTGGGCTTTTACGGTATCGATCTCTACGGCAAGCGGCTGGGCATGGAGCAGGTGGTGCAGTTTCTGGAAAATCGTGATCCCGATGGAGCTGAACAGGCAGAGCGTGCCTACTCCTGCCTGACCCGCTTTGATGATGTTCGAAACTATATACAGATGGTGGCGCAGTTTGGCGATGACTGCTCGCAGGATATGCAACAGGTGCTCACGAGCGTACAAGAGATGGACGGTTTCGATGCCGCCGAGTGGGGCTGGTTCACCACCAAGCAGAACGCAAAGATGGTCATTCGCGCCGAGGAGCATTTTCGGGGCAATCTGGAGCGTGGTGCAGCCTCATGGAATACCCGCGCTACCCATTTCTACGAAACAGTGCAGAGGCTGATGGCCTTTTACGGTGACGGGAGTCGCGGCGTTGTGTGGGCGCATAACACCCACATTGGCGACGCCCGTGCCACCGACATGCAGCGGCAAGGGGCGGTCAACATCGGCCAGCTGGCGCGGGAAGACTTGGGGCGCGAACAGGTGTTTGCCATCGGGTTTGGCACCTACACAGGAACCGTGCTGGCCGCCAGAGAGTGGGAAGGCACCATGCAGGTGATGGAGACACCCCCGGCACGCAGCGATAGCTGGGAGGCGATGCTGGCCGCCACCGGGCACGAACAAGCCTTTATCAACCTGAAGCGGGAACGGGTACGCGATGCCCTGCGCATGCCCATCCAACATCGCGCCATCGGGGTTACCTTCCAGCCCGAAATGGAGGCCCATAACTACGTAGACACCGTACTGCCCGAACGGTACGATGCGTTTATTTTCATCCGAAATACGAGTACGCTTCAGCCGCTGGACTTGTAACCGGTGGAATATGCATCAACGGCCAAAAAAAACGCCCCGAAATGGAGCGCTTTTAGTGCATAAACCCAACGATTAGTTGCCGGGTGTGAAACCGGGCAGGCCGGCGGGCTCCGGCTCGTGGAACCAAAATCGTCCGGCAGGCCGGGTACGAGGCCACTCTTCATTCAGTGTGTTGCCGTCGTACAGGCGGCCGTTTTTCATGACGCTTTCGATGGAGTTGGTGTTGCGAAGATTGTCGAGCGGATTGCGCTCCAGAATCAACAGGTCGGCAAGCTTGCCCGCTTCCAGCGTGCCTATGTCGCCCTCCAGCCCAAGCGCCTCAGCACCCTGAATGGTGGCGATGCGCAGCGCCGCGTGTGGGTCCATATCATCCCACGCCATGGCCCAGAGTTCCCAGTGATAGGCCAGCCCTTGCAACTGTCCGTGGCTGCCTACGCCCGAAATACCACCGGCATCGTAAATCTGTTTTACGATTTTGGACTGGCGATCCATCACATACTCCTCTTCGTGGAACCAGCCGGCGCCCCGTCGGCGCGTTTTACTCTCAATTTCGCTGCGCGGGGTAAAGTGCTGCAGCTTGGGATCGTTCGCCGCATCTTCCGTCATGTAGAAGAAGTTTTCGGCCCACGGCCCGCCGTAGGTTACCAACAGTGTGGGAGTGTAGGCCATTTTTGATTCAGCCGTTACCCGGATCACATCCTCAAACACCGGCGAGATGGGGTAGTTGTGTTCCTGGCCCGAATAGCCGTCAATCAGCATGGTCATGTTCAGTTTCATATCCAGCGAACCCTCTGTAGTGGGCATGAGCTCCTGCTCCTTGGCGGCCTGCAAAATCCACTGCCGCTGCTCCCGGTTGCCCGCTACATACATTTTGATCGTTTTCGTATCGAAGTAATCGCTGTACCGTTTTAAAACATCCCGGGTGTGATCGAGGTCGCTCAGCTGCTCGGCCCAAAATACACCGGGCCCGGTTTGATAGATGCGCGGGCCCAAAATGGACCCGGCGGTTACCTGATCGGCATAGGTGAGCAGGTCTGTTGTGCCGGTTTGCGGATCGCGAAGGGTGGTAACACCGTACGCCAGATTGGCCAGAAACGACCAGATTTGCGGCTGATGGAGATTGCGGAACGGGCGGACGTGCGCATGGGTATCCACAAAGCCGGGTATGATGGTTCGCCCGCTCACATCACGGATCTCTGCGCCGTCGGGAATGGCCACATCACCCCGTGCGCCGATCGCCTGAATGCGGTTGTTTTGAATTATAATATCGGCATTTTCGATGATCTCGTAGCCGTTCATGGTGATGGCAGTTCCGCCTCGCAGTACCAGAACTCCGTTCGGCGTATCGCGCTCAAAGGAGATTTCGATACGCATCTCTTCCGGTTTGTAATCGTCCGGCCGGTCGTCGTTCTCGTCACCATTCTCATCGGCATCTTCGTCTCCGTTTTCCTCGCCGTTATCGGGCTCTTCACCGTCATCCTCTTCATCGCGTTCGCGCTGCTCTTTCTTCTCGCGATCGTACCGCTCCTGTTCCCGTTTGCGCTCGGCGGCATCGTCCAGGTTGTAGGAGGCAAACGCATTGCCCAGCGACCAGTGCGCCGTACGGCCGTCCCAGCCCCAGGTGGGGAACTGCCCGCCAATGTCGGTTAGCTTGGCGGCGGGAAATGCAGCGCGGTCGGGGTTGGCCACACTGATGCGTTGCGCCTCGCCGGCGCGCGGTACGGTAACCGTGAAGATATCACTTCCAATTTGCGCCAGCGCCTGATCGCCTTCCGGTGCCATCAAAATGACAGACGCCCGCTGCGGGGAGGTGCTTCCGGGGGTGGTGGATCCGGTTACTTCCAGATGCTGCCGCTCATCCGTACCGTCGAACCGGATGGAGATGAGCCCGCGGGTGAAATGGTTCAGGAAAATTCGGTCGTTTCCTTTCACGAAATGGGGATTACGGCGCCCATCCACACTGGTGATAAACTGCACCGGCCCCCCATCGGATGAGACCCATATCAGGTCGTCGGCGGAGAGTGGCACGCCGGGGCCGGGCGATTCATAGTAAACCCGTCGGTCGCCGCGAATGGCGACAATCCGGTCCTGCGTTTTAGACCAGGCAATATCCTGATACAAGCCGGGCTCGTCGGTCAGGCGAACGGCACTGCGCCGCCCGTCGCTTCGCTTTTTGTAGATGTGGCCGCCGGTTTCCGGATCCCACGTGGCAAAAGCGATCCACTGGCCGTCGGGCGACCATATCGGGAACGCCTCCACCAGATCGAGCTCGGTCAGTTTTTGCGGCTCGCCATCGGGCAGCGTCATCACATACACCGAGTTGAGTGCCGTAAACGCCAGACGGGAGCCATCGGGTGATGGAACGCCGTCGCGGATTTGACGTGCGATGAACGTCGGATCATCCGATATCGGGTACTCAAATTTCAAACGTGGACCCAGCTGGACCTCGGTATCGATTGTGAAGGGAATCTCTGTGGCTTCGGCTCCCTCTTCGATCGGTACCCGCCAGAGCTTTCCGCCCCATGTGGTGATGACGTGGCGGTTGTCGGGGGTAAAGGCCATGGTGGGCAGCACATCACGCGTGGCCCTCGATTCCATATCGTCGCGCTGTACCGGAAAGGCGAGCCAGCGCTCATCACCGCTGTTCAGATCACGAATGCGCAGGCCGGTTTCCGTTTCGTGCCGGGTTCCGTACACCAACCAGCGCCCGTCGGAGGAGAGGGTGGGCCGGAATGCCGATCCGATGCGTGCGGTTTGCGTGTGCCGCTCGCCAGTGTCGCGGTCAAATTTTGCGATCTGATATTGCGGAAAAATAGCGTTGTAGTTCCAGTCGCCGGTACGCTGCGAAAACCAGAGGTAACGGTCATCTTCTCCAAACGCGGGTTCGATGGTTTTCAGGTTGCCGGGTGTGTCGATAAACTCAATGCCGCTGCCGCCATCTACATGCATCAAACGCAGCTTGTGCACACCGCCGCGCAGATTGGCGCGAGCCGCAATAATATATTGGCCGTCGGGTGTGTACACCGGTGATTGCCACCGGTGGTTGTTCCCCCGGGTCAGCGATTCAGCCTCCAGGGTTTCGCGATCCAGCGTCCATACATTTTCCCCGCCGCTGCGGTCAGAAATAAAGACGATTCTGGAACCGTCGGGACTGTACCGCGGATGGTGATCGAACGCCATGCCGTGCGTGAGCTGCACGGCATCGCCGCCCTCTATGGGGAGTTCATACAGATCGCCCATAAAGTCGAAAACGATCGTTTCACCGGAGGGGTGCACATCCACCGAAAGCCAGGAGCCCTCGTCGGTTTGCAGATGAACAGAGCGCTCCGGTTCCAGGGGCAGATCGGAGTGGCTCGGTTTGGGTTCGCCATTTACGGCGGCATCCTGCTGGGCTACAACCAGCGCAGGGATCAGCAGAAAACCGGCTATCGACAGGGCGATAGCTCGAAGGGAAAAGAGAGCATTCATAGAAAACCTCGTTTAGTTTAGGTGGACGACACAGATCAAAAAAATAAAAAAACCAATGCCTCCCAAAAAACGAAGCTTTCATGTAAAAGGGTGAAAAAGATGGGA
>JBLRWS010000095.1:0-6796 GCA_047921075.1 Balneolaceae bacterium | reverse complement strand
CGTAATAATCGGCTGCTTCAAAAAATTCTTTTCTGGCTTCCGAATGAAATTTAACAGTCACTTTTTAAGACGTTTTCTTGCTTCATTAATGACATCCGAAGCAGAATGAAGAGAAGCTTCGCCCGATTTAAGTGACTCTTTTCTCTTTTGGACTTCATCTATCCAGGCCTGTTCAATTTCACGATCAATTTTGCCATGAATGCTTTGCAGTAATTTATCAGCCAGACGCGCTTTATCTTTTTTGTTTAGACTCAGCGCTGAATTTTCAATCTCTTTTAAATCCGTGATCATAAGAAAATTGCTTTGTTTACCTGAATGTAATTATTAACGATAAAAACCGGAAGAAATTAGATTTTTTGAGAGGAAACTTAACACATAATCCCGCGACGATACATCCGGCACTGTTTTTTCGCAGAATATTCTATTTCACCAATATTAGCAAACAGAAGATGTTTGTGCGGCGTGTTATCGGATATCGTGGTGGGATTGCAAGTCCCATAAAGCTTAAAAAGAGACTCCCCTGCCAGACCACCGCAGATCGTCTCTAAAATATGTACTCCAACACCGATTTCTTCCGGTATACACTGATGATTGAAACGATCCAGATGAAGGCGTGAATGAGGGGATAGATCCAGCCGACACTGAAACCGGCCAAGCTCGACGGGCCCGCCAAGGAGCCTGCCACTACATAATTGAATAGGAAAAACACAAAATAGAGCGGCCCAAACGTGCTAAAGAAAATGATGGCTGAGGTGATGTAGGGATTATCATTTTGCTCGCGCAGCGCCTCTCTTTCACGCTTCCGCTCTTCTTTTGCCAGTTTTTTTTGAAGTTTTTTATCCATCTCTTTTTCTGTATCTGGTTTTCTGTCTTATCGTTGAATTTTTGAGTTGACGCTCATCAAAACCATCGCCCCCAAAACTTACAACACGCGCCGTGTTCCCAGATAGCGCGAGGCCCAGTATCCTTCACTCAGATTGGAGATCATCACACCCTGAGAGACACCGGCATGGAGAAAATCACCGTTTTCGATGGCTATGCCCACATGCAGCAGGTTGCGGCCGGTACGGAAAAAAATCAGGTCGCCCGGACGGATGAAGGTACGCCGCACACCGGATCCCTCACTGAGTTGTTGGCGGGTATTGCGCGGCAGGCGAATTCCAAAATACTCTTCAAAAACCAGTTGTGTAAAGGAGGAGCAATCGACGCCGTTTATCCCCTCTCCGCCGAGCAGATAGGGCGTGCCCTGCCACTCGCGATGGGCCTGGTGCAACGTTTGCACAATACGATTCGACCGCTCGACGGGCTGTGCACTCATCATCGGTGTCGGCGTGCCGGAGGCACCTCCCCCATTTCCGGTTGCCGGAGGCGCCGCATTTCGGCTAATTCCGCACCCTGTTACAACGAACAGAATGGCGCAAAAGAGAACGGTGTTTACAATTCCACAATTCATTCAGGACTGCTATCTTGCAAATGGAGCTACCGTAAAGTATAAAATTCTGCCAAATCATGCGCTTACTTGTCAATATCGATCACGTTGCCACGCTGCGAAACGCCCGCGGAGAGGGATATCCCGATCCCATTGAGGCGGCCACCGTCTGCGAACAGGCCGGTGCTGCGGGCATTGTATTCCATTTGCGGGGCGACCGCCGCCACATTCGCGATGAGGACGTCTACCGATTAAAAGAGGCTGTAACCGGGCTTCTCGACTTTGAAATGGCCGCAACCGATGAGATGATCCGTATCTGCCGCGACGTAGATCCCGACCTGGTTACCCTGGTGCCCGAAGGCCGGGAAGAGCTGACCACCGAGGGCGGGCTGAATATGGAGCGGGTATATGACGATTTTAAAGAGCGGGTGTTCCCCGAGATACGCAAAAGCAACACCCAGGTCTCACTTTTTGTAGATCCCAATCCGCGCGACATTGAACTGGCTCACGAACTGGGCGCGGAGGCCATTGAACTGCACACAGGCAACTATGCCAACGCCACAAGCAAAGACGATGCCCTGCAGGAGTTAAAGCGACTGAAAGCCGCCGCCGAGATTGCCCACACCTTCGGGATGACGGTAAATGCCGGACACGGACTCAACCTCGACAACCTGCTGCCGCTCTTGCAAACCGTTCCCCACCTGCACGACATCAGTATTGGCCATGCCCTTATTTCCACGGCTCTTTTTCGCGGACTCGACGCCACGGTACACGATTACCTGGCCGTTATGAAGACCGCCCAATCACATCCTAAATAAAAAACTTTTGAGCAATCAACCACACAAATCGGGCTATGCAGCCATCATCGGCAAACCCAATGCGGGCAAGTCGACCCTGATGAACACCATTCTCGGTACCAAAATCTCCATCACCACACACAAGCCACAGACCACCCGCCATCAGGTGGTGGGCATCTATTCGGATGACGATACCCAGGTGGTCTTTCTGGATACACCCGGCGTCATCACCCCCGGATACGAGCTGCAGCGGGCCATGATGAAAACCGTGGAGCGCGCCCGAAAAGATGCCGACCTGATTCTGTTCATCGTGGATCCGGATGACCGCCACCCCACCGACGAGGTGGTAGAGATGCTGCGGTCCATCCAGAAGCCGATTTTTCTGGTGATCAACAAGATGGACGCCGTGAACGAAGGAAATGCAACCAATGTGGCAAAACGGCTCGAAAATGAGCTGAAAATAGCCGGGGTTCATTACGTTTCCGCCCTTCTCGGAACCGGCGTACCGGAATTGATGGCCGCCATTCGGGAAACGTTGCCCGCCGGCCCGCCCTTCTACCCGAAAGAGGACTTGAGCGAGCATCCCATTCGGTTTTTCGTATCCGAATTGATTCGGGAGCAGGTTTTTTATCAGTTCCAGGATGAGATCCCCTACTCCTGCACGGTCAATGTGATCAGCTACGAAGCGGGCCCTGAGCTGGACCGCATCAACGCCGAAATTATCGTCAACCGGAAATCGCAAAAAGGGATGCTGATTGGCAAGGGAGGAACGGCGATCAAAAAACTCGGCATCGCCTCCCGCGAAACGATTGAAGAGCTGGTGGGCAAGCAGGTGTTTCTGGATCTTCATGTAAAAGTGCGCGAAAAATGGCGCGAACAGGAGAATTGGGTGCGTAATCTGGGATATTAGGCGCTGTGGATGAGGGCCGCCCGATTACGTGCCGTGCCGGATTGGTCGGGGTATCGCGGTCTGTTTTATGCCGGTAGGTTTATCCAGAACGAACCGAAGCATACCCCCTTCTTGTTCACGCAACAGGCCATTCTGAACAGCCCCTGATGCATTGATGCTGTGATTCTCATCATGAAGATGATGCCACCCTGTGGCAAAAAATCTTCCAAAAAAAATGAAACTGATGGTTTACAGATACGTAGAGGCCAAAAAAACCTCCTGCTATTATGTTAAAACGATATATACCCGCACTTTTAATTCCTTTTTTCCTGCCTCTGTGTGCTTTTTCACAAGACTCCGGTAAAGCAGAGGAGCCTTTCAAACGAGACATGATGTTCAACAGGTCGATCGATGAGCTTCTGGTTCATGGCAGTGATTCAGATACCAACCGAATCGATGTAAAGAGACGAGTTCGAAGCGTTCAGAAAGCTGGTATTGATTTCGACGGAGCGCTTGAAGCCGGGCCTTACAACACAAACCCGCTGTTTAACCAGTTTCCAAACCTTCCAATGATCCATTATAACCGGGTGAACGGTTTATTTCTGGGTTTAAAAAAAGAGAGGATGCAATGGCACGATACCGGCGGCTTCTTTGACATCGAGCGGTTTCGTCCACACGGCCTGCTCGGTTACGGTTTTGCATCAAATCGCCTGGAGTATGCCGTTGGCCTGGAGCGTTTTATCGGACGGGCAAATCGTGTCATGATAGGAGCCGAAATTCATCGGGCAACTGCAACGGAAGATTACTGGCGGGTAGGCTTGATCGAATCCAGCTTAACCGCATTTTTTTCATCCTATGACTTCCCCGATTATCACGAAAAAGATGGGTTTGGTACCTATATAGCCGTACGCGGTAAAAGATGGTACGAAGCGGCATTATCGTACAATAATGATGATTTTTCCACCCTTGAAGTTGAAACGAGGTACTCATTATTCGGCAAAAGAGAGATTTTCAGAGAGAATCAGCCGATCGATGTTGCGACGGATAGAACCAATATCGAGCGGTTCAACGTTGCGTTAACGTTCAATCCAAATCGGCTGATCATGTCGCGCCTGTTTTCGTTCTCGGCCAAAACGGAGATCGAGATTGCAGATAATGACGGGTTTAATAATGATTTTAACTACAACAAATATCTCGCGGAGTTTCAGTTCTTTTCAAACTTTGAGCCCGGCTCACTCTTAAAATGGAGAGTTCGTGCGGGCAGTATCACCGGTGATGCGCCTCTGTTTAAGCAATTTCAGCTTGGCGGAATCGGTTCGCTACGCGGGTCGCCGTACAAGATTTTTACGGGTAACCAAATGCTGCTCAGTAACCTGGAGGCTCAGTTTGGGCAAATTGCCCGTGGATACTCTGACTGGATTGATTTGAACAGTATCTACATCACTCTTTTTCTCGATTCGGGGTATGTGAGAGAGAGTTCTACATTGAGAACATCATCCAACCCGTTCAATGATATGGGCGGATTTTCTTTTTCTGATCTGCAGCACGATGTAGGAGCCGGCTTGGGGACAAACCTGATTCGCGCAGAGCTGGCTTGGCCACTAAAACGGTTTGGAAGCACGCCCACACTCTGGGTTCGGTTTAACCCCACGTTTTAGCTTTTCCTCACAAAGTCGAGTGACAGGTTGATGAAGCAGAGCGTGTTCTGAATGGAGCCGCTTATAGGGAAACCAAAACCTGAGGTACTTCTTCATGAACACGTTACGGAGCGTGCCGGATTCTGAAAATTTTACCCTGAAAAATATCGCTTACATAGAGGCTGCCGTCGGGGCCCTCGGCGATGTCGACCGGATTGTTCGGGGTACCCTCAAATTGCCAGACAGCAAAATCGGTAAACGTTACCGTGGTGTTTTGCCCCTGCCCCGATAGCTCCGCAATTTGTACACGCTTGCCGTTCGTATTTGGCCCGGAAGAGAATGTAAATCCAAACAGTACCTGATACACCTTGTTCCGGTAGGCCGCCGGAAATTGAGAACCGCGCGTTTTCACCATTCCTGTAGGCGACACCGTTTCGGTCCACACATGAATCGGGTTGGTAAACTCCGGATTGTCGTTAAACCCGAGTTCGTCGGGCCAGCCGTAATTACCGCCCGCTTCCACCACCATCATCTTGTCCATGCCTGTGGGGCCGTTGTCGGTGGCCAGCAGATCGCCATTGTCCAGAAACAACATATCAAACGCATTCCGGAAGCCGATGGCATACACATAGTTATCGGGGCCAAACGGATTGTCGGCCGGAATGGTACCGTCGGGATTCATTCGTAATATTTTACCGTGGGCGCGCTCGGGGTCCTGTACATACTGCTCTTGGTAGGCATCCCCAACCGATACATAGAGCTTTCCGTCGGGCCCAAACCGCGCATTTTCGATCTGATGACCCCGGTCACTCGGCAAATCGGTTAGCAGCACGGTAAACTCTTCACCGCTGTTGTTGCGATCGGTAATGCGTGCTACCGTGCCAATGGTGTTCTCATTTCTGGAGGCGTAAGTAATGTAGAGATACCCGTTGTTTACATAGTCCGGATCGAACTCAAGGCCAATCATCCCGTTTTCGCCGGATACCGGAAAGCCCCCCTGGATGTTCAGAGCCAGATCGTAAAACGGTGTATCGAGGCGCTCCCCTTCTTCATAAATCCAGATTTTCCCGCTCTGCAGTTCATTCACAAACAGGCGGTCGGATCCATCCGGCGGAAAAGCGATACCGGTGGGCAACTCTATATTACTCGCAAACTCCTCCACGATAAATCCATCGGGCACGGTAATATCATCAACCCGGGGCAGATCCTGAGGTCCAATTCGCGGGAAGACCAATTCATCGTCACAGGCGCTTACCAAAAACCAGGCACACATCAACCAGCAAACCTTTTTCATAGAGACTCTTTTTTGGGGATATGAATGAGATTGCAAGTTTTGGAATTACGCAGTGAACATCAAGCGTGATGCGGGTTTTTTACATGGGGTGGGATTGGGGTTGCTCATAACGCAGATATCAGCGTAAGGCCGTGCACCCAACGTTGAAAAAAATCGCACCATCAATGAACCAGAATTCTGCTGAGAGGGACAGGGCTGCTTCGGGCAAGCAGGAACCGTTGGCATACGCTCGATTTTCACCCATCACAAAGTGAAAGATCCGGGTACCCGGCTGGGATGATTGTTGGCAAAGGTAGCGGAACCCACATTTTTTTATATTCTATAACCATAGTATTTTGAGTCGGAAGCCGCTCCCATCAGCCGGCAACCGACACGTTCGCAGGGATGCAGGAGGTTAACTCAACACTGATTATGTAATCATTTCACCATGCACAGAATTATCCTGATCACCACCATATGCTTTCTAATCCTGTCATGTAACAGCGAATCGTACGACGGCTTTTCAGAGTCCGGATTCACAGATAAGGCGCTGTCTCTTCAAAAAGTAGATGAGTTTACCCTGCACAGTTCGGAGCACACATTGGGGAGGCTTCGCTACGATTTTACCTCAAACCGGGACAATACCGTCTTTGCGTTTTATGATCAGCTCCAACATCAATTTATACTCAGCGATGAGCGGGGATTGATCCTGAACGTTCTCTCTGAACAAGGACAGGGACCGGGAGAGATTATCAGAGCGGCTGGTTTTGC
>JBLRWS010000094.1:0-6798 GCA_047921075.1 Balneolaceae bacterium | reverse complement strand
GTCCAAACCGCCGTTATTGGAAAACATCTTGTTCGGGATCGGCTCGGAGGGGATCTGCTCCATAAGTGTGGTGATGACGCGGCCTCGTTCTGTCTCCACGAGTTCCCTGATTCGCTCCGGATTTGCGGTGTACCGAATATAATCCTGATCCAGCAGATCTTTATAAATGCCGTTGGTGACGTAGATGTCATTATACCCATTGTGATCAAAATCGGCCATCAGCACCGCCCAGCTCCAGTCGGTCGCTTCCACACCACCAAAACGGGCAACATCCGAAAACGTGGTATCTCCATGGTTGAGCTGCAGGGTGTTTCGGGTAATCTGCTTATGAAAGCCATTGGCTATACTTTCCTGTAAATCGCTCCACGTTTCGTACCGCATTTTGGATTTATGCCGCTTTTCATCCGCCGGCAGCATGTCGGAGACGTAGATATCGGGCCAGCCATTATTATCTATGTCTGCAACATCTGAGCCCATCGAGCTTGAACTAATCGTGTTCATCTGGTGCGGCAGTACCTCCTTGAAGGTACCGTCACCGTTATTGAGGTAGAGATAATCGCGCTCAAAAAAATCGTTGGCCACGTAGATATCGGGGTATCCGTTATGGGTGAGGTCGGCCACGGAGGCGCTCAGCGAAAACCCGATTCGGCTGGCAAAAATTCCGGCCTCTTTCGTCACATCGGTGAACGTATTCCCGTCGTTTCTGTAGAGACGGCTCCCTCCCTGAGGGTCGGGAATGGTTCGTGCGGCACCGGTGATTCCTTCATATCCCCCCACCGGATCGAACGAGTTATTGAGCAGAAGCAGATCCAATCGGCCGTTTTGGTTGTAATCGAAAAAGACGCCGTGCGTGGCAAGCCCCACATCAGCGATGCCATACTCGGCGGCTTTATCGGTAAAGGTACCGTCGCCATTATTGATATAGAGCGCATTTTGGCGATGGGGCGTATCAGGGGGGCCCGATTTGACGACAAAGATATCGAGGCGGCCATTTCCGTTGACGTCTGCCAGGCTCACACCGGTGCTCCAGGAGCCTTCAGAGATCAGTCCCGCTTTTTCGGTAACATCCTCAAACCGATAGTCGCCCCGGTTAACATAGAGACGATTAGATACCATATTTCCTGTTAAAAAGATGTCCGGAAGACCATTTCCACTCACATCACCCATGGCCACGCCGCCACCGTTATAAAAGTTACGGAACAGGTACATATTGAACTCTTCGGTTGGGATGAGATTGTTCTCAAAATCGATACCAATCGCAGGGCCGTCCAGGCGTTCAAAGAGTAATTCACCAGTGCGATCATCGGTTGTACCGGCACAGCCTGCTAAAAGAGCGGTCAACATGTAGAGTTTCAGAACTACAAGCAGAAAACGGTTAAAAGAAACGTTGCCCGAAAAATTCATTCAATAGCCGATTGGGGTAGAACATACGGTTTCAGATCATGCAGCACGAAGATAGGGAATTAAAAAAAGCCACACCCATTATAGGGCGTGGCTTTTGGTTACCTACAACTACAAGAGGTACTACTGATAACCCGGGTTTTGAACAAGATTCGGGTTGGTCTGACGAACATTTCGCGGAATTGGGAAGACCGTTCTGAATTGCTCAGATACTTCCTTAAAATCCCACTCATCGTTAAATGCTGTTGGACCCTGAGTTCCTTCAAACCGAATGAGGTCCTGTCGGCGCCACATTTCCAGGTAGAGCTCACGGCCTCGCTCGGCGAGGAGATTCTCAGAGTTTAACGTCATTGGGTCGAGTCCGTAACGGCTTCTGATATCGTTAACTCGCATTTCCGGAGTACCTACACCTTCGCGCCACTCAGCTTCTGCCAGAGAGAGGACGGCGTCTGCATATCGGAAGACCGGGAAGTCGTTGCTCATATTAGGGAGTGATCCGATACCGATTTCGAACTTCGCAAACCGGGCGCCACATTCACGACAGGCATTGGGTTCCAGTTCATTGATAGAGGTCCGCAGGTTTAGTTCGGGATCATCATCGATAGGAGCACCTTCAAAATCGGGGTCTTCGATCGGTGTGCCGTCATCTTGTCGGAAGCGCGTACCGGTTAAGAATCCATCCCGTCGGACATCATCTTCTTCAAACGATTCGTAGAAGCTTTGAAGCGTTGCATATCCGTTCCAGGGCTGATCCTGCAGATTAAACTCAAACTGCTGTCCGTAGTGGAGTGTCATCTGATTGAGTTCAAATCCGGGAAGGAAGACTTCATCAAACGGGATAGCAAAGATGTGTTCTACAGCATTGGCATTATTGATGCTGAAGGTATCGAAGAAATTGGGCGCTAACGAATATTCACCTGATTCAACGATCTCATTGAAATGAAAAATCGCATCAGAGTAACGCTCTTGTCCGGTATACACTTCCGCATTCAGGTAGAGTTTACCCAAAAGAAAATGCACGCCAAACTTGTTGATGCGTCCTCTGGAGCCGGCTACATCGTCGGTTACCAAATTAACCACATCGAGCAGTTCTTGTTCTACAAAGTTAAAAACTGCGGTTCGCCCTGTTTGAAAATCCGGATTGTTTCCGGGATTGGCGGGAGCATTTACGAAATCATCCACAATGGGGACGTTTCCGAACGTATCGAGCAGCCAGTAGTAGTAGAAAGCGCGCAGTGCACGCAGCTCTGCAATAAACTCACCGGCCAGTGCAGGTTCTACCACTCCGTCAGCCACGGCTTGTTCCAGTTGGAACATCACCCGGTTGGAGGTGTTCACCCCGCGAAAGAGTTCAGCCCATGCGCCTTCAAAAGCACCTTCTTCCGTGTTAAAGGTATGCCGGTGCATACGGAGCCAGATACCGCCGTCGAACCAGTCTTGTCCCCGTTGGGGAATCACTGTTTCGTCGGAAGAGACCTGATGGATAGACCAGAGCCCGTTGTGGCTTCCCCACATTCCGCCGGCGGCGAGAACGACATACGCCTCACCTAATGCTGACAGAATTTGTGTTTCGTTCTGAAAGAAATCTTCAGCGCGTACTTCACTGGGCAGCTTTTCATTCAAATCTGTACAGGCAAACCCGAACAGGATCGCTAAAAAGCTACCTACAAATAGTGTTTTTGATCGAATAAAATTCATAATCGTTTTGTTTTCGGTTGCCATTATTAAAAGTCAATATTCACACCGAAGGTAATCGATGTCTGCGTGAACCATTGATTTCTTCGTTCAATACCAGGTGCTAACGGATTTGCAGCTCCTGCATCGCCGGCATTGTCCGTTGGACCTACATCGGCAAATTGTACTTCGGGATCTACACCGCTGTAATTGGTGATGGTCCAGAGGTTGTTGCCGGAAGCGAATAGACGCAATCGATTAATCGGGCCACCGTCTAAGAAATTAAACGTGTACCCAACTGTCAGATTGTCTAACCGGAAAAAGTCCGCATTTTCGACATATAAACTCGAAAACTGGGGTGCTTCGTTCAGACCTTGAAGTCCGAGAGCGTCCTCAGTAATATTTCGGTTATTGATCACCGTTGGGTTGGTCTGAAATACCGCAAATGAGTTGACCATTTGATGGCCGAAGGCACCGCGCCAGAACATGTTGAAATCCCAGTTCTTATAATTTACGGTGTTATTCCAGCCCAGGGTAAAGTCAGGTAATCCGTTACCCAATACCGTTCGGTCTTCGTCGGTAATGCTTTCGGGGCGGACCAAGTTTCCATCTTTATCAAAGAAGAGCCATGCGCCAACCAGCGGGTTGCCGTCTCCATCAAGGAAGCCATCAGAAGCTTCTGAGAATTTGGCAAATCGCGGTCCCCAAATATCGCCGATGTTGGCCCCTTCCTGCACACGAATCAACTGTGTGTCATTCAAGCCGGGGGCACCCATGTTGGCGATGAATTGAGCATTTTCAAACTGGAACCGTCTCAGTTCCGTATCGGATGTTGAAAATGTAATACCGGTCGACCAGTTTACATTCTGGCGTTGGATGGCGTTGAAGTTTACACCGATATCGAGACCTTCGTTGCGAATCGCACCAACGTTTGCAAATTGTGTTGGTGCCGGGTTGGTGGCCGCATCTACACTTTGCTCCAGAATCAGGTCATCCGTATCCGATCGGTAGACATCAATAGAACCGGTAAGACGTCCGCTGAGAACCGCAAAATCAACACCAATGTTGATCTCTTCTTTGGTTTCCCATCGCAGATCCGGATTTGGCGTACGAACGGGCCCGAATACCGGGATAAACTCACCGTCAACCAGGAAGTTGTTTCCTGTTGGCTGAAGGAGGAACTGAGAGATACCGTTGAACGGTGCGTCCTGGCCGGTTCGGCCAAAGCTGATACGCGGCTTCAGTTCATCGGCAAAGCCAATGTCAAAGATATTGGTCAGCTCTGCACCGCCACTGAACGCAAAGAAGTCGCCCCAGCGGTTGTTGGCACCAAACCGTGTGGATCCTTCCCGACGATAACTTGCACTAAAGAAGTAGGTGTTATCGAATGTGAGGTTCACGCGGCCAAATGCGCCGATGATTCGGTTTTCATCGCGGAAGTTATCAACCGTGGCGATCCCATCTTGAACATCGATCGCAGCTGCGAGGCGGTTAAAGGAGAGTACATCGCCGGTGATAAAGTTTCCGGCTTCGATAAAGCGGCTTTCATTGGTGAATTCCTGAAAGGAGTATCCAAAAACAGATTCCAGCCGTATGCGTTCGAAGGTATTGGAATACCGTGCAGTGGCTTCAAAAAGCTCGGTTTCGTTATTTACATCCCCTCGTCGGGCCAGTCCGTTACGGCCAAAGCCACGGAAACGGGCATCGGGGGAGTAGAACTCTCCGCGCGTTTCATCAAACGTTTCGACCGAGTAGAAAGCACCCAGCGTAAGCCCCGGCAGCAGATCATCAAAATCATAATCGGCGCCCAGTGAGGCGACAATACGTCGTTGGTCAGCTACATTTATGGCCAACTCCTGAATAGCAACGGGGTTGAACATGTCGAAGGCGTCCTGTTCGGAAAACCCACCAAAATTTGAGTTTGGATCGCGTACAGACCGCGTTGGATTAAAGGCAGCAGCGTACCGGAAGGCTTCGCCAAATCCGCGATCTTCATCACGATTGGTAATCGAAATATTTCCCTGCAGTTGCAGTCGGTTATCCAAGGCACGATGGGTGAGATTCAACCGGCCGCCTACCTGCTCAAAGCCGGTTCCCCGTTGGATGTTTTCGGTATCCCGGAAGTTACCGGAAATGCGATACGAGGTATTTTCACCTCCACCCGAAATAGCCAGGTTATGAACCTGAGTGAATCCGTTTTGAGTAATTTCGTCGAACCAGTCGGTGTTATCACCAAAATCCAATCCGGGTCTGCCCTGGCGCTGAATTTCAGCTCTGAACTGATCGGCTGAAAGCACATCCAACTTTCTCTCAATAAAGTTGGTCGTGATTTGGCCATTATAATTAACGGTAACAGGAACATCGGCTCCCCTGGTACCACTCTTTGTGGTTACAAGAATTACACCGTTTGCGCCACGGGTTCCGTAGATCGCAGCGGCCGATGCATCACGAAGCACATCAATGGTAGCAATATCGTTAGGATCAACCGTGTTGAAATCGGCACCGATGACACCGTCAATTACGACAAGCGGCTCGGTATTGGCACCAAAGGTGGCCAAGCCCCGCATTCGAATCGTAAAGTCTGCGTTGGGATCGCCGCCGGGACGGGAGATCGTCAATCCGGGAACTTTACCTTGCAGAAGCTGCTGTGTATCCTGAATGTTACCGCGATTAAAGTCCTCAGCACTTACACTGGTTACCGAACTGGTAATTTCGCGTCGGTCCTGAACACCGTAACCTACCACGACAATATCATCGAGGGTTCGGAAATCGGGCTGCATTTCAATTCGAATATTGGTTCGGCCGTCTATAGGCACTTCCTGGCGGTCGAATCCGACAAAGGTAACCACCAATATATTAAGGTTGGATGGCACGCGAAGTGTGAACTGACCATCAAAGTCTGTCTGAGTTCCGATTGTGGAACCGGTTGCTTCTCTTGAACCTTGAACAATCACACTTGCTCCTGGCAGAGGTGAACCGTCGGCTGCATCAACAACTGTTCCGGATACTTCTACTCTGTCTTGAGCAACTGAATCGCTGAATCCAAGGCCGGCAATAAGCGCGAACGCCAAAAATCCTACTCCTGCAGAGGACATTGCGCCCCGAAGAAGAGAATTCCATACGCGAGTCCAGGAAGTCCTGTCTTTCCGTAGCTTTATGTAATTCATATTTGATCGATTAGGGTTAGGTTTATGAAAGCGCTTTCATAAGGTCTACAAAATGAGATATACCTTTATGAAACGATCTCTTTCAGTATAAAAAATCGCTTTCATAAAAAAAATATAAAGTTCCCGTACCATTGGACACCTCTTAAATCATTGTTTTTTATGCTCTTTGTATCCGCTTAACACCTTATGAATCTGTAACGTTTTTCTAACAAGGCGCTCACAACTCTCTTCCCGAGTCGTTTTAAAGCTTTTAAACGCACTTTTCGTTCGCTCTTGAATTATTTAATATTTTGGATAAAAGAGTCTAATTAGCTCATTTATCTGAGTTCGATTAACCATCAGAAAAAAAGCGGCTCTATTCTGTTTCCTATGGGTTGTTGAATAGATCCATAAAAACCGATTTCAGGCTGATGAACAATCCGGCCTTTGATTTGTGCAGGCGGTGATTGCTCATTGGGGTATGCATGCGATGCCTGTAAAAACACACCGGCCGAATCGTAGTTTACATGGACAAAAAGTGATGGACCATTGTTTTTACATCGCAAAGTACCCCAAT
>JBLRWS010000093.1:0-6925 GCA_047921075.1 Balneolaceae bacterium | reverse complement strand
CGCTACATTTTCCAAGCCACGTCTGTGTCACGATGGCGCCACTTGCGCTACGTTTAATTCTTCAACACTCTTCCCAAGAACAAGGAGACTCCGAAAGCGTTCGGGATGACACACCGCACCATTTTCAGTGGGCGGGAACCCCATTACCGGCAGCGAGTGTTGGGTGGGCATGACGTTATCATCTACACATCAACAACAGCCCGACGCCATCATCATCGGATCGGGAATGGGCGGGCTTACGGCTGCGGCCATGCTTGCCGCCGATGGCCGGAGGCCGCTGGTGCTGGAAGCGGCCCACACGCCGGGCGGCTGCAGCTCCTCATACTATCGCAAAGGGTACATCTTTGAGTCGGGCGCCACCACCCTCATCGGGTTCGACCGCCATCAACCGCTGCGCCTGCTGGAAGAGAAAACGGGCATCCGCATTCCGCGGCAGGAGATCTCCCCGTCGATGGCGGTGCATATAAACGGTGAAACGATTACCCGATACAAAGAGGTAGGCCGGTGGATTGAAGAAGCATCGCGCGTGTTTGGCGAGCCCGGGCCGCAGGAACGGTTCTGGCAGCTGAGCAAGCGCGTGGCCGATGTGGTCTGGAAGGTGTCGGGCCGGAACCCGTTTTTTCCGCCCCGAACCGCGGCCGACTGGCTGCGGCTGCTTCGCAACGATCCGCGCGATGTGTGGGTGCTGCCGTATGCGCTTCGTTCTACACGCGATGTGGCCGTCGCAAAAGGGATTACCAATCCCGCCTTTTTTCGCTTTCTGGATGAGCAACTGATGATCTCCTCGCAGGCGCCATCGTCCGAAACGCCGTTTCTTTTTGGTGCGCCGGCCATCACCTACACCAACTACTCCAACTTTACGGTGCCCGGCGGGCTGATTGAGATGGTGAACGAACTGGTGCGTTTTATCGAATCGAAAGGGGGCGCGGTGCACACCAAAGAGCGGGTGGAAGCGGTGAAGCGTATGGCCGACGGTTACCGGGTAACAACAAGTAAAGGGAAGGAGTATGAAAGTGACATCGTCGTTTCGAACATTCCGGTCTGGAATCTGCCGGAGATTACCGACGGGGAGATGAAGGCGTGGTTCGAAACCGAGGCCGCGCGCTACTCCCGGGCGTGGGGCGCCATTACCCTGGGCGTGGTAACCGATGATCTGTACCCCGACGGGATGCCGCTGCACCATCAACTGCACCTTACCGATCATGAAAAGGCCGGCTTGATGAACTCCGATTCCATCTTTGTCTCCTTTTCGGCCCGCGGCGATACCCAACGTGCACCGGCCGGGCGGCGGGTGCTCAACATCTCCACGCACGCCGAACCGGAACCGTGGTTTGCTCTGAATGGCCGGTACGATGAGGAAAAAGAGGCGGTACAGGCCGCGATTCTGGGTCTGCTACGCGACAAACTGCCCGGCTTCCGGGAGGCGGATGTGCAGCTTGCCTTTTCGGCCACGCCGGTAACGTGGAGCAATTGGGTAAACCGAAAAAAAGGGCGCGTGGGCGGCATACCACAGAGCATGAACCGCTCGTTGCTGGACTGGACACCGGCATCGCCGCCATTCGTCGGATTTTATCTCACCGGAGATACGGTCTATCCCGGCCAGGGAATTCCGGGCGTAACTTTAAGCGGAATCAACGTATATTACAGAATCCGAAAAGATCACAAGAAACGCACTCTGACTTGAATTATCAGGACCAACAATTTTCCCCCAACGCACAATTTTCCATCTTTCCGCCGGCTGTCAAGCATCTGATCATCATCAACCTGTTGGTGTATGTGGCGATGTGGACCCCGCAGTTCTACCGTACCATTATGGAGTACGGGGCGCTGTGGCCGCTGGGCCATCCGCTGTTTCAGCCGTGGCAGCTTGTTACCTACATGTTTCTGCACGGCGGGTTCATGCACATTTTGTTCAACCTGATTGCCCTGTGGATTTTTGGCCAGGCGATTGAAAATTACTGGGGCACCAAACGGTTTGCCACCTACTACATGCTTACCGGTATTGGGGCGGCGCTGCTGCACATGTTCATTGCCGGGGGCGGCGCACCAACCGTGGGGGCATCGGGTGCGGTGTTTGGCATTCTGCTGGCGTTCGGGATGATGTTTCCCAACCGCTACATCGTGCTGCTGATTCCACCCATCCCGATAAAAGCGAAATACTTTGTGTTGATTTTTGGCGTGTTTGAACTCTACTCGGGAATCATGCGTCCCGGCAGCGGCATCGCTCACTTTGCCCACCTTGGCGGCATGGTGATCGGGTTTCTGCTGATTAAATTTTGGGGATTGAAAGGCGAGAGGAATTAACACCATGTACGGAAGACAGCCACACGATTCGTTCTGGAACGCATTCAAGCGCGGGTTTATGCGCATGCCGCAGGTCATCCGCACCATTATCGCCATCAATGCGGTGGTGTTTATCATCATGGCGTTCTCGGGCGGGTTTGCCAACACCATTGTACAGTGGTTCGGTTTTAATCCCGATCTGTTTACCGCCTTCACGCAGCCGTGGCGGTTCATCACCTATCTGTTTCTCCACGGCGGCGGCTTTCACCTTATTTTTAACATGCTCTGGCTCTGGTGGATGGGCCGCATGGTGGAAGAGCAGATCGGCCCGCGCAGCTTTTCGGTGCTCTTTTTTGGGGCGGGAATCGGCGGCGCGCTGCTGCAAATCGGGCTGGCTGCGGTCTTTGGGTCACCCATGGTTATCGGGGCCTCCGGTGCCGTGCTTGGGGTGATGGTGGCCTTTGCCTATCTTTTTCCCACGGCGCCCATCATGCTGCTGTTTCTGCCGCCGATTGAAGCGCGCTTTTTTGTGGCGGGATGGGTGGCGCTGGATGTCCTTTTTCTGGGAGCCGGCGATAATGTGGCGCGGCTGGTTCACCTCGGCGGTGCGGCCAGCGGGTATCTGATCATCAAAATGCACGTGCAGGGGTTTGATCTTGCTGCGATAGTGCGCCCGATTGAACGATTGTTTACCAAATCGCCCAAACCGAAAAAAGAGGCCCGCCGTACAAAAAACCGTACGATGTATCGGGTAGACGATGTGGAAATCCTGGAAGAGACAGAGCAGTCGGAACTGGACGAAATTTTGGAAAAAATTTCGAAAGAAGGGTACGACGGACTCACCAAAGAAGAGAAGCAAAAACTGTTTAACCTGAGCAAACGAAACTGACCGGAACGCCGCGAATGATTTAGGCCGGCTCCGGTGTTCTGTACACACATTGATTTTCAACTTGCCGAAACGCTGAACCATGATGAATCCGATAAACCGCCGCGAATCGATACAGGTATTTGTGGGCGATGTGCCCGTTGGGGGAGGTGCCCCGATTGTGGTACAATCGATGACCAACACCGACACGGCCGATACTAAAGAGACGGCCGACCAGATTGACCACCTGAACCAGGCGGGCTCGGAGCTGGTACGCATTACCGTGAACAACGATGCTGCTGCCAAGGCGGTGCCGTATATCAAAGAAGAGCTGTTGAACCGGGGCGTGACTGTACCGATTGTGGGCGATTTTCACTACAACGGCCATCTGCTGCTCACCAAATACCCCGATATGGCCAAATCGCTGGCCAAGTTTCGCATCAACCCGGGAAATACCGGCACCAAAACGCGCGACGAAAATTTTTGCACCATTGTGGAGCAGGCCATCCAATACGACAAGCCGGTGCGGATTGGGGTGAACTGGGGATCGCTCGATCAACAACTGCTGGCGCAGTACATGGATGAGAACAACCGGCGCAAAACACCGAAATCATCCAAAGAGGTGATGCTCGATACCATGGTGGAGAGTGCGCGGCGATCGACCGCCCTGGCCGAAGATGTTGGGCTGCCCTCCGATAAGATCATTGTAAGCTGCAAGATGTCGGGCGTGCAGGATTTGATCAACGTGTACCAGCGCATTGCCGACGACCTGCCGTATGCGCTGCACCTTGGACTCACCGAAGCGGGCATGGGAATGAAAGGAACCGTGGCCAGTTCAGTGGCGCTCTCCGTTCTGCTGCAGCGCGGCATCGGCGATACCATCCGCGTGTCGCTTACGCCGATGCCGGGTGCCGACCGGGCCGAAGAGGTGCGCATTTCACAACAGATTTTGCAATCGCTCGGCATTCGGAGCTTTATCCCGCAGGTAACATCGTGCCCCGGCTGCGGACGCACCAAGAGTACCTACTTTCAGGAGCTGGCCGATGACATTCAAAACTACATTGTCGAGTCGATGCCGGTGTGGCGCGAAGTCTATCCCGGCGTGGAAGAGATGGATGTGGCGGTAATGGGATGCGTGGTGAACGGGCCGGGCGAGTCGCGTCACGCCAATATCGGTATTTCGCTTCCCGGTACATTCGAAGAGCCGAAAGCGCCGGTGTATGTAGATGGTGAACATTTTACGACGCTGCGCGGAGACGGAATCGGTGCCGAATTCCGCCGAATTTTGGACGACTATGTGATAAAAAACTACGGCGGGGAGACCACGAAAGAGAGTGAGCAGTCTGCACAGGAACCGGCCAAAACGTAGAGCCGGAGGGAGTTTTTTAACAGGGAGTTGCCGGTGTAGATGGTGCTCTGTGTAAACAGCGCCAAAAAGCCCGTTTTCGGCACGCGCAGAAAAGAGACCGAAAGGTGGATATTGTCATAATCTATCGGTACGATTGATCTTGTTTACCGTCGGTTTTTACGATGTCAAGTTGTTAAAAAACAATATCTTAAACTGAAAAAAATTTTCACTGAAAAAATTTTTCAAATTCAGACGGTTTTGATTGACAAAATGTAAGCGCTTTCATAAACTACTGTTCAGACAGAGTTAACATTTCTGTAACAAATGGAGTTGGTGAAGCAGGGGTCGCGCTGTCGGTGTTAGGGATTTTATCAAGAAACCACGCTGGATGGAAACAAAAGCTACACATCTTTTTTCGATTTCTGCTCTTCTTGCGATCGGCGTGTTTGGGCTGTTCTCCTGCTCGCAATCGCCCGATGTCCAGCCGGATGGTATTGTGGCACAAGTGGGGGAGTTCCCCATCTCGGATGATCACTTTCGCAATGAGCTGATTCGATTGTATATGCGCACCGGCCAGGCGTTGAACATCAACCCCGAGCTGCGCCGCACGGTGGTCGATTCGCGGCTGGATCGTTATTCGATGGTGTCTTTTGCCAAAGCGCAGGGGTGGCACGAAACACCCGAAGCGCGCCACGAAGAGATTTTGATCGAGCGCAAGGTGACGATGGAGGCGTTTCAGGAGCTGGCCATCCATTCTGCGGTAGAGGTTACCGAGCGCGATTTACGCACACTTTTTTATCGGGTAAACACCACGCTGCGGGCGTCTCATCTGTTTGCCACACATCTGGAGGAGGCCAAAAAGTTAACGCAGCGCCTGGATCGGGGCGAATCGTTTGAGTCGCTGGCTGCCGAGGTATTTCGAAACCCATCGCTGGCCAACAGCGGCGGCGACCTCGGCTGGTTTACCGTAGATGAGATGGATGTCGCGTTCGAAGATGCGGCCTATCAGCTTGAGGTGGGGGAGATTTCAGGGCCGATAAAAACCAGTCTCGGCTACTCCATTATCCGCCTTACCGACCGGATCGAAACGCCCATCATTACCGAAAGCGAATTCAACAGCCGCCGTGACGAGCTGGCTCAAATTGCCGAGATGCAGAAAAAAGAGCTGGCCGTGCGCGAACATATGCGCCAGATTATGGAAGCGCTGGAGCCCAACGAGGCGATGATTGAAACCTTGTGGGAGATGGCCGCTGCTCAGCCAACAGCATATGCCGGTGAGCAGAGTTCCGAGCAGCTCTTTCCTGGGCTTACCCAACAGCAGCGTGAGGAGCCGCTCTTTTCCCATCCTTTTTTCACCTTTACAGTGGGCGATCTGATTCACGAAGCGTTTTACACCCCGGCCCAACGGCGGGAGCAAGCTGTAGAGCGGTGGATTTTTGAAGAGCAGCTGGCCGGTATGGCGTATCGGCGATATGCGCTCGAACAGGCGGTGAAACACCCCGATTTTGATCCGCACTACACCCGCCGGGCCATTGAAGAGACCTTTTACAGCTACCTGATTGAGACGTTCAATGAGTATGTAGACCGTCAGGTGCACATTTCAGAAGTAGACGTGCGCTACGAATTCCAGAAAAACCGCGAGTACTACGATAATCCCCTGGAGCTGAATGTTGCAGAGATGATCATTACCAGCGCCGGCGATGCCGAATACGCCATGCAGCGGCTGAACAACGGCGAGCCGTTTCAGTCGGTGCTGGAAGCGTTTACCGCCGACCGCGATGCGGTGGAGTACGGCGGGGAGCTTGGATTTATTCCCATTCACCACTTCGGGCAGATGGCCCCACAATTGCAGGGAGCAGAGCCGGGCGATGTGGCCGGGCCGTTTCAGCTGCAATCCAACCACTTTGTCATTTTTCAGATTCTGGACCGGAAAGAGTCAACCCCGGCCACCTTTGCCGAAGCCCGCCCATATGTAGAAGAGGCGGTACGGGACGAGAAGACGCGGCAGCTAAAGCGCGAGCTGATTGAACAGGCCAAAAACGATTTTAATGCGGTGGTTTATACCGACCGGCTCAACACATTACCTATAGAATTATAAGTTGTAGAGTATGAAAAAAACGGTACTGATCCTTATCCTTTCCCTGTTTTTTGCGGCGGATCTGCTGGCTCAATCATCCGGGCGTATTACCGGTCGGGTAACCGAAGCCGGTACCGGCGAAGAGCTGATCGGCGTAAACGTGGTGATACAGGGAACCACCCGCGGTGCCAACACCGACCTGAACGGGAATTACCGCATTTTGAACGTGCCGCCCGGCAATTACACACTCGAGTTTCGGTTTATCGGTTTTCAGTCACATATCATAGAAGATGTGCTGGTGCGGTCAGATCTGAATACCGAAATCAATGTAGAGCTGCGCGAGCAGGTGTTT
>JBLRWS010000092.1:0-7612 GCA_047921075.1 Balneolaceae bacterium | reverse complement strand
GACGGCGGCGACGACGAGCACCGGGCGTATCTGAAGCGGATGGGGTTTGAGGAGGCATCTCCGGCCGAAAATCGTTATCAGCTCTCCTTATCGGAGTCGTAAAATTTTCTACGAACCCGAATCCCCACACCACGCCTCGAACTCCTCCAGCGATTTGGTGTTCAGCACGCGGGCCGGTTCAAACTTGGCCTTGCGGGCAATCATCACGCCATAGCGAATATCGTCTATTCCGTCGGTAGAGTGCGCGTCGGGGTTGATGGAGGTCATCAATCCAACCTCTTTTGCCTTGTTTCCGTAGCGCCAGTCGAGATCGAGCCGCCAGGGGCTCGCATTGATTTCAATAGCTGTGTTCTGCTCTGCCGCCAGGTCGATCAGCTTATTAAGGTCCAGTTTTCCCTCTTCGCGCTTTAGCAGCAGCCGTCCGGTGGGGTGGCCCACGATGCGGGTAAATGGGTTCTTAATGGCGGCCTCGAACCGGGCCATCATTTTTTCGAGCGGCATATCCAGTCCATTATGCACACTGGCAATTACAAAATCGAAGCCGGCCAGAATCTCATCCGGATAATCAAGCCCGCCGTCGCTGAGAATATCCGACTCGATCCCTTTAAAGATTTTGAACGTTTTGCCCTCCTCGGTAAACGATTCGTTCAGCGCATCAATCTCTTCCCACTGCTGTTTCACCTCATCAATAGTAAGTCCGCCGGCATACGCTGCGGTACGCGAGTGGTCGGTAAGGCCCAGATACTCGTAGCCTCGTTCCATGCACGCCACGGCCATCTCCTTGATGGAATATTTGCCATCACTCCAGGTGCTGTGGGCATGTACCACACCTTTGATGGCCTCTTGGGTTACCAGCTCCATCGAGTCGTGCTCGGCGTAGTAGGCAAACTCCCCGCGATCTTCGCGGTGTTCGGGCGGGATAAAGGAAAGGTCGAGCTTGTTGTAGATATCGCTTTCCGATGCTGTGGGAACTGGCTGATCGAAGTCGGTCTGCTTCTCCTCATTCAGCCTAAAGAGTCCGTATTCGTTCAGCGCCATTCCTCGTTCCCGCGCCCGTTGGCGCATCACAATGTTGTGCTCTTTGCTGCCGGTAAAGTACATCAGCGCGGCGGGGTACTCCTCCGGTGAAACGATCCGCAGATCTACCTGCCGGCCGTTTTCGGTACGAACAGAGCTTTTGGTATCGCCGCGGCCCAGTACCTCAACCACGAGCTCATGGCCGACAAAGGCGTCGAAAATAGCATCGGCATCACCGGCGTCGGCCGCCACAAGTATATCGATATCCCCGATCGTTTCGCGAAAACGCCTCAGCGAACCGGCAATCTCGCACTGCTTTACACCGGGCAGATCTTGTACAAAGGCGAGAATGGGTTCGGCAATCTCCAAAGCCTGATCGAGACGGGCCCGTTCGCCGAAGGTTTCGAGGTACTCGATTGATTTGAGAATCTTATCTGCCGACTTTTGACCCAAGCCCGGCAGGTCGGCCACGGCACCGCTTTGGCACGCCTCCTTCAATTCGCTGATTTCGGTAATGCCAAGCTTTTGATGAATTTTGGCGATGTTTTTTGGCCCGAGTCCGGAGATATTCAGCCACTCGATCAGCCCCTTTGGAACGCGCTCTTTCAGATCTTCGAGCACCGGCATGGTACCGGTAGAGGCGAACGCTTTGATATCTTCTGCAATGGAGGAGCCGATGCCTTTGATATCGGTAAGTGTGTCCTGTTCAATATAGGTAGAGATCTCTTCGCTAAGTCCATCGATGGTTTGTGCGGCGCGGTCGAACGCAATGGCGCGGAACCGGTTTTCGCCGGCCAGCTGCATCAGATTGTACACGTCGCGAAGTTTTTCAGCTACGTCCCGATTGGTCATGTTGATAGAGAGATTTTTTGATTGAATGATGATACACACATGCGCTGTTCGCCTGCTGCATTGTACAATACAGAATCTACGGAAATCCAGTTCGCTGTTCACACCGAAGGTTGAAAAATTGGAAGCGGGGCTTTTCTTTTAGGTTTTGAAACCCCTATCTTTGAAAGCTCAAAACCAAGAAGCCCTGGTGGCGGAATTGGTAGACGCGCACGCTTGAGGGGCGTGTGACCTAACGGTCGTGATGGTTCGACTCCATTCCAGGGCACCAAAAGCCTTGCAAGTCAATGACTTGCAAGGCTTTTTTTTAAACTGGACCTGTGCGATTGTTGCCTCTTGATGAGGAAAGCACCATCCGCTTGTTTTCAGGAGGCGCATGCTCCATCATCCCACCCCAAACAGTTCCGTCCTCTCCTTAGCATACGGCTCAAACACCCGTTTCAATTCCCGATGCCCTGGCTGTTCCAGATCGGGATCAGAAGAGATGATTTCCCATGCACGGTTTTTGGCTTTTTCAAGCAGCATGCGGTCTTCCACAATGTCGGCATAACGAAATTCGGGAAGCCCGCTCTGCTTGGTGCCCAGGAAATCGCCCGGGCCGCGAAGCTTCAGGTCGGCTTCGGCAATCTCAAATCCGTCGGAAGTCTCCACCATTTTCTGCAGGCGAAACCGCCCCGATTTGCTCAGCTTGGTATCAGGCATCAGAATGCAGTAGCTCTGCCGGCTGCCCCGCCCGATACGGCCCCGCAGTTGGTGGAGCTGCGACAATCCAAATCGTTCGGCGTGTTCGATGATCATAATAGTGGCATTGGGCACATCTACACCCACTTCAATTACCGTGGTAGATACCAGCAAGTCGATTTCTCCGCGGACAAATGAGTGCATAATCTGCTCTTTTTCTTCCGGTTTCATGCGTCCGTGCAGCAAGGCTACCGATGCATCAGGGAGTCTCTGTTTGAGCTTTTCGTACCCCATGGTGGCATCTTTCAGGTCCAGCGCCTCCGACTCCTCAATGAGCGGAAATACGACATACACTTGCTCCCCATCGCGAATGCTTTGTTCTACAAAATCGTACACCGCGCCGCGCTCACGGTCGGTGCGCACGGCGGTTTTAATCGGTTTGCGCCCAGCGGGAAGCCCGGCCAGAATCGATACATCCAGATCGCTGTAATAGGTCATAGCCAGCGAGCGGGGGATGGGCGTTGCACTCATGACCAACAGATGGGGGTGATCTCCTTTTTGCAGGATAGCCGATCGCTGCCGAACACCAAATCGGTGCTGCTCATCAATAACGGCCAGCCCCAGCCGGTGAAAATGAACCTGATCCTGAATGATGGCATGCGTGCCTACTACAATCTGGCAGCGTCCGCTCTGTATATCGCTAAGCACGTCGTCGCGAAGCGCCTTTTTTTGCCCGCCCTGCAGCAGGCGGAAGTGCACCCCCAATGGCTCGAGATACTCCTTAAGGGTGAAATAATGCTGTTCAGCCAGAATTTCCGTCGGGGCCATGAATGCCGTCTGATGTCCTGAATCGACGGCCATCAACAGTGCGCCGATGGCAACAACCGTCTTGCCCGATCCCACATCCCCCTGGATAAGCCGGTTCATCTGTATGCCGCTCTGCAGATCGGAGCGAATATCGCGCAGTGCCGTGGTTTGGCCTTCTGTGAGCTCAAACGGGAGCTGCTCCTGGAAAAAAGCGCGTGTGAGTGGGCCGGGCGATAGCGGTTTGCCGGCTCGTCGAGCGCGATTGCGATGTTTGATGGTGGCCATACCCAGCTCGAACAGCAATAGTTCTTCAAATTTAAAACGCTCCAGAGCTCGCGCGGCTTCTTTCCGATTGGCAGGAAAATGAATTTGTTGGAGTGCCTGATGTCGCTCTGGAAACGATTCGTCCTGCAAAAGGTCGGCCGGCAGAAATTCCGAAAATTCCGCCTCATCCAACAGGGTACGAATCCATCCGGTGAAGATGGTATTGGTGATGTACGCTTTGGCGAAATGCTGGCCGGATGGGTAGACCGGCACCAGTGTGTCGAAGGTCTGTACGTCGTCAGGCGATTCCAACAGATCCAATTCGGGGTGCGCCATGCTGTAGGTTGAACCGTATCGTTTCACTTTGCCAAAAAGGGAAACCGTGTCTCCCACGTTCAGTTTCCCGATTACATACCGCCATCCCCTAAACCACACCGCCTTTAGCATACCGGTGGGATCTTCTACCTGTACTTCCAGTCTCGATTTGGGTCCTTTACCGATCGGGTTTTTCGAGATGACCCGTCCCACCACGGTAAGTGGAGTATCGGTTTCGGTTATGGCGCCTATGCGTGTTACCGCCGATCGGTCGATGTATCGGCGGGGAAAATGCATCACCAAGTCGGCAGGTGAATGAAGGCCCGATTTCTGCAGTGCCTGCAGCCGTTTGTTGCTTAAATTAGGGAGGTCGATTAACTTCAAAGTGATATAGTGATATATAACAATTAATTAAAAATAAATATCAGAACCGATCTTTATTGGATGTTAATGTGCCGTTTGCGGTGGTTTTGGCAAAAAGATAATTTTATTGAGTGAAATTTTTGGAGTAAGAGCGATAAAAAGCCTATCTTTATCAGCTCTTGATTTTACGATAAACCAAAAGGTAAATACGTGCCTACAATCAACCAATTAATCCGTAAAGGTAGAAAAAGCAAAAAGAGCAAAACAACTGCTCCTGCTTTGCAAAACTGCCCACAAAAACGTGGCGTGTGTGTTCGTGTATATACCACTACGCCTAAGAAACCAAACTCGGCGCTTCGTAAAGTGGCCCGTGTACGTCTGACCAATGGTATGGAAGTTACGGCTTATATACCGGGCGAAGGTCACAACTTGCAGGAACACAGTATTGTACTGATTCGCGGCGGACGTGTAAAAGATCTTCCCGGTGTGCGGTATCACATCGTACGCGGCACGCTTGATACAGCTGGTGTTGACGACCGGAAGCAGGGTCGCAGCCATTACGGCACCAAGAAGCCGAAAGGGTAATCCATTAATAAGTGTAACGTATTATGCGCAGAAGAAAGGCAGAAAAAAGAGAAGTACAACCCGATCCGATATTTCAGGATAAAACAGTGACCAGGTTTGTGAATAACCTGATGCGCGACGGAAAAAAGGGTGTCGCCAGAAAGATTTTGTATCAGGCTTTTGAAGTCATCGAAGAAAAAACAGGCGAGCAGCCTATTGATGTCTTTAAAAATGCCATTAGTAATGCAACACCGGCTGTAGAGGTGAAGAGCCGCCGCGTTGGTGGTGCAACATATCAGGTGCCGATTGAAGTGAACCCGCTTCGTGGTACAGCGCTAAGCATGCGCTGGATTATCCGCGCATCACGCCAGCGTTCCGACAAGTCAATGTCGCTGCGCTTAAGCCGCGAATTGATGGATGCCGCCAAGAATGAAGGCGGTGCCGTTCGCAAGAAAGACGAAACACACCGAATGGCCGAAGCGAACAAAGCCTTCGCTCATTTCCGATTCTAAAACTTTTTAAACCATAGACAATTCAATGTCTGAAGCAACAACCAAAGTAGATCCCAAAATTGTAGACCAGATTCGCCGCACGCGAAACATTGGTATCATGGCTCATATTGATGCCGGGAAAACAACTGTTAGCGAGCGCATTCTGTTTTATACCGGTCGCAGCCACCGTATGGGTGAGGTGCACGACGGTGCAGCAACCATGGACTGGATGGAGCAGGAGCAGGAGCGGGGAATTACCATTACCTCTGCTGCTACACACTGTATCTGGAATAACCATCGCATCAATATTATTGATACACCCGGCCACGTGGATTTTACCGTGGAAGTTGAGCGTTCGCTTCGTGTATTGGACGGCGCCATTGGCGTTTTCTGTTCGGTAGGCGCGGTTCAGCCACAGTCAGAAACCGTATGGCGTCAGGCCAACAAATACAATGTGCCGCGCATGGCCTTTGTAAACAAAATGGATCGAACAGGGGCCGACTTCTTTAATGTAATCGAGCAGATGCGCGAGAAGCTGAGCGCCAATCCGATTCCAATTCAGATTCCGATCGGCGCTGAAGAGCATTTCAAAGGTGTTGTAGATCTCGTGAACATGGAAGGTATTATTTGGGATGATGAATCTCTTGGTGCCAAGTATGAGACGATTGAGATTCCTGAAGATCTGAAAGAGAAAGCGGACGAATACCGCAAGCTCATGCTCGAAAACATCGCTGATCACGACGATGAGCTGATGGAAAAATATTTAATGGAAGAAGAGATCACCGAAGAAGAGATCAACAACGCGATCCGTAAAGCTACACTTGCGCGTGATATTACTCCGGTTCTCTGCGGTACTGCCCTGAAAAACAAAGGCGTTCAGATTCTACTCGATAAAGTAATCGAGTTCCTCCCAAGCCCGATGGATGTTGAAGCGGTAAATGGTGTAGATCCGGAAGATGAAACTAAAAAAATGACGCGTAACCCGGATGTTACCGAGCCGTTTTCTGCACTTGCATTTAAGATTATGACCGACCCTTATGTCGGTAAGCTGACCTTTTTCCGGGTCTATTCCGGAACGCTTGAGAAAGGATCGTACATCCTCAACTCCACCACCGGCGATCGCGAGCGAATTGGCCGTATTCTGGAGATGCATGCAAACGACAAAAAAGATATTGATGTCGTGCGGGCCGGAGATATCGCAGCCGCGGTAGGGGTCAAGAAAGTAAATACCGGTGATACCTTTTGTGATGTAGACAACCCGATTCTTCTCGAGAAGATCACCTTCCCCGAGCCGGTTATTAAACTGGCAGTAGAGCCAAAATCCAAAGCCGATGCCGAGAAGCTAACCACCGGCCTTGTAAAGCTTGCTGAAGAAGATCCAACCTTCCAGGTGAAAACCGACGAAGAGACCGGCCAGACAACCATTGCCGGTATGGGTGAACTTCACCTCGAAATTATTGTCGACCGTCTGCGTCGCGAATTTAAGGTAGAAGCCAACGTGGGCGCACCACAGGTGTCATACCGCGAAACCATCTCCGTGCCAATTACGCACCGCGAAGTGTACAAAAAGCAGACCGGTGGCCGTGGTAAATTTGCCGATATGGAATTTGAAATTGGTCCGCTCGAGCATTTTGAAGAGTTTGCCGAAGACGATAAAAAAGTGTCGGTCAGCGAAGGGTTCAAATTTGTGAACGAAATCGTTGGCGGTAACATCCCTCGCGAATACATTCCTTCTATTGAAAAGGGATTCAAAGAGGCGATGAAGAGCGGTATCCAGGCCAGCTACCCGGTGCAAAATGTGGGTGTCCGTATTTATGACGGTTCTTACCACGATGTGGACTCCGATGCATTCAGCTTTGAGCTCTGTGCCAAACTGGCCTTCCGTCAGTCGGCCAGAAAAGCGAAGCCTGTTCTTCTGGAGCCGATTATGAAAGTGGAAATTACTACTCCCGAAGAGTATATGGGGGATGTGATTGGTGATCTGAATGGCCGTCGCGGTATCATCCAGAAAATGGACAATCAGCCAGATGGTGCGATCGTCCGCGCAAATGTGCCGCTTTCCGAAATGTTCGGATACTCTACGGATCTGCGTTCCCTAACACAGGGACGAGCCGGATATTCCATGGAGTTCAACGAATATGTAGCAGTACCTGATTCAAAAGCACAAGAAATAATCGAACAACAAGGGTAATCCCAAACAACGAATATCATGGCAAAAGAGACATTTCAACGTACCAAGCCGCATGTGAACGTAGGCACGA
>JBLRWS010000091.1:0-7702 GCA_047921075.1 Balneolaceae bacterium | reverse complement strand
GCTCTAAATTTCGTTCCCTATTGGCTTTAAAAGACCCTATATTTAGACGCTGTTTACGTTGACTTTCCATCTGCATGGCGGTAATTTTCCGCCTTACTTACAAGACCGTAATCATGATTGAACAATTTACCCCCATTTTTGTGCTGCTTGGCGTCGCCATTCTGTTGGCGTTGCTGCTTATGTCTCTCTCCCGTCTTCTTGGGCCATACCGGCCAAACAAAAATAAATTAAATCCCTACGAAAGCGGAATGGATCCCGTGGGGCAGGCCAAAGACCGCTACTCCATCGCGTTCTATTTGGTGGCCATGGAGTTTATCGTTTTCGATCTCGAAGTCGTCTTTATCTATCCATGGGCGGTTGCCTACCTGAACCATGGCGCAGGAACGTTTATAGCGATGGTTATATTTATTATAGTACTGTTCGTTGGCCTGATCTACACGCTGAAAAAAGGCACACTGGATTGGGACATGAAGAAACTGAAACTTGAGATGACACAACAATAATTATGGGCTTAGAAAGTGCTCTTGGTGAAGGTTATTTAACCACAAAAGTTGACTCGCTGGTAAATTGGGCGCGTGCCAATGCCGCATGGCCCATGCCGATGGGTCTGGCGTGCTGCGCGATCGAAATGATGGCGTTTGCCGGCCCTAAATACGACGCTGCCCGATTCGGTTCTGAAGTTATGCGCTTTTCGCCACGGCAGAGCGATGTGATGATTGTTGCCGGATGGTGTACGTACAAAATGTCGCATGCAATCCGCCGAATCTGGGATCAAATGCCCGATCCGAAATGGTGCATCGCCATGGGCGCCTGCGCATCAACCGGCGGTATGCACCGCTGCTACGGCGTGGTACAGGGGGTTGATAACTTCCTGCCCGTAGATACCTACATCTCCGGCTGTCCTCCGCGCCCCGATGCCGTTCTTCATGCCCTCATGAAGATTCAGGACAAGATCAAAACCGAACACTCCGTAATGCTCGACACCTGATCCATGAGTTTAGAACTATCCGAATCACTACAACGAACCGTCGATGCACTTACGGACTCTTTTTCCGATCCGCTGATCGAAGTCTATCAATCATCCGGTGATACATTTGTTCGCATCGAAGCCGATGCACTGCTTGATGTGTGCCGTTTTTTGAAGGAGAAGCAGGGATATATTTATCTCAGTGATATTATCGGCACCGACCGATACACCTCTGATGAGCGCTTTGAAGTGATTTACAACGTCGTAAATCTGAAAGATCAGGTTCGTCTGTTCCTAAAGGTGCGCTGCGAGGAAGAGCAACCCGAACTGGAATCGGTAACCGGCATCTGGCGAAGTGCCGACTGGAAAGAGCGTGAAGTTTACGACATGTTTGGCGTGCACTTTACCAACCACCCCGATCTGCGCCGGATTTTCCTCCCGGAAGACTTTCAATATTACCCGATGCGCAAAGAGTTTCCGTTGCTGGGAATTCCCGGATCGATTGAGCTGCCCAACACCACCCCCGACACAGAGTCGTAAGCTGTTATGAAATTAACTGATATACAATCGAAAGTGAACGCCACCTTCTTTAAGGAGCATCAGCAAAAGCTGTATCAAAGCCTTGAAGATAAGCACACAACCATCGAAGAGATGGACGACGGCGATCCGCTTACCGCAAAAATGGTCCTGAACATGGGTCCACAGCACCCCGCAACGCACGGTGTACTGCGGCTGGTGTTACAGCTGGACGGTGAAACCATCGAAAAGAGCAAGCTCGATATCGGGTATCTCCATCGCGGTGTGGAAAAGATCGCTGAGAACAAAACATATCAGGAATTCATGCCGTACACCGACCGCATGGATTACCTCTCCCCTTACAGCAACAATGTAGCGCTCTGCATTGCTGTCGAAAAAATTGCTTCCGTTGAAGTGCCGGAGCGTGCCCATTACATCCGCATGATCGGATGTGAGCTGGCGCGGATCTCCTCCCACCTTCTGTGGCTGGGCACCATGGTGATGGATGCCGGTGCTATATCGTTCTTTATCTGGACCTTTAAAGAGCGCGAAAAAATTTATGACGTGATGGACCGTATTGCCGGCCATCGTTTTACTGTATCGCATGCGCGAATTGGTGGTGTTGCCAACGATTTGACCGACGAAGCCACCGGAGCCATCAAAGAGTTTGTAGACACCTTTCCCAACGAGCTGCGCGATTATCACAAACTTCTGGATCGAAACCGCATTTTCATCGACAGAAATGAGGCGGTTGGTGTTCTTAAAACCGAAGATGCACTCCAGCTCGGTGCAACCGGCCCGGTTTTGCGGGCGTCAGGCTACGGCTACGACATCCGAAAATTTGCTCCGTACGCACGCTACAGCGATGTAGAATTTGATATTCCCACCCGGCTTGAGGGCGACAACCTGGCCCGCTACTTTGTGCGCATGGAAGAGATGAGCGAAAGCATCCGCATCATCAAGCAATGCCTCGAGAAACTTCCAAAAGGGCCGGTGCGAACCGATAATGCAAAACAGGCCTACCCCTCCAAGGACGAGGTTTACTACTCCATGGAAGGGATGATTCACGATTTCATGATGACCGATACGGGAATCTGCCCCCCCGAAGGTGCCGAAGCGTATCACGCTGTCGAATCGCCAAAAGGCGAACTGGGCTATTTTATTCAAAGTGACGGAACCGGCCATCCATGGAGGCTGAAAATCAACGCACCCTCTTTTGATAACCTTCAGGTACTTGAAAATATTCTGGACGGCGAAATGGTAGCAGACACCGTTGTTATTATTGGCGGTGTGGATCCTGTAATGGGCGAAGCGGATAAATAAAGGTATGGATTACACATTTACTGAGGACGATCTCAAACGAATTGAAACAGTTAAAGCGAAATTTCCAACCGTAAAAGCGGCGACACTGCCGGTTTTGTGGGTTGCTCAGGATCGCTTTGGCCATGTAAACAGTGAGGTGCAACGCCTCGTTGCCGAAACACTGGGCCTGCCGGAAGCGCATGTACACGGCGTGGCAACGTTCTATACACAGTATTACAAAGAAGAGATGGGCAAACACGTACTGGATGTTTGCACCAGCTTTAGCTGCCAGATGTGTGGCGGATACGATATTCTCCATTACATTGAAGAAAAGCTGGGAATTAAAGCAGGCGAAACAACCGAAGACGGATTGTTCTCTCTGCAACAGGTTGAGTGCCTTGGGGCGTGCGGATACGCACCGATGCTTCAGGTAACAAACGGCCGATATGTAAACCATCTGACGCCCGAAAAAGTTGACCAGCTGATTGAGACCCTTCGTAACGGTGGCGAGCCGGCATACGAACGAATGGAAATGCCCCTTTTGAAAGAAGATAAGTAAGCTGTCATGAGCGCGATAAACTGGAAAGATTACGAACCGGTACTGATTCCAAAGATTAAGGATTATCATAAACTGGACGTGTACCGTAAACACGGCGGCTACGACTCTCTGAAAGAGGTTGTGACCAAGAGCGGGAAGTGGGACGGGCCCAAGAGCGTTGTGGAGGAAGTAAAAGCAGCGAACATCCGCGGGCGCGGCGGTGCCGGTTTTAATGCGGGATTGAAATGGTCGTTTATGCCTCCCGCTGATGGCGGCCCGCGATATCTGGCCTGCAATGGAGACGAATCGGAGCCGGGCACCTTTAAAGACCGGAAAATTTTTGAATACAACCCCCATCTGTTTATTGAGGGGGCATTGATTGCCGCCTATGCGATGGAGGTAACCACTATTTATGTATACATTCGGGGAGAGTATCTCGACTTTGTACGCATGTTCGAAAAAGCCGTGCAGGATGCCTATGATGCAGGCTTTATTGGGAAAAACATTTGCGGATCGGGGTATGATGTCGATCTGTATGTTACCTACGGTGCGGGCGCCTATATCTGTGGAGAAGAGACCTCCATGCTCGAATCGCTGGAAGGGAAGCGAGGATATCCGCGTGTAAAACCGCCATTCCCGGCTCAAAAAGGATTATGGGGACGCCCCACAACCATCAACAATATTGAAACGCTGGCCAACGTGCCGCTTGTGATCAAAAACGGCGCCGATTGGTTTAAAGGAATTGGTGCAGAAAATCATCCGGGACCGCTGCTTTTTGGCATTTCAGGCCATGTGAACCGTCCCGGTGTGTACGAACTCCCAACCGGTATTCCGGTGTTGCAGCTTATTGAAGAGGTAGCACAAGGTGTTCGCGGCGGCAAGAAGCTGAAAGCGGTTATCCCCGGCGGTTCATCAACTCCCATTGTACGGGCCGATCAGCTTGATGGAGTGACCATGGATAGTGATTCGCTCCGCGAAGTTGGCACCATGCTGGGCACAGCCGGCACGCTGGTTCTGGATGAAGACACCGACATGGTAGATTTGCTCTGGCGAATTGCCCATTTCTATCACCACGAATCGTGCGGGCAGTGTACTCCTTGCCGCGACGGTACCGGATGGCTCGAAAAAATTCTATTACGGATTAAAAACGGTGAAGGCGAAATTAAAGATCTCGATCTCCTTCTCGATATTACCACACAGATGGAAGGCCGAACAATCTGTGCACTGGCCGATGCCGCCGCATGGCCTGTTCGCCATACCATTACCCGATTCCGGGATGAATTTGAAGCTGTATGTAAAAAATCTGTACACGCAATCGCGTAAACAACTGCACACACTCGTCTGACGATGAGCCGAAAACCACATATTGATTATTTTAACCACGTTTATTTAACCCTTTCCAACAATGCCTGAAGTATTTATAGACGGAAAACGATACGAGTACGAAGGAGATCATCAGCTTCTTCAGTTTATCCTGGATCAGGGGAAAGAAGTACCATTTTTCTGCTACCATCCGTCCATGTCGGCTCCGGCCAACTGTCGGCAGTGTATGGTAAAAGTGGGTATGCCTGTACAGGACCGGGAAACCGGAGAGTTTGAACTTGATGAAAACGGGGAACGGGTTATTCGATGGTTTCCAAAGCTTCAAACATCCTGCAACACCAAGCTCTCCGACGGCATGGTGGTGCACACGCAGGAAACCGATGATCTCGTAAAGCGGGCACAAAAAGATACACTGGAATTTATTCTGGCAAACCATCCGCTCGATTGCCCGATTTGTGATCAGGCCGGCGAGTGCCCCCTGCAGATTCAGACCTATAAATACGGGCCCGAAGGAAGCCGGTTCGAGGTTAAAAAAGTACATAAGCCCAAACGAATTCAGCTCGGGCCCCGTGTTGTGCTCGATGCCGAACGCTGCATCAACTGTACACGCTGTGTGCGGTTTACCGATGAAATCAGCGAATCGCACCAACTGACTATTGTTTCCCGAGGCGATAAGAACTATCCGATGACCGCACCGGGCCGCGAATTTGACGACGCTTATTCCCTGAATACCGTCGACATTTGTCCTGTAGGGGCTCTTACATCTGCCGATTTTCGGTTTAAAGCCCGCGTATGGGAGATGAACCAAACGCCAAGTATCGACATTTCGAACGGCAAGGGATGCAATATTGACCTGTGGACCCGCGACAATCTCGTGCTTCGAATCACCCCGCGTTTTAACGAAGCGGTGAACGGCCACTGGATGCCGGATGTAGGCCGTGAAGCGTACAAGATTTTCAATGAGAACAGAGTGCAGCGTCCGTTGCAAAAGCTTGATGACGAGCAGGTAAACTCTTCGTGGAACAACGCCATTGCCACAGCCGCCGAGCAGCTCGAACAGACCAAAGCCGGTGATGTACTCTTTATCGGCAGTCCGCACGCTTCTGTTGAAGAAAATTACACCCTTATTACATTTGCCAACCTGCTTGGCGGATCCAATCCGGTTTTTGTACCGCATGTAATAGATGGAGCCGGCGACGACTTTTTATTAAGTGATGATCAGGCACCCAATACCAACGGATGCCGATTGCTTGGCATGGAAGAGCTGACCGCCTCTGAACTGAAAAAACGTGCGGCCAAAGCCAAAACGATCATCCTGTTAAACGATCGCCTGGCCGATCGCGACGTTCTCTCTGCCGACGATCTCGCCAACACTTTCGTCATCGCATTTTTGACCAACAGCGGAACAACCAGCGATCTCGCCAACCTTGTTCTCCCGATTACAACCGCCGCCGAACACGCAGCAAGTTATGTAAATGTGGATCAACGCATCCAGCGAACCGTAGCTGCGAAAGAGACCAAATATACCAATCGCCGGCTCGATCTTGAGATGTCAGAAGGCCGCCTGGATCGATACGGAACCAGTTTTGATAACTGGATAACTGAAGAGAACAAAGTAGATTGCATGCCTTTCTGGGTGTGTCTGAGCGAAATTTCATCCACTCTCGGCCTGGACCTCCGGTACGAGACCGGCCGGGAAATTATGCACGAACTGTCCGATACCATCCCTGCCTTTGCCAACGTCAGCTACAAGGCGATGGACGAACAATCCGGCATCCTGCTCGGTGATGCGAAAGAAACTGTAAAATCATAACATATATTGATGGCTGAAATCACCATTACGTCCTATATCATCATGTTCTCGGCACTGTTTATGCTGCTCAACTCGGCAGCTTTAACCGTGTACGCCGAACGCCGCGTGGCTGCTTTTATCCAAAACCGGGTGGGGCCAAACCGGGTGGGGCCGGCGGGACTCTTTCAGCCGCTGGCTGATGTGGTAAAACTGCTTTTAAAGGAAGATGTAACCCCCAACAACAGCTACCGCTTTTTGCACACCATGGCTCCTGTTATACCGGTTGTAACGGCGTTGCTTACGGTGGCCGTAATTCCTTTTGGGGATGGTATTTATGCCACCAACATTAACGCCGGTGTGCTGTTTTTACTGGCGGTCGCTTCGCTGGGTGTGTATGGCGTTACCCTTGCAGGGTGGTCATCAAACAGTAAATATTCGCTTCTTGGCGGCCTGCGTGCAGCAGCGCAGATGATCAGCTACGAGCTTCCTCTCGGAATGGCAGTCGCCTCGGTGGTTATTTTTGTCGGCTCGCTCAGCGTGGTTGATGTTGCCCTTGCACAGGAAACCTGGTGGTTTGTATTTCTGAATCCCATCGGGGCCATTATCTTCATTATTGCGGCCTTTGCCGAGAGTAACCGAACGCCTTTTGACCTTGTTGAAGCCGAACAGGAGCTCGTAGGCGGTTTCCATACCGAGTACAGCTCCATGAAATTCGGGATGTTCTTCCTGGCCGAATACATGCATGTGGTAATCAACTCCATGCTGATGGTGACCTTCTTCTTTGGAAGCTATCATCTGCCGTTTGCCGGGTACTGGCTGCCGGAACTCTCTCCTCTTGTGAAAGGCATTCTGGATGTGAGTGTATTTACACTCAAAACCATCTTCTTCATCTTCCTGTTTATCTGGGTTCGCTGGACCATTCCGCGCTTTAAGTTCAATCAGGTGATGAAACTGGGATGGAGCCGATTGCTACCGCTTAGTATCATCAACTTTATTGTACTTGCGGGTATTCTCTTCGTCCTCCAATAGCAGGGCGGCAGACATCTGTTTCCGGCTCATTCGATTCTTTCGGATGAGCCTTTTTTATAGTTCTATGTTGATTCGAGTGGGTAATGGACAAGCCTGCGTGTTATGCTTTTGGAGAAGATTACGTCACCCTGCATATGATCGCTAATTTTAGATGGCAGATTCTGAAATTCATTATTTGAAATCACATTTACAGCGATCCTTATGGTACTTTTGAACGGTCCCGATTCAAAAGCCG
>JBLRWS010000090.1:0-7766 GCA_047921075.1 Balneolaceae bacterium | reverse complement strand
AGCGGCACTACAACGGCAGCACGGCGCTGTGGCAGGTGCTGGTGTATGAGCGGAGGTGATGGGCGGCGTTGAGCATCAGGCCGTTGCTGACAATACGTTGGGCGTCAAAGAGGAGGGGAAGCTCAAACCAACATCAACCCAATTTGGGATTGGCCTACCCTGCCGCGCTTAACTTTTACAGGTCATCGCACACATCTTCCGGCAGATCGATTTCCCGTTCAATAATATCCCCTTCGTTTGCGTTGGTCAGATCGATATCATAAATCCTGAATCTGCCTTCAATATACCCGCCAAAGGTGTACAGTTCGGGTTCGGGAAGGGTTAATATAATTTGGCCATTTTTTAATTCTCCGGCGTTGCGCCATCTTCCAAAACGAGATTTTACCTGAACGGGAAAGTTCGGGCGCACTTCAATATCGTCATTATTCGCACAAACCCCTTTGCCTTTAAACGTAGCCGAAAATTCGGGGCTGTTGATGGAAACGTTCTGTATTGATGTATCGCACAGGTTCTGTACCGTTATTTCCTGGAGCGGGGTTTCGTTTAAATTAAAAAAGGATAGCACTGACGGAAGGTCGCGCGGCACCCGATTAAGCTGGATAAAATTACCGGTTACTTCGTCTGTTTCCGGGTTTCGGGTAACGGTTGACTGGAAACTGCCGATATAGGCGCCGGTTGAAGCGTTTCTTATATCACCATGCACACGCAGGTTTGTACCACTCAGATTGATTCTTATGCCTTCGCGGCAGGCCGGTATGTTGAATGCCAGTTGCTGCCATCTGTGAAAAAGCGGCAGCTCCATAACTGTCTGGTTCATATCCCGGCCAAAGGCATCTTCAATTTGGGTTATTTGCTTTTCCCCTTCGGAGTTCCAGACATCGGGCCACGATTGATCAGATCCCCAGCCCGAAATAACTGAACCGGATGACATCCCAAACTGATCCCGGTAAGTAAACGTGGTTTCTGCTGCAGGATCAAAGTTTTTGGCTATTCTGCCATTTTCATCTTTCACAACAATATCAACAATCCCCGCACGGGTAAAAATATACTCACCTGTTTGCCCTTCTATAACTCCTTCAGCAAAATTGGAGAATCGCCGATAATTTGGGCTATAGTAATTTACCGTAGTCTGAAGGCTGCCTGAGAGCTCCACACCGTTCGCATCAGTAATAACAGTACCGGACTGCATTCTGAACCGCACGCCCTGTTCGATAGCTGCCACCGGAGGCTCGGGTGGTTCCTCATCCTGCAAGCTTCCCACCGCATTCATTTGTAGTGCCGAACTGCTCGCGGCACCCCCAAATACATTACCAGAAACATCTATCCCAAACGCTATTTCATCAGTTATTCTACCTTCTGCATCCAACGCTCCGACGGGCATGTTCTGAACAACAGACACCCCATCAGGCAGGTTATTTATATCGACCATGTAAATTTCTACGGGATTATTACCTGTTGATGTAATAAACACCGACTGACTTACCGGCAGATACCCCTCCGCCTGGGCCTCGATGGTAAACCGTACAGGGCTTGATGCATCCAGGGCCAAATTGTCCAATATGGCAAACGAGATAAACCCGCTGGATGATACAAAAGAAGATGTAGGGCGGTTCAGCAGGTCAATAATGCTATCGCTGTCAGGGCCTGTAATGGTAATATTTACATCAGGGCCTTGTTCAAATCCAACAGGTTCATCTGTGGCGGCATCAAAAAGGATAACACTCACCGTAGTTGTACGCTCTTTCATGTTTAGTATAGCGCGGATACCATCGGTTGGGTTGGTAATATCACACCCGGCGAGATATAAAATCACGAAAAACAAAAAAACACCCGTGACCCATTTACTGCCTAAATTCAAAAATTTCATAGTATTGACAATTATATGATGGCAATTGAACGTCTATATAATCAGTTAATTCGATAATTGAGCGAAAGGGTAAATACGGGGTATGCCTCAAACCATTCGAGGTTTTTTTCAAGTATATCTGCCTGTTCGGCAGAGGGGGCCAGTAACCCTTCTGCCTGCATTGCTACTGCCGGCGATCCTTGGTACACCATTCCCAATTCAACATTTACACCAAACCGAGACCCTCTGAATACGTTACCGAAACCCATAGAAACCATTGGAGAAACCGGGCGGAAGGTCAGTTCGGCTTGCAAAGCGCCCAGTTCATCCGAGGTGATAACATCGCCCCCTATTTGGTAATTTTTTTTGGGAAGAAGATCGGTGGTTATTCTGTTCTTGTTATAAATCATACCGGCAGATAATCGAAACGATCCTTTAAACGGATGCCAATCAATTAATGCCGCCGCATTTTGTAGGCCCAAGCTTGCATCCACATCAAACTCGTCGTCTGCCCCTGTTTCGTACAGGTAATCAACATTTAAAAAATTGCCGCCAGCACGTGCATTAAAGCTGTTGTTCAGTTTTACCGCAATCTCCCCGCCGGCCCCCAATGATCCTCCATTGATTTTTACAGCAAACGATTGGGAAAATGTTTCCTGAGGCAGAAAAATGATCCCGGCAAAAACCAAGATGGAAACAGAAAGTAGTTTTTTAAAAAAGTTCATACGATTGTGGTGTTTTATAAAAAATAGTTGAGCCCTATTTGATCAGTGTCATTTTACGGGTAAGAACCTGGCTGCCTGCTGTAAGCCTGTAAATATATACCCCGCTGGATAGATTAGTGGCATCAAACGGTATGGTATGTTCCCCGGCTTCGATATGCTGATCCATAACCAAAGCAACCCGCTGGCCTAAAACATTGTACACCTGAAGGGTTACATCTGCCCCTTCCGGTAAACTAAAATTAATACTGGTTGACGGATTAAACGGGTTCGGATAGTTTTGATGCAGTACAATTTCGTTGGGCAATTCGGATGGCTCAGGAGCCTGCACCGTTGCCCCCGGGGTAATAACAAGCTGATATCCCGAATACCCTTTGGCAGTATCTGTATTTTGCTGTGCAGTGCTGTATGATAATTTTTCTGAGGCCGGTGCGGTACTAATCTGGTGCGAACCCTCCGTTCTTAAGTTGATATAAGAATCGTTCGATTCACGATAAAGCTCGAGGCTCCAATCTTCGGGAAACCGATCAAGGCCCGACCACTCCAGGGTAAAGCCGGCCGGTACAGCAATCCAGTCTGATCCCGTTTGTGCCGTTTCGTACAAATTAAGATGTAAAGGCAGGCGGATTTCCCCGTTTTCTTCCTCAGAAAAGTTTACAATGTCGTAAAGCTGCCCCCCCTTGCCAATAGCCAGCTCGGCAAACGGCTTGAAATCAAGTGGCTTCAGTTTTTGGGCATTGCGGGTAGTTTTTCCATCGTTAAATCCTACCCACGTACTGCTTTTGTATCCATCGGCGGTGGTAACAGCCAGGCGCAGAGAAGGTGAATCGGCAAACTGATTTTCAACATCCGCTCCGTTTTTGATCAGGGCGCTGGCAGGAATAGTAATGGTGGCATTTTCTTCCATCGTTTGCATAAAAAAGCCCTGGAAAGGCCGAATAATCCCCCCTTCAAGATCTCCCGATTGTCCATTCCAGCTTACGTACCCCGGCAGGTTTGCATCATATACATACACCACCTCGCGGATGCCTTCCAGTTCAAATTCGTTAAAAGTAACCGGCCATAAGTTATTATTAGCCATCAGCGTCCATGTGCCGCCAGACACCTCATTTCCGGGATCAATTTGATTTACTTCGAATCCTTTAGTCGGAGTTTGTTCTTCCATCGCCGGGTTTCGATACATAGAAACAATAGGCTGAAACGAAACGGTTGTTTCCAGGGGAGGGGCAAATACAAACATGGCAAAAGGATTCTCTTCTGGCCCGTTACTATTCGGAGAAATTGACGAGATACGTTGCCAGCCGTTATTCACATTCGAATAGTTGTATATGTTTGATGTGCCGTTGGGAATATCTGCACCGGAAAATCCCTGAGTTGTAAGATCGCGCGTAAACTCTGAATAGCTGCCGCTATTGTTAAAAGAGAGTCCAAAATAGCGCCAACCCTCTTCCCCGTCAATTTGCGGGCCGCCCGCTACCACCGTTCCATACGAAGCGGGACCAATCCCGCCGATCGTATTATCGCTGCGCAGAAAAGGGAATGTCGTTCCCTCGCGTATATCCCAAATTTCGTTAAAATCAAATTCGAAAGATTCCGGCTGCTTCATCTCTGCCGTAAGCAGATGGGTTGCAACCAGATCGTTATCCATGGTTGAAATCTCCGTATTCCAGTACACATTTTCTGCAATTCCGCCATCAACAAAACCGGCAAACCCACCGGCATTCGCTCCAAGATCATCACCAACAATTTCCGCGATAGAGTATGAGGAGTGAATTTCCGCACCTTCCAATACCGAGCCTGCAAATCCGCCAATGTTGTCGCTGTTATTGCCGCTGGCATGTACCGATCCATGAGCAAATGCATTGCTGATTACCCCACCCTGATGTAAGCCAACAAAGCCGCCTACATTTACCGCGCCCTGCACATTCATTAACGGCTCAAATGTGGAGCCAATCCCCTGGGTATAGTAACTTTTTTTGACCTGGGTTGAACCGGATGCCGCCCCCAGCAAACCGCCTACATTTTCAGACCCCGAAACGCGCCCCGAAACTGTAGATCTGGTAATTTCTGTGTTGTGCGCGTGTGCTGCCAGCCCGCCGGTAAACAGAGTGTTTTCGGATGGGAAAGCCCGAATATTGGTATCCATTAGGTGGATATCGCTTAACCGGGCTCCATCGGTTTTTCCGAACAGCCCCACGTACGACCGTGAACGAGGATCCGTTTGGGTCATAAAATAATTCCAGTTAATAATGGCATAACCGTTTCCGTTATAGCTGCCCCGGAAAGGGATTTCAGCCGTACCGTTTGGTTTGCCCGCCACGCCAACAGGGTAGGTTATTTCTGCGATCTGGGAAAAATGTGACTCATAAAAATACCCGACCCGATTAAGGGCTTGTTCTGTATCTACCAGGAAGGGATCACCTTCAGCCCCGGAGCCGCCCGCAAAACCCGAGACCCCTCCCCATCGAATAAATCGTGAGGCCGGATTTTGAAATGCCCCACCCATATACAGATAATCGGCAAAGGGTGTAAGGGTATGCACCTCTCCATCCGTTCCTGTGGCAAGATTTAGCCACTCATTTCTTTCCCATTGATAACGCACAATATTATTCGCCTGGTTTGCCAAACCGGCGGTGGCAAAAGTTCCACCTACAAATATATTATCACCATATAAAACCATTGAATTTACGGGGCCGTCTGGCCCACCCGAAACGGCTTTCCAGCTTTCATCCTGCAGATCATAAAAAGCGAAGTTGGATGCAGATATTTCTCCGGCGCCATCAAAAGTACCACCCACATAAAGACGGGTGTTCGTAATGGATACCACATCCGATACCACTGCCGTACCGCTTGATGACGATACCCCGTTGCCGGCCGGTCTCCAGGTTTCTTCTTCTACATTGTAAAAAGCAATATTATTAGCACTTATATTCCCGGCCTGATTAAATGAGCCACCCACCACTAAGCTGCCATCCACATAATGAACCGTTTGAATAGTTCCGTTTGTGCCAGGGCCAACTGCGTGCCAGCTCTCATTTTCAAAATTGTACCGTGCAATATTTTGGGCGTCAGTGCCATTAGCGGCAGAAAAATTTCCTGCAATGTAGAGATCGTTTTCAAGTAACAGAAGGGCATACACTGTGGCGGGCCCGTCATCTGATGTTACACCGGCACCCAATGGAGCCCATGTTTCTGCAGATCGGTTGTACCGGACAACTCCCCCGGCATTTTCACCATTTTGGAGAGCTGTAAAATTTCCTCCGGCATATAGGTAGTTATCATCGGACTGAAGAGCAAATACTGACTCATCGGCAATACCCTGCCCAAGTGATGACCAACCGCCATTTGAAGCATCAAACCACGCCACCCGGTTAAGTGGCTCTCCATCCGAAAACGTAAAATTTCCGCCCGCAAAAACAGTTCCGGATGCTACAATACTTGTAAATACCTCGCCACCTGAAACGGCCAGTTTGTCATCATCCCAAAATGTACCCAGGGTAAACCAGCTATTCTTTACGGGATTATAACCTGCCACCGAACCGGTGTTTGTTTGAGAGCTAACACGGGAAAAGTTACCGGCCGCATATATATTGTCAAGACCAGAAGTGAGCGCCAAAATATCTCCATCAAACGCATTTTTGGCAAACGGCTCCCAATTACTTCCCTGGAAGAGCTCAATGCGAACCATAGAGGGTACGTTTTCTTCCGTGTCGATATGGTTGGGAGTGGATATATAAACAAAATCATTTAACGTGGTAATATTATTAACGATATCGAACCGCCCATCAGGATAGGTATTCCATTCATCGGCCGCGAAATTATAGCTGGCAAATGAAAAAGCAAACGAGCCGTTCACCTGGTCAAATGTTCCGCCAAAAAACATGGTGCCATCATCAATATGGATTGCGTTAATGACCGGATCGAAAACCTCTCGATCCAAAAACTCCAGAGAGATATCCCCGAAAACAGACCACCCTTGGTTGCCGTGATTTTCTACACTTACATCGTACACGGGAATACCTGATACGTCCAGGCCATTGCCTACGGTTGTGCCCGAGCCCAATGTGGTGGCCACATGCAGCAAATTTTCATGAACAGCTAAATCCTGAACCGGTTCCGAAACACCATCACCCAGCGAAAACCATACTCCGCCGGCGAGGTTAAACCCGGCAATATTATTTACGGAAACAGATCCTGCCGAGTTAAAATCTCCTCCGAGATACAAATTACCATCTACCTTTACCATTGAATGTATACGAGCAGGTTGTGAACCTCGTGTTAGCGGAGCCCCCTCAAACTCCCATACTTCATTCGCAAAATGATACCGGCCAATTGTAAACGTGTTGGCTTCTCCATCGCCTTCATCCGGCAGGGTAATCACTCCCGATACATATAAGTTGTTATCAACTATTGCCATAGCGCTGATTTGGCAATTTTCAATACACTCAAGCCCAAGGCTTTCCCACTCGCCAGAATCAACGTGGAACCGGGCCACTCCGCTCAGCGGTTCACCACCGGCTGAAGTAATACTGCCTGCGGCATATAAATAACCAGCATCCCAAATAACCGTGTGAATACTTCCCTCCACGCCGGGAAGTGACTGTTCGAGTGCTTTGGGACCGCCAAGAGCCATTGAAAAACCTGTGTCAAACCACATGTTTAATAAATCTCTGTTTTGGAAATCACCCGGCAGGTTCCGGACAGATTCCTCAATGCGTTGTTGAACATCAGCCGAGGGGGATTCAACGGTATGGATTTGTATCTCCCGCTCAGCCTGGCTTTTTTGATTTTGAGCTGAAACCCAAGTGTTTGGCAAAAAACCAATTCCCAGAAGTATCAACACTATAAAACAACACAACCTGTTAAATCTGCGGCGAGTTTTTCCCTTCATAACTATTGGTTTTTCTTTTTTAAAGTACCCTAAAAAACAGCTTGACAAGCTTTTGAGTCAGATAGCAACCTGGTTAAAAAATTCAGTCGCATAAAATTTTATGCTTTGTATTCCAATATTGATTGAAATATTTTAATGCACAATACTCAAAAGTAAGTATATTTTGTCGGGCAGCTTTTGAAGCTTTTTTGCCTAGATTTGACAGCTACTCAGTTCGCCGAATGGACCCATCTGAGATTTAATTCTGTAAACAACTATTTGAAGGCGGTGCCGGAGAAACTGTACGGAAGAAGCTCCTGCAAAATGC
>JBLRWS010000089.1:0-8035 GCA_047921075.1 Balneolaceae bacterium | reverse complement strand
TGCAGCTTTACACTCAAAACCGACCGACAATTCCCTCAGCGTAAGGAGTAGCCGGCCGGCTTTGGAGTACTACGGAAAGTGGGTTATCTATGAGTTTTTTCCGGCACGAAGCATAAACTGAACCGGGATGGCGTATTGCACACGCACCGGGCGGCCCCGCTGCATGCCGGGTGTAAATTTCGCCATTTTAATCACGCGCAGGGCCTCTTCATCGCAGCCCCCGCCGATGCCCCGCACAACAACCGGGTTTTCTACCTCTCCCCGCTCATTCACAATAAACTGAACCGTTACCCGGCCTTGTATACCCGCAATCCGCGCCATTTCGGGGTAGCGAATCATTTCCTGTAACGGGCCCATGCCGCCAATCAGCTCCGGCATCTGTTCCACAACAATGAAGAAGTCTTCTACCTCCTCTTCTTCCGCTGCAGCCATAGGTGCCGGTGGCGGCGGCAAATAGTTGTTCGAAAAATCGAACTCTGCATTGATGGTAATCTGTACATCTTCAATAATCACATCGTTGGGCACGGCAACCGGTACGGGCGGCCTTGGTGGTGGCGGCACCGTTGGCTGCTGCCGGGTCTGTACAATCTCTTCCAATGCGGCTACCTCTTGTGTGTGCACCTGAAAATCGGTCTCTTTCTCGAACGACATATCCACCTTGGTAAGGCCAATCATCAGTAAAAGGGCAAGGATCAACCCTGTCTGCCAAAAGATCGTGTGATAACTCCGCAGATCTACGTTGGCTCGGCGTGTACTTTTTATTTCTTTGTTGCTTTTTAGTGGTTTCATAAGGCACCTCTCTGGTTTGGGATCACCTGGGCTTCATCATCTCACTCACAAAATAAAAAACAGCTTCTCTTTTTCATACAAAATTGTCTTTTTACCGATAATTGTAGTGAATCCCTTACAACGTGTGTAAGGGAAACAAAAAAAGCGGTGGGAAGCCCACCGCTTTTCGGTTTGTAATCAGGAAAGCGTGCCGGGTGTTATTTCTTGGCCGCCGGTTTTGAACCGAGGTGAATCCCTTCGCCGTACGCTTCTGCAGCGGCTTCCATCACCGCTTCGCTCATGGTCGGGTGCGGGTGCACGGCACTGATAATTTCGTGCCCGGTGGTTTCGAGATCACGCGCAACCACTGCTTCTGCAATCAGTTCGGTAACATGCGAACCGATCATGTGGCAGCCGAGCCACTCGCCATATTTTGCATCAAAGATCACTTTCACAAAGCCCTCTTCGTGTCCCAATCCGGCCGCTTTGCCGCTGGCAGAAAACGGGAATTTACCCACTTTCACGTCGTACCCTTCGTCTTTGGCCTGCTTTTCGGTTAGGCCAACCGACGCCACCTGGGGCTCGCAGTAGGTACAGCCGGGAATGTTATCGTAGTTGATTGGATTCGGTTTCTGTCCGGCCAACTGTTCGGCCAGTACAACGGCTTCGTGCGACGCTTTATGAGCCAGCCACGGCGCGCCGATCACATCACCAATGGCGTAAATGCCGTCGGCATCGGTCTTGTAGGTTTCTTTATCCACCACAATGGCGCCTTTCTCGGTTTTAACGCCGGCCTTATCGAGCCCGATATTTTCAACGTTGCCAACCACCCCGACGGCAGAGAGCACCATATCGGCTTCAATCTCTTCCGTTCCTTTCTTGGTTTTAACGGTAACCAGAACGCCTTTTCCTTTTTTCTCTACTTTTTCTACAGAAGAGTCGGTGAGCACGTTAACGCCTTTTTTCTTGTAAATTTTGCCCAGCTCTTTACCCACGTCTTCATCTTCAACGGGAACCAGTGTTTTCTGAAGTTCCACAAGGGTAACCTCCGTGCCGATGGTATTGTAGAAATAGGCAAACTCCACGCCTATGGCACCGCCGCCCACAATCACCATTTTCTTGGGCTGCTTCTCGAGTTGCATGGCCCGTTCGGAGTCGATAATCATTTTGCCGTCAATTTTCAGGCTTGGCAGCTCGCGTGGACGCGCGCCGGTTGCAATGATAAAATGTTTCGCTTTTACCGTCTCGGTCTCTTTGCCCTTTTCGTCATTTACGGCAAGCTCTTTGGCCGATTTAAAGACGCCCGTTCCGTTCAGTACATCAATTTTGTTCGCTTTCATCAAAAACTGAACGCCCTTGCTCATCTTGTCGGCCACTTTACGGCTGCGCTGTATCATGCCTTCAAAATTGGCCGAAAACTCCTTTACATCCACACCGAAGTCGCTTGCGTGGGCGATCGACTCAAACACCTCGGCCGAACGCAACAACGCTTTGGTTGGGATACAGCCGATATTGAGGCAAACCCCACCCAAAAATCGTTTTTCAACCACTGCCGTTTTAAAGCCCAGCTGTGCCGCGCGAATCGCCGCAGCATATCCACCGGGGCCCGTTCCAATTACACAAACATCATATTCTTTTGCCATGGGATGGTTTTGTTTACTCGTTGTTGTTTCGTTTTGGGCGTATGATTAAACAGAGCCCGTTTTTTTCGGCTGAAAGGTACGGATATTCAGGCAGATAATTAAATAGAGACGTCGCATGTCAGCCTGGGGTTTGCTCATCGCTCCCCGGTTTTCCCTCGGAGTGGATCTCATTTTTCTCCGACTCATTGAGCGCATACCAGAATGGAAGAGCCACCAGAAAGATCCCTCCCAGAATATTGCCGATGGCGGCCGGTATCAGGTTCCACACCACGGCATCCACCCATCCCGGGCCGATGCCCAGCGGCATAATCAGCGAAAAATAGCCCATATTGGCCGGGCTGTGCTGAAAATTGCCGGCCACAAAGAGGCTTACCGCCAGCCAGATGGGAATGTATTTGCCGATGATGGTTTTTCCCATGATGGCAAACACAGCGGCCATCCCAACCAGCCAGTTCCCAAACACGCCCGACAGCACCACCTGAAACCAGCTGGTGGCTGTACCCTCTTCGGCATAGGCCATTTTCTTATCTACAATGCCCGCCAGCGTATCGATAATTTCTTGCGGGTAGTGATGGGCCAGCATAATCAGAAAGCCGACTAAAAAAGCACCGATTACGTTACCCAGAATCGCAATCATCCAAAACCGGGCAGCGCCGGCCATCAACTCCTTGTGATCGCAATTTAGCAGCGAGGCGGGAAGTACCACATTGGTTTCGGTAAAGAGAAGGGAGCCGGTCAAAATGACCATAAAAAAGCCCACCGAGAACCCAAACCCCTGCAGCAGCAGGGCGATGCCCATCGTTTCTACCTCAGCCGAGAGAAACACCGAAAATAGCGCGCCAAAGGTGATAAACGCGCCGGCCAGAAGAGACAATACAAACGCTTTCGGAATCGTGAGTTCCCGCAGGTTACGAGTCGTTTCCCGACTCATCTCTCCCACCACTTTTTTTACGTCAAGGAATCGATTTTTCATACCATGTCCGATTATCTGAAACAGAATGTATGGCCTCTTTCCACTCCATTCCTTACAAAAACGTCACACTTGGAACACAATATCTAAACAGTTGTGGCGCAAGCGTGTTTACCGCTCGTTTAACGGCTTGCTCATGAAGTACATCGGCGGAGAGCCAAACTCAAACCCGTTGCGCAGGTACAGATGTTGAGCGGGATTATCTTTCCGCACTTCCAGTGTGATTTTACAACATTCCAGAGCGTTGGCCTTCTCGGTTATTTTAGAAAGCAACGCATCGCCAATACCCTTGTTCCGATAGTATGGCGATACGGCAATGTCGTGTATGTTCAACACATTGGCTGCGCAAAATGTAGAAAATGCCAGATAACAATTCGCTACACCGGCGGGTACATCGTCCATATAAGCGAGAAAGCTGAAGGTATTTCCATGGGCTTTCATCGCAGCGATCAAGTTGTTTTTGACCGTATTGGGCAACGAATCATTCAGCCCCATCGAGTCCTGCGCATAGGCATTGGTCAGGTCCACAACGGCTTTGGCATGGGTTGGGTTATCAAAATCGGCTTCAACGAGCGAGAGAACTTTCATATGTTTGGGTATCAGCGTAAGAAATGGAACATAGCCTCGTGAACTCTCTTTAACAATGTCTAAAGGCTACACTCTGTTTAAAGAAGTAAGAATGTTGAAATTTCAACTCATTATCAACATTCTTTCATACTACTGACCAAAATAAACATTGTATTGATAATGCTTACATCTTTACGCACCTCGCACCGATTCCTTTTTTTCTCAATTCTCATTGCAGGCATGGCTATGGCCTTGTACGCCTGTTCCGACCAATCTGTGCAACCGATTGACGACAACGAGACGCCGCCGCCAACGGAAGGGACCTTTAACCATAAACAGGCACCGGGCGCATCAAACAGCGCCTTTGTTACCGACCAAACATTCGACGAACTGGTCATCGAAATTCAATACATGCCCGGTGCAGCACCCCGGCAACAATCCATCGATAACCTTGTCGATTTTCTATCGCGCCATATCGATAAATCGTCTATTATCATCCAGGATCCGGTAGAAATACCCTCTGGCGGGCAGGAGAGTTACACCGCTGCAGATGTTCGGGACCTGGAAGAGGAGCACCGGCAGACCTTTACACAGGGGAATCGACTGGCCTCGTACGCTCTTTTTCTGGATGGTGAATTTTCGAGCCGTAATGTGCTGGGCATCGCCTATTTCAACACCTCCACGGCCTACTTTTCCGAAACCATTCAATCGATTAGCGGGGGCCTTGGCCAGCCATCACGCGTGCAGATCGAGTCAACCGTTCTCTACCACGAGTATGGCCATCTGTTCGGCCTTGTAAACAACGGCACAGAAATGCAGGACGATCATCACGATGTTGAGAATGGCGCGCACTGTACGGTCGAGGAGTGTGTGATGTATCACGCGGTGAACACGGCCGATTTTTTCGCCAACCTTTTCGGCGGCACCATCCCCGACTTCGAATCGTTTTGCCAGGCTGATTTGGCCGCGCTCCGGCAATAAAGAGTGGGTCTACTGCTTGTACTTGTGTAGATTTTCTGCGCCCACTTTCTCTTCGGCCTGACTTAGGGCGTAGGCGCTGTCGAACAGTACAATCGGGTTTCCATCCATATCTTTGGTGATATGGGTGGAGTAGCTCGATTCCAGCTTTTGAATCACCATCTCGGCATTGTCAGACAGCCATCGTGCAGCATGATACGAAACCGGCTGGCGATGAAGATCCACGCCATATTCACCCGCCATGCGGTGTTCCACCACCTCAAACTGCAGCACCCCCACTGTACCCAACAGCAACTCGTTACCCACGCCATTGGGCACCTCAAAAACATGAACCACCCCCTCTTCCGACAGCTGCTTTAACCCCTCGCGAAGCTGCTTTCGTTTAAAGGGATCTTTTGTGGTCGCTTTCATGAAATGCTCGGGGGTAAACAGCGGAATCACATTAAAAACCACCGGTTTGTCGGCATGAACGGTGGAGCCAATACGGAAAAATCCGGGATTGAACAGAGAGACGATATCACCCGGGTAGGCCTCTTCAAGAATATTGCGCTCGTCACCCATTAATGTGTGTGGGGTGGACATTTTCACCTTTTTGCCGGTTGATGCGTGCGTGACCTGCAGCCCGCGTTCAAACTTTCCGGAGGTAACACGGATAAAGGCCGCACAATCGCGGTGATCGGGATTCATATTGGCTTGCAGTTTAAAGATGAATCCGCTAAACGGCGCATCCAGTTCCCGCTCAACACCCTCTTGATTCAGGTAGGGTTGTGGGTGCGGTGCAAGCTGTTTGAAATAGTCTAAAAATACATCCAGTCCAAAATTGTTCAGCGCCGAGCCAAAAAATACCGGCGTTGCCTTGCCGGTCTTAAACGCCTCCCGATCCATCACCTCCATCATATCCTGTATGAGCAGAATCTCTTCCAGCAGGTTCTCTTTTTCCATATCGGAGAGCGTGCACGCCTCCATCCCCTCATCCAGCGAATAGACAATCGTCTCGGCTTTCTTTGCGCCGTGTTTTTCTTTCTGATAGAGATGCATCTGCCTGCCGATCAGATCGTAAATCCCTTGAAATTTCGGGCCATACCCGATGGGCCAGCTGGCGGGAATCGCTTCAATACCCAATCTGTTTTCAATGTTACTGAGCACCTCAAGGGGATCCATACCGGGGCGGTCGCACTTGTTCACAAAGGTGATGACCGGCACCTGTCTCAGCTTACACACTTCGAACAGTTTTTCGGTCTGTTCCTCCACTCCCTTTGCCACGTCAATCACCATCAGCCCCGAGTCGGCAGCCACCAGGGTTCGCAGGGTATCTTCCGAGAAATCTTTGTGGCCCGGTGTATCGAGCAGGTTGTATTTGATGCCATCTTTTTCGAACCGGAGCACCGATGAGGTGACCGAAATACCGCGCTCTTTTTCGATACTCATCCAGTCGGATGCAGCGTGGCGCGTGGCTTTACGCTGACGGATGGAGCCCGCCTCGTGAATAGCACCTCCATAGAGCAGCAACTTCTCCGTAAGAGTGGTTTTTCCGGCATCGGGGTGAGAGATAATCGCAAAGGTGCGCCGTGCCTGAACCTCTTTTGCAATGGTGGTTGATATGTCGCTTTCTACCTGCTGCATAGTATAAAATGGTACGTAGGGTGCCTGCTGTTTCGTGGTGCAATTGAGGGATTCGTGTCGGTTGGTATGCTGTCGAAAATTGCAGCGATCGCCCCGAACCAAATGCACTCAAGACCCGAAAGATACGAAACTTTCACCTCACCGGCACAATCGGAGGAACGTCAAAAATACGCTTGCGAAACCGATTTCAGAACAAATAAACCGGTTTTTAATTCGATTTTTTAAACGGCTATATACTTGAATAAAAAAAATAACGATTAGGCGGACTTAACCATGGAACATTACTTGTATTATTTCCGTTGGATATAGTAAATCCAACCTTCAATAAATCAATATCATGAATACTCACACAGTGAACTCACTCAAGAAATCTGTTCTCACACTTCTTTTTCTATTCGCCTTTACCGCCGGTGCAGTGGCACAAGAGTCGGTGTTTGATGTTATTAACGACAGTGATGACCACACCATCTTTGCGGAACTCCTCGCCGAAGCAGAACTCCACATGGTCATCTCCGAGCCGGGCCCGTTTACCGTTATGGCCCCTACCGATGAGGCGTTTGAAGAGCTTGGCGACGAATTGACTCAACTCCGACAAAACCCGGACATGCTCCAAAACATACTGATCGGCCACCTGTTTCAGGGTGAAGTACCTGCAGCGGATGCAGCCGAGCACCTCGGTATAGAGGTTGAAACGGGCGACATTCCCGCAGCCAATGGACTCGTGCACAGTATCGATACGGTGATGATTCAGTAAAAGGAAATCTATTTTCCGCAAAAAAGCCTTCCATTTCGGAGGGCTTTTTTGTTTTTAAATCCCCAGATACTATATTGTTAATAACCTCTAATCAACTCCCCAGGTTATGTATCTATCAAGAGTTATTCGCCATACCTTCTACGCAGCCCTGTTTCTTATGTTGAGCAGCCCGCTGCATACCCTGTCCGCTCAGCAGTTTACACCCACGCTGCAGGAAGGGGCAATCACGGTTACCTTTGCCGACACCGCAACCGCCGAGTACAGCCGGTCGGTGATCACCGCCCATAACTTTACCATTACCGATGAACAGTTCAGCCCCGTTCGTTTTTTTCAAACGTGGACTCACGGTGATGACGCTCTTCACCGCATCCGATCGCACCCGTCCGTCAGCGATGTTCGTGTCTCTGAATTTTTGGGGTCGGAAAACGTGACGTTTGCCGATGATATCAGCGATGAAGAGAAAGAGAAGCATTTGGAGCGGTTGCGAGGTATGCCGCCCACGATTCACCTGTTATTCACGATGGATGTAACTCGCAGCGATGCCATTGCGCTGCTGCAGTCGTGGGGACTCGAGTTTGAAGACCGGCATGTATCGCACCTGCCCCGGCAGGCATCCGTTGCCGTACCGGTTGGTTCAGAGCCCGAAGCGATGCAGCTGCTGGAAGCTCATCCCGCCGTGATGTTTGCCGCACGTGTTGCGGTGCCGGAGATTGAATTTCAAGCTACACACTA